>JANQIL010000032.1 GCA_028282245.1 Magnetospira sp.
GCAAGCCACCGCCTGCGTGACGCGCTCGGGATCGGTCTTGTCGTAATCCAGGCTGACCACCCCTTCCAGGGTCATGCCGTGCATCAGGTTGAGGGTCACGGCGATATCGAAGCCGAATTGCCGGCCGATTTCCTCGGTCGTCCGCATGGACCGCGTCACCGCGTCCGCCCGCATCGGCACGATCGGGCAGCAGAACAGGATGCCGCCCGGTCCCTGATCCGGATCGGTCGGGTCCGGCGAGGTGTCGGAAACCGTCCAGTAGGTGCTGTGAAGGGCGGCGTTGGTCGGCGCGCCGTGGGTCAGCTTGAGCAGCGGCTCCACCGCGTTGAGGAAGATGCGGGTGTTGCGCAGCGGAATGACCTTGAGGGCCGACTTGGCGACGTCGCGCAGTCCGGGCGTCATCACCTGGAACTTGCCGAAGCCGCCCAGCGCGGCGCGGATCCGACGCGCCGCGTGGAGCACGTGGCCGCGCGTGCCCATGATGTTGCCGATCGCGCTCCAATCGCCGCTGAGTTGGCTGTCGGCCACCGCCGCCGCCTGGGCGCGGGTGGTTCGGGGGTCGAGCGACTTCATGTAGTGGTAGATGATCGGCGTGACCGTGATCTCGCTGCGCCGCCGGTTGCCCACGTGGACGACGCTTTCCAGCAGGCCCTTGTGGGTCAGTTCGCGCATCGCGTCGAACAACTCGCCCAGGCGCGCGCCGTCCTTCAGGCCGAGCAGGAAGGTGGCCTGGAACTCCGGATTGGGCACCAGCCTGAGGGTGGCGCGGGTAACGATGCCGAAGTTGGACTGCGCGAACAGGCCATCGAGGCCCGGACCGATTCCGAACCTGCACAGGTGCTGTACCTTTGTGTCGGCGAAATGGCCGAACCCGGTTTCCATCACCTCGCCGTTGCCGAGCACCACCTGAAGCTGCTGCAAAAGCTCGATGCGCAGGGTGTTGTAGGCGATCCCGCGCTCCATGGTGTTGCCGATGATGCTGGTGTCGGCGCCCGAGCCGGTGACGTCGAGGAAGAACCGGGAGTTCGTTTTCGCCAGATGCTCGGCCAGTTGGCGCTGGGTCACGCCGGGTTCGATGACGGCATATCCGAACGTGTCGTCGACCTCGATAATGCGGTCCATGCCCGACAGATCGACCAGCACGCAGCCGCTCCTCACCGGCAGCTTCGATCCCATGCCCCAGTTGCGGCCGCGGCTGAACGCATAGAGCGGTGTTTTATGCCGGTTGGCGGCCTCCACCACCCGCCGTACCTGCTCGGTGTCGCGTGGTCTGACGACTCCCGGCACGTCGCGCGCCAGGCCGCTGGTATTGCGGGTGTAGGTCGCGATGTGTTCGGCGTCGGTAATGACGTCCCCGGCCATCAGGACTTGGCCGAGTTCCGAGAAGAACGGCGTGCTGGTCATGGGGTGGTTCCTCGCTTCGGGTCGTCGGTGGTTCCCGGTGCCGTCGGGCTGGTCGCATCCTCGGACGCGTCGACGCCGCCATGGGGTGATCGCGGCATCGCCTCGGCGCCGATGCGGGTCGCGCGGAACGGAAGACCGCGCCGGAAACCCGCCGGGCAGGGGGTGACGGCAAGGATGAGGGTGAAAAATCGAGACGATTGCGGCTTTGGACGAACCAGGAAATGTGTTCGCGCGAGCGTTCGCTGCCCCCAAAGCACTCTCGCCCTCCCATCGGCGACGTTCCCGCAAACGGCTTGCCACCGGGGACAGTGTCGCCTAGCGTCGAATATAACCCATATTCGGTCGCTGACACGCAACATTTTTCGACAATGATCAAGCGTGATACGTCTGTTTTCGGGAAGTGGGTTTCGTCCCGCCGTCGGCGGCCCTTGACGTCGCCGGGTGCCGGGAAAACAAGCGATGAAGTGGATTTGTCCGCCATGACCGTTTTCCTCCGACGTGCCCCCGAAACCCTGACCTTTGTCGACGTGCTGCGCGACCGGGCGCAACGCCGACCCGAACGACAGGCGCTGACGTTCCTGGCCGACGGCGAAACCGAAAGCGAGCGCCTGACATTCGGCGACGTGGATGCCCGGGCGCATGACGTGGCGGCCCTGCTGGGTCTTCATCACAAGCCCGGCGACCGGGTGCTGCTGCTGCTTCCGCCGGGCCTCGACTTCGCGGTCGCGTTCCTGGGCTGTCTGTATTCGGGCGCCGTCGCGGTCCCGTCGCCGGCCCCCATGTCGAGCCGCGCGCTGACCCGGATCGAGGCGATCATCGAGGATTGCCGGCCGAGCATCGTGCTCACCAATCGCGACGTCCTGGACAAGATCGGCGACGCGCGTACCACCAACCCGCAGTTGGCGCGCCCGGTGTGGCGGGTCATCGAGGACGCCGAATCCCCAGGCCCGGAGGCGCCCGGGCAGCCGGCCCCGGGCGATTTGGCGTTTCTGCAGTACACGTCCGGCTCCACGTCGTCCCCGAAGGGCGTGATGGTGACGCATGGCAACCTGCTGGCCAACATGCGCATGATCGCCGAGGCGACGGGTCATTCCAACGACACGCCGATGCTGTCGTGGTTGCCCGTCTATCACGACATGGGCCTGATCGGATGCCTGCTACAGCCCCTGTACCTGGGCACCGAGGCCGTTCTGATGCCGCCCATACGGTTTATCCAGAACCCCATCCGCTGGCTGCGCGCGATCACCAGATACCGCCCGCATACCAGTGGCGGACCGAATTTCGCCTACGACCTCTGCGTCGACCGGACCACGGACGAGGAACGCCAGGGACTGGACCTCTCAAGCTGGCGGGTCGCCTTCAACGGCGCCGAGCCGGTGCGCGCCGACACCCTGGCCGCATTCGCCGCGACGTTCGCCGAGCATGGGTTCCGGGCCGAGATCCATTATCCCAACTATGGCCTTGCCGAGGGAACCCTGATCGTCGCCGGCGGACGCAAGACCGAACTCCCCGTGGTGCGCCGCTACGACGGCGCGGCCCTGGAGCGGAACGAGGCGCTCCCGGCGACGATCGACGCCCCCGACGCGCGATCCCTGGTCAGCAGCGGACGCACCATCCAGGACCAGCGGATCATCATCGTCGATCCGGACACCCGGCGGCGGTTGGACGACCGCCGGATCGGGGAGATATGGGTGACCGGCGACAACGTGGCGCGCGGCTACTGGGGGCGCCCCGAGGCGACCTTCGAGACGTTCGGGGCCCGCTTGGCCGGCGATCCGGACGACGGTCCGTTCCTCAGGACCGGCGATCTGGGGTTCCTGGACGACCGGGAACTCTTCGTTACCGGACGTCTCAAGGACATGATCATCATCCGTGGCCGCAACATCTATCCGCATGACGTGGAACTGACGGCCGAACGTGCCCATGCCGTGCTGGCCGCCGCCGGAGGCGCCGCCTTCGCGGTCGAGGAGGACGGCGAGGAGCGGTTGGTTCTGGTTCACGAACTGACCCGCCATTTCCGCAAGCACGATCTGTCCGAGGTGTCGGCCGCCGTTCGCGCCGCCGTGCTGGCGGAGTTCGAGGTGCCGCTCGCGCGGCTGTACCTGACCAAGCCGGGCCGGGCGCCGAAGACGTCGAGCGGCAAGATCATGCGGCACGCCGTTCGCGGGGCGTTTCAGGAAGGTGCCCTGGACGAGGTTTGGGCCGATGTGGCCGACCCCCGCCCGGTGATCGCCGGACCCGTGGCGGTGGTTGCCGAGTCGGAGGACGTTCCGGGTCTTCTGCGGGCCGAACTGGCGGCCGCCCTCGGCGTCGAGCCGGCGCAATTGGACGTTGGGCTTCCGCTCCATGCCCATGGTCTCGACTCCCTGGCCGCGGCGGCGCTCGCCCAGCGGATCGAGACCCGCCTGGGCGTGGACGTGCCGATGACCACCTTCATGCAGGATCGCAGCCTGGAGGACCTGGCCGCCGACCTGCGGCGTCAGCGTCGGGCCGGGGGCCGCAAGCCGGCCGCCCCGATGCCGCAGAAATGCGACGACGAGACCCGGCGCTGGTTCCCGCTGACCCGTGGCCAGCGCGCCCTGTGGTTCCAGCAGCACCTGGCGCAGGACGCCAGTGCCTACAACGTCAACCTGACTGTCGACCTGCGGGGACCGCTCGACGAGGCGGCGCTGCGGCGGGCCCTGGAGTCCCTGGCCGAGCGGCACGAGTTGCTGCGTCTGCGCCTGATCCGGCGCCATGGCGAGCCGGCCTGGGAATCGGCGCCTCCCGTGCCCGGAACGCCGCCGCTCGGGCTGACCGAGGTGGTTCTGGATCCCGCGATGGCGGAGGACGATGTCCTGCGGCGGATCGTTGCCGACGCCCACCATCCGTTCCCGCTGACCGGGGCGCCGGTCGCGCGGGCGTTCCTGTATCGGCACGGGGAGCGGCGCCTGCTGGTGTTCTGCCTGCATCACATCATATGTGATGGCTGGTCGATGAACGTGCTGTTCGAGGATCTGCGCGCGCTCTACGAGTCCGCTCGGGGCGGACCCTTCGTGGCGTCGCCGGTGCGTCCCTACGTGGAGTACCTGTCCGGTCAGGAAGCCCTGCTCGCCGGGCCGCGCGGGACCCTGGACCTGGCCTACTGGCGTCGTCACCTGGGCGGCCTGCCGCCCATCCTGACATTGCCGGTGGCCCGGCCGCGACCGCCGGTTCAGAACTTCGCCGGCGGCTCGGTGCCGGTGAACGTTCCACCGGCCCTGGAAGAACGCCTGGGCGGCGTGGCGGCCGACCTCGGGGTCACCCGGTTCGTGGTTCTGCTGGCTGTCTTTCAGATCCTGCTGCGCCGCTACAGCCGCACCGAGACCTTCGCCATCGGAACCGTCAGTTCGGGGCGCACTCGCCCCGGCTTCGAGCATACGTTCGGGTATTTCGTCAATCCACTGACGCTTCGCGCCGAGGTCGCCGACGACCTGGCCTTCGCCGCCTTCGCCCGCCAGGTGCGCGGGGATCTGCTCTACGCCCTCGATCACCAGGAACTGCCGTTCTCGGTCCTGGTGGAGCAACTCAACCCGGTCCGCGACCCAAGCGGCGCGCCGTTGTTCCAGATCGCCTTCGGCCTGACCGACGTCAGAGACGGCGCGACGGCGGGCGACCTGTCGCTGCGGCCGCTGGTGCTGGCGCAGCAGGAAGGCCAGTTCGACCTCAACCTTGAGTTCTTCCGCTTCGGCGACCGTTTGCACGGCACCCTCAATTACGCCAGTGATCTGTTCGACGCCGACGTGGCGGCCCACATGGCCGACCACTACCTGCAACTGCTTGCCGACGCCGTCAACCGTCCGGACACGCCCATCGCGTCGCTGGACATGATCCCGCGGCCGGCCCGATCGACCCTGCTGGCGTGGTCGAGCGGTGGCGTCGATCCGGCCGACCAGGCCGATGACGGGCGCCTGGTGCACCAGCTGATCGCCGACCGCGCCCGCGCGACCCCCGAGGCGCCCGCCGTGCAATCCGCCGATGGCCTGGACGCGACGGTTCTGACTTACCGAGAACTGGATCGTCAGGCCACGCTGCTGGCCCATGTCCTGCGCGCCCACGGAGTGGGGCGCGATTCGGTGGTCGGAGTCTTCCTGCCGCGCGCGCCGTCGATGGTGGTCGCCGTCCTGGCGGTGCTGAAGGCGGGCGGAGCCTATCTGCCGCTCGATCCGACCTATCCGCGCGAGCACCTGGCGGTGCTGATCGAGGACGGCGCGCCGCGCGTCATCCTGGCCGAGGACTCGCTGCTCGACCGCCTTCCGGGCAACGTGGCCGGCCGGGCCGTGGTGGTCCGGCTGTCGGAGTTTCCGGCGGTGGGCGATCCGGCGCCGTTGGAGGAGCGGGCGGACCCGGATAGCCTGGCCTATGTGATTTTCACGTCGGGCTCCACCGGGCGGCCGAAAGGGGTCATGATGCCTCATCGGTCGGTGGTTCCGCGCCTGATGTGGAAGGTGCGGACCCTGGACATCGGTTCCGACGATTGCCTGTTGCAGAGCATTCCCCTGAGTTTCGATCCCTCGGTGTGGGAGCTGTTCGCGCCGCTGGTGGCGGGTGCCCGGCTGGTGCTGCCGCGTGGCGGCATCCAGCAGGACCCCTCGGAGATGGTCGCCGCCATGCGGCGTCATCGGATCACCCTGATCTCCTGCGTGCCGTCGCTGCTCGTTCATCTTTGCGATCAGCCGGAACTTGGCGACTGCACGGCGTTGCGTCACGTGATCTGCGGCGGTGAATCCCTGAGCGGCGAGGTGGCGAACCTGTTCCGCGATCGGAACCGGGCACGGCTGCACCACTTTTACGGGCCGACCGAGGCCGCCATCTTCGCCACCCACTGGCCGTGCGACGACGATCGGACCGGATCGCTGCCGATCGGCCGGCCGGTGGCCGGGGCGCAAGTCCACGTGGTCGACGAGGCCCTGCGCCCGCAACCCGACGGCGTGCCGGGGGAACTGGTGATCGGCGGGATCGGGTTGGCGCGCGGCTACCTGGGCGACGGCGGGTCCGACGATCGTGGCTTCGTGGCCGATCCGTTCGATGTCTCCGGCGCCGGGCGCCTGTACCGGACCGGCGACCTCGCCATGTGGCGGCCGGATGGGACGCTACAGTTCCTGGGACGCCTGGACAGTCAGGTCAAGGTGCGCGGATTTCGGGTCGAAACGTCGGCCGTCGAGGCCAAGCTGCGCGACCACCCGGCGGTTGCCGAGGCGGTGGTCACGGTGCACCCGCCGAGCGGTGGCGAGGGCAGTCTGGCGGCCTATGTGGTGGCCGCCGATTCGGCGGTCGGGCGGGCCGCCCTGCGCGCGTTCCTGGGCGAGCGCCTGCCCGCCTACATGGTGCCGTCCTTCATCATCGCGATGGATGCCTTGCCGCTGCTGCCCAACGGCAAGGTGGATCTGGCGGCCCTGCCCGAGCCGACCGGCGTCGAGGATCGGCGGGCGGCGGCCTACGTGCCGCCCGCCACCGAGATCGAGCGGGTGCTGGTCCGGATATGGGAGGAGGTCTTGCAGCGCCGACGTATCGGGCTGCGCGACAACTTCCTGGAAATGGGCGGCCACTCGCTTGTCGCCCTGCGTCTGGTCGCCAGAATCCAGGAAGAGCTGGGGCAACGGATATCGCCGACGGCGGTGATGCAGACGCCGACCATAGAGGCCCTGGCGATGGAGCTCCAGAAGGCGGAGCAGGGCGCGCACGGCCATATTGTCCAGGTCCGCGCGGGCGGCCAGGGGACTCCCGTGTTCTATGTCGCGCCGGGGCATGGCGATCTGGTCAGCTTCAGCGTCCTCGGGCGGCGAATCGATACGATGCAGCCGTTCTTCGCCCTGGTGCCGCCGCGCGAACCCGGACAGTCGCTGCACGTCGAGATCGGACGTCTGGCGCGCCGCTATGCCGAGGAAATGCGCAATATCCTGCCCAATGGCCCTTACCAGCTCGTCGGGTTCTCCCTGGGTGGCGTGGTGGCCCTCGAAGTGGCGCGATTGTTGCGCGCCGAGGGGCGGCCGGTCGCCCCGGTCGTGCTTCTCGACACGTTTTTTCCATACTTGCCGCGGTTCAGCCATGCGGTCTTCAAGCTGGTGCGCGCCGTGGTTCTGTCGCTTGGCAAGCCGGCCGAGCGCTGGTTCAAGCGTCCCCTGAAGCAGATTTTCACGGACCAGGGGCTGATCGCCCAGGTCGAGGCCATGTGCCGGTTCAAGCCGGCCGGCTACGACGGCGCGGCGGTGCTGATCATGTCGACGACGGCGCGCCGCCTGCGGTTTCTTCTGTTCCGTCCGTGGCGGCGCCTGCTGCCGAACCTGACCATGACGGCGCCGGTCAGCGGCTGGCACGATCAGATGTTCCAGGATCCGCATATCGCCGAACTGGCCCGCATCCTGCGTCCGCTGCTGAGCGCCGCCGAGCAGGCGCCGGACGGTGATCGAAGCTTGCCGGCGAATCCCCAAGGCGGCTCGCCTCGGGCGCAAATCGCCTTAACGCGCGCCGCCGGCGGACGGGAACAGGACCACCCGGATGGTCTGCAATAGAATCAGCAGGTCCAGGAACGTGCTGCCGTTCTTCACGTAGTAGAGGTCGAACGCGAGCTTGCGCTTGGCGTCTTCCGTCGAATCGCCGTACGGGTAGTTGATCTGGGCCCAGCCGGAAATGCCGGGCTTGACCGCGTGGCGTTCGCCGTAGAAGGGGATGCTCTCGCTGAGATTGCCGACGAAGACCGGGCGCTCCGGACGTGGGCCGATGAAGCTCATGTCCCCCTTGAGCACGTTGATGACCTGGGGGATTTCGTCGATCCGGGTCATGCGGATGAAGCGGCCGATCGGGGTGACCCTCGGGTCCGATTTGGTCGCGAATTGAGGGCCGTTCTTTTCGGCGTCGGTGCGCATGCTGCGAAACTTCAGGACCTCGAACGTCTCGCCGTCGAGTCCCACCCGCTCCTGGCGGTAGAAGATCGGACCCGGGCTGGTCACCTTGACCAGGAGCGCGGCCAGGATGGTCAGCGGCAGGCTGAAGATCAGAATGAGCAGGCTGACCGTCACGTCGAACAGCCGTTTGAAAACCCTGCGCGACGTGGCGATTCGAAACCCGTCCGACAACAGCAGCCACCCCGGCCGCAGTTCGTCCAGGTCCAATTCCCCGGCCTCGCGCTCCCAGAACGATGCGTAGTCCGTGACCTTGACGCCGGCCAGCTTGCATTCCAGCAGTTCCCAGACCGGCAACCCGAAGGCATCGTTGCTCCGCGAGCGGCGCCGTTCGCGGGACGCGAACACGATTTCGTCGATGCCGTTCTCCAGCACATAGCGCTTCAAGGCGCCGCGTTCCTCGATCAAGTCGACCGGCAGGACCGGCCTGACTTCCTCCGGAGGTTCGTTGCAATCAATCTCGCCGGTGCGGATGAAGCCGAAAATGCTGAAATGGTGGCGCGGCGCGCGCTGGAACAACTGGGCGATCCGTATCGCGAGGTCCCCCGTTCCCAGCACCAGGACCTGACGCCGGAACACGCGCAGGGGCAATATCTCCATCGCGAACCCGCGAAGCGCGAAGAACACGATGAACGCGGCCGGCAGAACGACGATGAGGATGCCTTGATAATAGGTCGAGTTGACGTCGACGAACCGGGAATAGATAAACAAGTAGATGATTTGGGCGACGAATATCAGGGGAAAGGCCGGCAATGCATGTTTTAGGGAGTTGGAAAGATCATTGACGACCTGTCGATTGTATAAACCCAGGGCCGCCATCACAAGGAACGACACCGCCGCCAGCATGAAGGTCAGCGGGAGATTGCTCGGCTGGATGTCGAATCCGAGCCCCCGGTACCAGTTCCGGGCGGCCTCCCCGACTAGCAGCAGGACGAAGAAAAGGAAGGCTTCGACGGTGGCCAGCACGATCGCGTAGACACCGATATAATGCTTGAATACGCGAACCACTCACGCCCCCTGCTTGGTTCGTGATTTGTCGCCACGGCACCAAGCCAGCCCATGCGGGGTAAGGAAAATCAATTGCCCTGAACCTTAGTGGTACTAGGGAACCGCTGTATAGCAAATTCTTGCATAAGCTTTAAGCGAAAAATTGTTTACTCCTGGACCTATACGGGTTGCGGATCCCGCGTGGTCCGCAACACTAGGTTCAATTTCGGGGTCGAAACGCGCGCCCGGAATCCAGTCAGGATGGCGCGCCATGGCATCGCTTTGGTCGATACCGAATTTATGAACCTGTTGAAAAAAATGAAACAATCCTATACGGGCGGATAGGGGCGCCATCGTTTCATATGATCAAAATAGGAGCTTGCTTGGAGCAGGAATATGCCGGAGGAAAGGACGCGAATGCCCCCTAAATTTTTTTTGCACGAGGGATCCGTTTTGGGCCGACGGGCGACGCATTTGGGGATCGCCTCGGTCGTGGCGATCCGGTGATCGCGCTTGTCGTTCGTCCGTCGCGCGTTTCGACGGTGCCGGGGCGCCGTGCTAGACTGCCGTCCGGTGCCCGGCCGGGGGCACCGCCCCGACCAACGATTCCGTTTCGAGAATGGCATATCCGAAAACACGCCGAAGCCTCGACGGCGATACCGTTCTCATCCGCTGGCTCGATCCGGACACCGTCGACGCGACGCTTTGGCCGGCCCTGGAGAGGCTCCTGGACAGCCGCGAGCGGAACCGCGCGGCGCGGTTCCATGTCGAGGCGGATCGCCGATCCTATGTCGCCGGCCACGCGCTGATGCGGGCCATGCTCTCGTCCCGGGTTCCCGTTTCACCCGCCGACTGGCGCTTCGCCGAAGGCGCCCATGGCAAGCCGGAGGCCGTGATGCCGCCGGGAGCGCCGCCGCTGCGGGTCAACCTGTCGCATGCCCGGGGCATGGCGGCGGTGGCCCTCGCGGTCGGCCACGAGGTGGGGGTCGACGTGGAACGGCGGGAGCGCGGTGATCTGACCCTGGAACTTGCCGAGCGCTTTTTCGCTCCGTCCGAGGTCGTGGCGCTCAGGGCGCTGCCGGACGACCGGCGGACCGACGGCCTGTTCGCCGTCTGGACCCTCAAGGAGGCGGTGATCAAGGCGCTGGGGCGAGGGCTCGCGATGCCGCTCGACTCCTTCGCGGTCGACTGGGAGCCACCCGGGGTGACGTTCGCGCCGGGGGCGTCGGCGGCGACGGACTGGCTGCTGCGGCGCTTCCGGCCGGGTCCGGCCCATGTGCTGGCCCTCGCCCTGCGCCACCCCGAACCGGGGCGCGTGGCGGTGCGGGCGCGGGCGGCCGGAGTCGATGACCTGCTGGCGGCCGCCGGCTGATATCCCGATCGTTCAGGGCGCCCTGGTGCGCGCGTTGCGATCCAGGAAGTCGACGATCGCCGCCGCCTCGGCGTCCGAGGGGAAGGCGCTGAACTCCTCCTCCATCCGTCGCATCTGGTTCTCGATCTGTGCTCGGGTCAGGGGGCGCGTCATCATCGTCTGCCAGCCGCCGCCGGGCAGCGCCGGGTGGCAGCGCTGGCAGTGGGCGGCGATGGCGGCGCGCGCCGCCGCGTCCGGTTCGGCCGCCCGGGCCGGGTCGAGGATCGTCAGGATGAACAGGAATGCCGGGAGGCGGAGCCACCTCCCGGCCGGGCGTCCCGTCTTTTGAAGGGCCGCCATTCGACTTGCCCTACATGACCGGCTTCAGGTCCACCGTGTAGAGGGTGGCGCCGGTCAGGTCCTTGAGGGACACCGTCATGACCTGGGTCTCGCCGTCGATGTCGGCTTGGCCGAAGAACTGAAGGCCGGCGCTGGGCGGCAGGTTCACCTGGCCGCCTTCGGGGGCCTTTTGGAACACCACCTGCGGGCCGAAGGTGTTGTCGATGTCGTTGGGTCCGAAGGTGCCGGCGTTGAGGGGGCCGGACACGAACTCCCAGAACGGCGAGAAGTGCTCGAACCGGGCCTTGGCCGGATCGTAGAAGTGGGCCGCCGTGTAGTGGACGTCGGCGGTGAAGAACACCACGTTCGCGATGCCCTCGTCCTTGATGAAGCGCAACAGGTCGGCGAATTCAAGCTCGCGTCCGAGGGCCGGTCCGTCGCCGTTGGCCATGTTCTCGAAATGCTCCTTGCCGTCGCGCACGATCAGGCCGATCGGCATGTCGGAAGCGATCACCTTCCAGGTCGCCTTGGACGCCAGAAGCTCGCGCTTCAGCCATTTGACCTGCTCGGCGCCCAGGAACGCGGTCTCCGGGCCCATTTCGGGCTGCCGGTTGGCGGTGTTGGGGCCACGGTAGGTGCGCATGTCGATGATGAACAGGTCCATGGCCGGACCGTGGCCGAATTTGCGGTAGATCTTCTCGGCCTCGGCCGAGTAGCGGATCGGGGTGTATTCCGCGAACGCCTGCTTGGCGCGCGCCGACAGCAGGGCGGCCGACTTGACGGCGTAGCGGTCGTCGCCGGTCAGCATCTCCTGCGGGTACCAGTTGTTGGTGGTTTCGTGGTCGTCCCACTGCACGTACTGCGGCACCCGGGCATTGAACGCGCGGAAGTGGTCGTCCATGAGATTGTAGCGATAGCGGCCCCGGAATTCGTCCAGGTTCTCGGCCACCTTGTCGGTCTGCGGGGTCGTGACGTTGCGCCACACCGAGCCGTCGGCCAGCTTCTTTTCGGCCGGGATCGGGCCGTCGGCGTAGACATAGTCCCCGTTGTGAATGAAGAAGTGCGGGTTGGTCTCGGCCATCGCCTTGTAGATCTTCATGCCGCCCCAGGCCGGATTGATGCCCCAGCCCTGGCCGGCGGTGTCGCCCGACCACAGGAAGCGGATGTCCTGGGTGCCGGTCGGCGCGGTGTGGAAGCTGCCGGTTACCGGTCGGCTGATGACCGAGATGTCCTCAAGGTCGACGAAGGTTACCCGATAATTGATCCTGCGGCCGGACGGCAGGCCATCGACGTCGACCTTGGCCGTGAAATCACTGTCTTCCAGCGCCGCCGGGCCCTCGATGCGTCGCGCGTCGGAGAAGTCGGCCTTGGTCGCCACCTCGACCACCATCCGCGCCGCGCGGTCGCTGCGGCCCCAGATGATGGCGGAATGGGCGGTCACGTCGCCGCTCTGCACTCCGTAGGGTTGGGTCGGCGCGTCGCCGGCGATGGCCGCGCAGGCGAGAAAACCGCCGAGGGCGCCGGCGAGCGCCGTCACGCGAAGAAGATTGGATCTCATGGATACCACTCCCACACCAGATTGGATCGGATACGTTCGGGGACTCGATTTCGGTCGCGAACCCGGGCAGTGTTGCCAAGCGGCATTGCCACGGCATGACGAGACCATGACCCGCGGATGAACGTTTCCGGTCAATCCAATGAAGGAGGCCGCTTCAGGTTCCGTAGGCCCAGGCCAGCAATCCGATCCCAAGCACCACCCGATAGATCACGAACGGAGTGAACGTGGCCCGCTTCAGCCAGGCCATCAGGCCCCAGATGGCGATGAGCGCCGAGGCGAAGGCCAGTCCGCCGGCCAGCAGGGCGTCCCCGGTCAGTTGGGCGTTGCCGGACTCGTGGAGGTCTTTGGCGGCCAGCAGGCCGGCCCCGAGGATCGCCGGGATGCCGATCAGCATGGAGAACCTCGCGGCCTCCGGACGCTCCATCCCGAGCAGGCGCCCGGCCGCCATGGTGATGCCCGAGCGGCTGGTGCCGGGAATCAGGGCCAGCACCTGGGCCAGCCCGACGATCACCGCGTCGGAAGCGCGCAGGTGCTCGATTCGTTTCAGGGTTACCCCGTAGCGGTCGGTGACGTAGATGACCAGACCGAACACCA
The DNA here is from genome assembly GCA_028282245.1 of Magnetospira sp. GTDB lineage: Bacteria > Pseudomonadota > Alphaproteobacteria > Rhodospirillales > Magnetospiraceae > JANQGL01. The sequence goes on from JANQIL010000032.1 coordinate 13,154, forward strand.
GGGTCGCCCAGCCGACCACCAGCACGTTCTCGCGAAACGTCGCGGCGATCAGGTCCTTGGCGAGGACGCCGACGACGACGACCGGAACGGTGGCGATCAGGGCCAGCGCCAGCAGCCGGCCGGGTCCGTCGAGGCGGCCGCGAGCCAGGCTGACAAGTCCCCGCGCCATGTCCAGCACGTCGCGCCGGAAATAGACGATCACCGCGAGCAGGGTGCCCACGTGCACCGCCACGTCGATCAGCATTCCCTGGTCGGGCCAGCCGGTCAGCGGCGGGATCAGGATCAGGTGCCCGGAACTGGAAATCGGCAGGAATTCGGTGATTCCCTGGACAAGGGCGACAACGAACAGATGCGTCAGGGTCACGGCGTGGGGGTCCTATATCCGCTCCAGGTGGCTGGTCAGGATTTCGTCGTCCGATTGCGGGGCGGTGGCGATGGCGTCGAACACCTGCTCCGGCGCGTCCACCCGGACCCAAAGGTCGGCCACCTTGTGATGGGCGAACCCGCCTCGGACGATCTGGTTCATCAGGTCGGCGAGCGGCGCCCAGTAACCGTTGACGTCCAGCAGCACGATGGGCTTGTCGTGCTGGCGAAGCTGCTTCCAGGTGGTGATCTCCATGCACTCGTCGAGCGTGCCGAAACCGCCCGGCAGAACCACGAAGGCGTCGGCGCGGGCGAACATCTCGGCCTTGCGCTCGTGCATGCTGCCGACTACGACCTGCTCGGTGACCGGCAGGCTGCCGACCTCCATCTTGATCAGGAAGTCGGGAATGATGCCGATCACCTCGCCGCCCCGCTCGATGACCCGCTTGGCGACGATGCCCATCAGTCCGATTCCGCCGCCTCCGTAAATCAGGCGGATGCCGCGCTCGACAAGCAGGTCGCCGAGGCGCGCGGCGGCGTCCGAGAAGGCCGGATCGGTCCCGGCGCGGGACCCGCAGAAGACGCAGATGGAGCGGACGTTTTGCATGGGATTCCCCTTCCCGGGATGGCGCGAAAATCACGCGACTGTGATTAGGTCACGGAACGGCGGCTGTCTAGGATGTAGTTATTCGTTAACCCGTCGGCGCGTTGCGCGCGGCGGGCTCTCTTCATGAGCCCGTGATTCTCATAAACCGGAGGTATCGAAACCCCATGTTCGCGAAAACTCTTCACGCCGCCCTGACCGCCTGCGCGCTTTGTGTCGCCGTTCCGGCGATGGCCGCCGACGAGAACCCGATCGACGCCCGCAAGGGCCTGTTCCAGGGCATGAAAACCCACATGGGCCCGATGGTCGCCGTTGCCAAGGGCGAAATGGCCTTCTCCGAGGATACCAGGAATCATGCCGCCGGCATGCTCGCCTTGGCCAACATGACCGCCGGCCTGTTCCCGGCCGGGTCCGGCGAGGGCAAGACCGGCGCCAAGGCCAACATCTGGTCCGACGCCGAAGGTTTCGCCAAGGCGGTCGAGGCGTTCCGGCAGGCGGCCGCCAAGCTCGCGGCGGCCGACGAGATCGCCTTCGCGCCGGCGGTGATGGAACTCGGCAAGACCTGCAAGAGCTGTCACGAGGACTATCGCCGGAAGTAGACCGCCCGAAGCTTCGGCGTGACGCGCGGGGCGGCCTTGGCCGCCCCGCTTGCGTTGCAAGGGGTGGGGCGCGAATCGTTCTTGACAGAATCCTTGTCGCCGACGAAAGTGCGCGCCATGAGTCGGCATTCGATCCCCACCGGCGGTTCGGCCGCCCTGCGACGACGACGCGGCATCCTTCCTTGACCGCGCGCCGGATCGGTTCGTCTCGGATTTCGGGACCCCTGGCGCAAGCCCCCGGCAGACCGACCCGAGAGAGACCCCCGACCATGACGTCCCTGATCGCCGAACGGAGCGGCCACGCCGCCGCCATCGAAACCCTGTTGGATACCGCCTTCGGCCCCGACCGGTGGTCCAGGCAGTCCTATGCCTATCGGCGCCACGTGGCGCCGCTGGCCGATCTGGGCCGGGTCGCCCTGCGGGACGCCCGGGTGGTCGGCAGCATCCGCTACTGGCCGGTCTCGATCGGCGCCGCCGGGATTCCGGCCCTGCTGCTGGGTCCGCTGGCGGTCGACCCGTTGCTGCGGGGCGGCGGTCTCGGGCGGCGGCTGATCGAGACATCGCTGGACGCCGCGCGGGCGCGCGGGCACCGGCTGGTTCTGCTGGTCGGCGACCCGGTCTATTACGAGCGGTTCGGCTTCGTCCCGGCGGCCGACGTCGGCATCGTGATGCCCGGCGAGGCGCCGCACCGGTTGCGGGCGCGGGCTCTGGCGCCGGGTGCGCTGGACGGGGTGAGCGGCCCGGTGTGGCCCTGGACGAGGCCCGACGCCGATCGAGATCGACGCCGGGTCGCGGCGGCGGAACTCGCCGCTACAGGGTGACCAGCAGCCACACCAGGACACCGCTGGCCGCCAGCAGGACGGCGGCGAGGAGCGAAGAGGCGTAGGGCCGGTCCTCCCAGGCCGCGTCCTGTCGCGGCTTGCGGCCGGTGATCATGGCGAGGATCAGATTGTCGCCCTTGAGGCGATGGACCACGACCACCAGCACGTGCAGCGCGATCAAGGCGATCAATAGGTTTCCGGAGAGTTCGTGAATCCCGGTCATCCAGTCGCTGACGCCCTTGTCGACCGAGCCGGCCAGCGGCCCCTCGTTGAAGATGTCGTCGTTGGCGAACAGGCCGGTGACCGTCTGCGCCAGCAGCAGGACCAGCAGGCCGAGTACCGAGAAGGCGCCCAGCGGGTTGTGACCCGGGGTGGCGGCCCGGCCGGTCTTCAGGTAGGCGATCACCCGCCCGGGCGCGGGAACGAAGTCGGCGAATCGCGAGCGTGGGCTGCCGACCAGGCCCCAGACGATTCGGAACACCACCAGGACCAGGGTGATCTGTCCGACGAGCATGTGATTTTCGATCAGCGACGGATCGCCGAGCAGGCCGGTGACCAGCGAAAAGGTCACCAGGACGAACAGCAGCCAGTGGACCAGCCGCGTCGGCAGGTCCCAGACGCGGATCGGGGCGGGGGAGTCTTGAGGATCGGACATCGGAGCCTCCGGGGAGCAGGGGTTTCGAGCGTCGCCAATAATGATATGTCATAGCATCGCGTCAACCGCCGACGGAAGATGGCGCTTCCGGAGATGGCGTATTACGATATTCGATGGCATTTCTTGGAGCACGCGAACGACATGTCCCACGGCGACGAGCCCGGCACCCTGGTCCGTCCGCTGCTGATCGCGGGGGTCGGCAGCGTTCTGGTCGCCATCGCCATCGGCGTCAGCCTGCTGATCGTCGACGGCGAAGGCGAGCCCCCGGCGATTCGGGAATCGGCCGGCCCGGTGATGCCGGCGCCGGGAGTCGCCGCGCCGTCGCCGATCGAGGACGACACGATCCCGGGATCGGTCGGCGCGCCGCCGCCGAGCTTCGACGTGGTGCGCATCAATCCGCGCGGCGACGCGGTGATGGCCGGCCGGGCGGCGCCCGGCGCCACGGTGACGATCCGCGACGGCGACGACGTGCTGGGCGAGGCGACGGCCGATGTGCGCGGCGAATGGGTGTTCGTGCCGGGCCGGCCGCTCGCCCCGGGCAGCCGGCGGTTGCTTCTCGACGCGACGGGGGCGGACGGCGTCAGGACCGAATCGGACAGCGCGGTGGTGCTGGTGGTGCCGGAGCACGGGCGCGACGTGACCGGACGGCCGGGCGGCGGCGGGTCGCTGGCCGTCGCCGTGCCGCGCGATGGGCAGGGGCCGTCGAGGGTGCTGCAGACTCCCGCCAAGGGGATCGAGGGGCCGCGCGGGCTGGCCCTCGACGTGCTCGACTACGACTCCTCGGGACACCTCGCGATCGGCGGCCGGGCGAAACCCCGCGACACGGTGCGGGTCTATCTGGACAACGAGCATCTGGGCGACGCGACGGCCGACGCCGCCGGCCGATGGTCGCTGACCCCCGACCATGTCAGCCGACCCGGGCTGTATACCCTGCGCGCCGACGCGGTGAGCGAGACGGGGCAGGTTCTGGCCCGGGTGACGACTCCGTTTTCCCACGCCGAACCGCTGGACCTGGCGCCCGGCGACGCCTTCGTGGTGGTGCAGCCGGGCAACAGCCTCTGGCGTCTGGCCCGCCGCACCTACGGTAGCGGATTCGCCTACAGCCTGATTTTCGAGGCCAACCGGGAGCAGATCGGCGACCCCGACCTGATCTATCCCGGGCAGGTGTTCGCGCTGCCCGTCGATGCCGGCTCGGCTCGCGTGTCCGGAGGCGCCGGACGGTGAATCGCTCCTGCCTCGTGCCGTTGATCCTGTTCGGCCGTGTTCTGGGAGGCATTGGCGGGCCCGAATCCCGCCGCCCTCCCGGGGTCAGACAATGGGAAGGATCGGGCCGAAAACCTTGCTTGAGCGCGTCATCTCGTCCACCTTTCGGGATGCCTCGGCGGCACGGGGACCACATGGCGCCAACACCCTATTATTGTAATCACTTCGGGCCACGCCTTCACACACCCGGGCGGGGTGTGAGTTCCAATTGCCGAAACGCGCCCCGCAAGGCGACCGTCCAACATTCTCCGATGGGAACCGAGCCTTGATTTCGTCGTTGCAAACAGTCATTCCCCGCGTCCACGGCGCCGGCTGGCCGTTCATCGGCCTTTTCGGTTTGGCGAGCGTCGTGCTGTGGATGCTGTGGGAACCCCTCGGCCTGATCGGCGCGCTGCTGACCGTCTGGTGCGTCTATTTCTTCCGCGACCCGGATCGGGTGACGCCGCGCCGCGACGGTCTGCTGGTCAGCCCGGCCGACGGCTTGGTCCAGACGGTGGATCGCGCGCCGCCGCCGCCGGAGCTGGACATGGGCGACGCGCCGAGGCCGCGCGTCTGCGTGTTCATGAACGTGTTCAACGTGCACGTGAACCGGATGCCGATCGACGGCACGGTGCGCAAACTGGCCTACCGGCCCGGCAAGTTCCTCAACGCGTCGCTGGACAAGGCCAGCGTCGACAACGAGCGGATGTCGATCCGGGTCGACCTGGCGCATCCGGTCGATGGCGTTTCGCGCGATCTGGCGGTGGTGCAGATCGCCGGCTTGGTGGCGCGGCGGATCCTGTGCGAGGCGCGCGACGGCCAGTCGGTGCGCACCGGCGAACGGTTCGGGCTGATCCGTTTCGGAAGCCGGGTCGACGTCTATTTGCCGGACGGGATCGCGCCGCTGGTCGTCGAGGGGCAGACCGCGATCGCCGGCGAGACGGTGATCGCCGACCTGCGCGGCACGGAGGGACGGCGCGGCGGGGTGGTCCGCTGATGTTCCGACCGCGCCGCCGCCGCCTGCGGAGCCTGAATTTCAACGTCCTGATTCCCAACATCCTGACCCTGCTGGCGACCTGCGCCGGGCTGACCGCGATCCGCTGGGGCCTACAGGAGAAGTGGGAGCCGGCCCTGCTGGCGGTCCTGGCGGCGGCGGTGCTCGACGCCCTGGACGGCCGCATCGCGCGGCTGCTCAAGGGGACCAGCAGGTTCGGAGCGGAGCTGGACTCGCTGTCCGATTTCGTCGCCTTCGGGATCGTTCCGGCGTTGCTCATGTACCTGTGGGCGCTTGAGGATGCCGGGCGGTTCGGCTGGACGGTGACGCTGCTGTTCGCGCTCGCCGCCGGGCTTCGGCTGGCCCGCTTCAACGTCGCCGACGGCGGCGACGACCTGCCGGCCTGGACGTCGCGCTTCTTCACCGGGGTGCCGGCCCCGGCGGCGGCCGGGCTCGGCCTGATGCCGCTTCTGCTCCACGTGCAGTTCGAGATCGAGGCACTGCGCCACCCGCTGCTGGTGATCCCGGTGATGCTGGTGGTGGCCGGGTTGATGGTCAGCCCGATCCCCACCTTCTCGTTCAAGCGGGTCAAGGTGCCGCCCGAAAGGGTGCTGCCGGTGATGCTCGGCGCGGTGATCATCGCCGCGTCGCTGATCACCGCGCCGTGGCTGACCGTGACCCTGCTGCTGCTGTTCTACCTCGGCACCATCCCGTTCAGCATCCGCGCCTATCGGGCGCTGGCGCGGGCGGCCGAGGATCATCAGACGGGCGGCACGGGCGGTTCGGGCGAGTCCGCGCAATGATCCTTGGCGTCGGCGCCGCGCCGTGTCGCCGCGCCGACGACCCGCTGCGCGAGGCGGCGGAGCGATTCGGGGGCAAGGCGGGCTGAGTCTCGACCGTCCACGATCTTTTTGAAATACTTCTCTCGCGAGGCGTGGAGTCGAGACGGGGGCGACGATGAAGGCGCGGCTGAGAATCGCGGGGACAACCGACGTCGTGTTCGAGATCGACGGGGAAAGCCTCCACAACACGTCCCGCTGGCCCGTCAAGGACGCGCAAAAAGTCCTGGGTGAAGTCTCCGCGAGGTACCGCCGCGCGGTGATCGCGCGGACCCCGGATGTCCTGGCGATCCTGGGGACGGAGCTGTTCGACTGGCTGGACCGCGACGGTCGGGCGTCCGCCTGGGTCGGGAAGACCGTCGGCGCCCTGGACCTGGAGATCGCCGTTTCGGGGACCGTCGAAGGCATCGCCCAGGCCCTGCTGGACGCGCCCTGGGAGCTGCTGGCGAAGGACGGACGGTTCCTGGCCGCCGATTCACAGCGTCCCTTCTTGGTCACCCGGCGGATCGGACCCCCCGAAGCACCCGTTGCGCCCCCCTACACCGACCTGCGGGCCCTGTTCATGGCCGCCGCGCCCGAGGGGCAACGGGAACTGGATTACGAGGCGGAGGAAGCGGCGATCCTGTCGGCCACCGAGCGGCTGAGGCTTCAACTCCTCGTGGAGGAAAGCGGCTGCCTGGAGTTCCTGGGGCCGCGCGTCGCCGACGAGGAGTCCCTGGAGGTGCTGCACCTGTCCTGCCATGGGGACATCGATTCGGCGGACGGGCCGTTTCTGGCCCTGGAGACACCCGAAGGCGGGCAGGACAAGACCACCGCCGCGCGGTTGTCGGAAACTCTCGGGACGCATCTCCCGGGGCTGGTGGTCCTGTCGGCCTGCCGGACGGCGGAGCGGGGGGGCGAGACCGACGCGGCGGAACCTTTCACGCGGCGGCTGATCCAGTCCGGGGTCCCGAACGTGCTGGGCTGGGACGGGTCGGTCCATGACCTGGACGCGACCGACTTCGCGGCGAGGTTCTACGAGCGGCTGGCGGCGCGGGATTCGGTGCCCCACGCGGCAGCGGCGGCGCGGCGGGCGCTGCTGCGGGATCATCTGCAAGACCCCCAAATCGGACAGCATTGGCATCTGGCCCGGCTGTACCTGGGGCCAAGGGGCGGCGGCGCGCTGTGCCGGGCGGACGGGGAACGGCGGCCGTTCCGGCGAAACGCCGGCCAGAAGGAATTCCTGGACGCCAAGGGCGAGGGCGTGCCGGTGGCCGCCGCGCGGGCCTTCGTGGGGCGGCGGCGGGAAGCGCAAGCCATCCTGCGGGCCTTCGCCGACGGGGACGCGGCCGGGGTCCTGATCCATGGCATGGGCAACCTGGGCAAGTCCAGCCTGGCGGCCCGGATCGCCCAGCGGCGGCCGGACCTGGCTCCGGTGGTGATCTTCGAGCGATATGACGCCGAAGCGGTGTTCGGCAGGCTGATCGAGGCCTTGCCGCCGAGGGAGCGGGAGGGCTGGGCGGCGGCCTGGGGATCGAATCTGGGCGATGCGCCGGAAAAGCTGGGCGATGCCCTGGAGGCGATGCTGACCGGGCCGTTCGACGCTAATCCCATTCTGCTGGTGATCGACGACCTGGAGCGCCTGTTGGAGGCGCCGAAGGCCGGCTACGAGGCCGCCACTCCGGTCAAGTCCGCGTACCGTGCCGTGCTGGCGGGGGTGATCCGGGCGTTCTGCCGGACACGTGGCCAGACCCGCGCGCGCCTTCTGCTGACCAGCCGGTTCACGTTTACCCTGCCCGACGGCCTGGGCGGCGATTGGGCGGACCGGCTCCGGGCGGTGCCGCTCACCCCGATGAGCACGCGGCAACGGGAAAAGCAGTTCCGCGCCGCCCGCGCCCTGGCCGGACCGGACGCGCCGGGCGCCCCCGAAGCCGGGGAAGCCAACGACGAACCCACCCTGCGGGGCCGTCTGCTGGCGACGGCGGCCGGCAACCCGGGATTGCAGGACCTGCTGACCCGGCCGCTGCTGGCCGGGGAACGGGAGGTGGCGGAACGGGCTGTGGCGGCGGTGGAACACTGGCGAAAAACCGGCGAGGCACCCGCCGAGGACAACGCGGCCCAAGCCTTCTTCGCGCGGGTGGCCCTCAAGACCTACCGCGAGGCCCTGACCGAACCGCAGACAGCCACCCTGCGCGCAAACACCCTGTTCGAGGACGGCCTCCCGGTGCCGCGCCCGGCCCTGGCGGCGGTGGCCGCCGCATCCGGGGTCGCGGACCCGGAGGCGGCCCTGGACCGGCTGCTGGGGCTGGGGCTGCTGGACGATTGGGGGGCCTTCCGGGACATCCCGCAGGCGGCGGCCAACACGCTGGCCCGTCCGCTGGCCGGAAACGCCCTGGGCGATTCGGAGGTTGCCTTTTTGTCCGAGGCCGCCCTGGAGCCCCTGGCCAAGGCGTGGACGGACGAGGACGGGGATTTCCCGTTCGATCCCCGGGGCATCGAGGCGGCGCGGCTGGCCCTGGCCGCGCCCGATCCGCCGCCCGAAACCCTGGATGCCGCCGCCCGGGCGGCAGGGAGCTTCCTGTTCCGTCGCCTCCACAGCGCCACCGAAGCCCTCGCCATCCTGCGGCCGGCCGCCGCGCGGTTGCGCGAGCTGGCCGACGGACCCGGCTCCCGATTCCTGCTGCTGGCCGCCAACTGCGCCGAACGGATCGGCGAAACGGCGGAGCGCATTGGGTATCTCGAAGAGGGAATGGCGCGCGGTGCGGTGGAGACGGTGGAAGGGGCGCAACTGGCCGTCCTGCATGCCGAAGCGACGGTTGCGGACAACCCCGAACGGGCGCTCGATGCCCTGGAGCGGGTGGCCGAGGCATTTCGTCGCCTCGACGATGAACGATCCCGGGCGGTCACGATGGGCCGGATCGCCGACATCAAGCAGGCGCGCGGCGATCCTGAGGAGGCCCTGCGCATCCGTCTGGAGGAGGAACTGCCCGTCTACGAGCGCCTGGGCGATGTGCGCGAGAAGGCGGTCAGCCTTTTCAAGTGTGCGCAAATCCGTCTGCAAAAGGACGGGTTGACCCCGGACATCGCGCAAACGATTCATGACGAATTGGCCGAAAGTTTTTCGATCAGTCTGCGCCTTCAATTGCCGGACGGGATCGGGCACGTGGGGGCGTTGCTCGGTCAGGTCCTGGCGGCCGGCGGTCTGTTCGAGAAGGCGTTGGAGGTGCTGGAGCTTTCGGCCGCCGCCTTCGACAAACTCGGGCATCAAGACCTGGTGCAACAGGTCCGGGACCTGATCGTGCGGGTCGATCGCATGCGGGAGGGAAACGAGAATGGCAATTGAGGTGGTGCTGAACGGGTCGGCCGTGGCGCTGGAAGACGCGGCGACGGCGGTCCTGGGCGCCCTGGGGGCGGGAACGCCGGAACGGCGGGAGGCGCGCGCCGATGACGGCGGCACCGAAAAGGGCAAATGGATGGCGGTGGCGGTGCTGATCCTCGCCATTCCCCCGGCCATCGATGCAAGCTGGAACTTGGCCGAACGGGCCCGCCTCGCGGAACGGGTGACGGGGTTCCTGCAACACCTGCGGCAAACCGACGGAGATGCCGTGCTGCGCGCCGACGGCCTCCCGCCCCTCGACCTGCGCACCGCCACCCCGGACGAGGTGCTTGAGTGGCTGATCCGGGCTCGGGACCGGCGGGCTTGAAATCGGCGCGCCCTGCTGACTTGACGCTTGCTCGAGCGATTCTTGAAATTTAAATTATTATAAAATACATATATAAGAATTTGATTTCATTGGTGCCGGCTGCAGGATTTGAACCCGCGACCCTCTGATTACAAATCAGATGCTCTACCATCTGAGCTAAGCCGGCCAAAGATGGCGCGCGCGACGACCATATCCCTTGCGGCGCCTCGAAGGCAAGGCGGACGGCGGCTCATGGCATGCCGCGCGGCGTCCGCGCCGCCAATTCGTAGAGCGCCACGGCGGCCGCGTTGGAGAGATTCAGGCTTTCCACCGCCGAGGTGATCGGAATGCGGGCCAGCAGGTCGCAGGTCTCGCGGGTCAGGCGGCGCAGGCCGGTCCCCTCGGCGCCCAGCACCAGGGCGATGCGGCCGTCGGTCGCCGTCTCGCCCAGGGTTCGTTCGGCCCGTCCGTCCAGGCCGAGGCACCAGAATCCGTCGTCCTTGAGGCGGTTCAGGGCGCGCGCCAGGTTGGTCGCCCTGATCAGCGGCACCCGTTCGAGCGCGCCGCTCGCCGCCTTGGCGAGCACCCCGGTGGCGTCCGGCGCGTGGTCGCGCGGCAGGATCACCGCGCGTCCCCCGAAGGCCGCCGCCGACCGCAGCACGGCGCCCACGTTGTGCGGGTCCTGGGCACGGTCGAGCACCACCACGCGGGCCGCCGGGTCGTCCTGGCACAGCCCCGCCACGTCCTCCACCGCGACCTCCGGCAACGGGCGCGCCAGGGCGGCGAGCCCCTGATGCACGGCGCCCTCGGGCAGCAGGCGGCCGAGGGTGTCGCGGTCGACCGGTTCCGGCTCCGGGCCGCCGGCCGGCGGGATCAGGTCGCGCGCCGCCTCCGGGGTGGCCAGCAGGCGCAGCAGGCGGCGCTCCGGATTGGCCAGGGCCGCCGCCACCGGGTGCCGGCCCCACAGCCACAGGGCGTCGCCGGGTGGCGGCGCGCCGGGATGCGCGCGGGACGCGGCGGCGGATCGGCGGCGGGTCGGGGGGCGTCGGCGCATGCCGAGTTCTAGCATGCCGCCGCCCGGTTGTCGCGCCGACGAAAAATAGTCCGCGCATCGCGGCGTTGGGAGTTGACAACGCAACGCCGAAACCATAAACCGACCTTCCGTTTGCCCGGGGCCCGGCGCGCCGTGGCGGAAGGTCGAGCGCGTCACATGGAGGGGTGCCCGAGTGGCTAAAGGGGACGGGCTGTAAACCCGTTGGCATTGCCTACGTTGGTTCGAATCCAACCCCCTCCACCAACCGCATCGGTCGCCGGGGCAGACGGGCGGTCGGACTGGCCCGCGGGTGTAGCTCAATGGTAGAGCTCCAGCCTTCCAAGCTGGCTACGTGGGTTCGATTCCCATCACCCGCTCCAGCCGGTCCGTCGAACGGAGTCATCCAGGGGTTCATAGACGTTTTTCAGCCAGGGAACGAAAGGCGCGGAGATGTCCAAGGAGAAGTTTGAACGCACGAAGCCGCACTGCAACGTCGGGACGGTGGGGCACGTGGATCACGGGAAGACGACGCTGACGGCGGCGATCACGAAGATCCTGGCGGAGACGGGGGGCGCGACGTTCAGCGCCTACGACCAGATTGACAAGGCGCCGGAGGAGAAGGCGCGCGGGATCACGATTTCGACGGCGCACGTGGAGTACGAGACGGAGGCGCGGCACTACGCGCACGTGGACTGCCCGGGTCACGCCGACTACGTGAAGAACATGATCACCGGCGCGGCGCAGATGGACGGGGCGATTCTGGTTGTTTCGGCGGCGGACGGTCCGATGCCGCAGACGCGGGAGCACATTCTTCTGGCGCGTCAGGTTGGT
>JANQIL010000067.1 GCA_028282245.1 Magnetospira sp.
TCGGGATCGGCTAGTGGTTCGATGCCAACGGATGAGTCCCATCCTTTGGCATCGAACCACTAGATCATTAGCTTAGTGGATCGGTCGATCCACTAGCGACCCTCGGGCCGGAAATGGGCTCGACGGGCCCCGGGCGGACGTGATGGAATTGGTAGACATACCAGACTTAAAATCTGGAGGCTTTCGCCGTGCGGGTTCGAGTCCCGCCGTCCGCACCAAGTACTGAATCGGCAGGTGGTCTGGCCCGCGCCGGAACCCAGAATCCTCAAAGGGCCGTGAAGGCAGATGGCCCGAGAGACGTCGCGCGCTCTCGGCGCGCCCACTTTTCGCGTGCTCCGCCGTCTCGCGGATGATAAACAGCCGGCTCGGAACGACGGGAACCCCCGATGAGCAGGAAGTGGCTGAGTCTGGCCGCCAAGATGGCGGTGTCGGCCGGGTTGATCGCATGGCTGCTGTCCGGCGTCGACGGCGCGGCGGTCTGGGCCAACCTGCGCGACATCGGGGTGGTCGCGCCGCTCGCCGCCCTGGGCCTGATCCTGCTCGTTCAGTGGCCGCTGGCGGCCGTCCGCTGGTGGACCGTCCAGCGTGCCATCGGCGCCCCGCTGGACGCCCTCCGACTCGCCCGGTTCTTCATGATCGGCATGTTCTTCAATCAGTTGCTGCCGTCCTCGGTGGGTGGCGACGCGGTGCGCATCTACAAGACGTACAAATCGGGCCTTGGCCTGTCGAAGGCCTTCAACGGGGTGATCCTGGAGCGGGTCGCCATTACCCTGTCGCTGATCCTCATGGTCGCCGCCCTGCAACCGATGCTGAGCGATCGCGTCCCGCTGCCCGGGCTGGCCTGGGTGTTTCCGCTGCTCGCGGCCGGCGCGGTGGCCGGTATCCTGTTCCTGATGGTTCTCGACCGGCTGCCGTCGCGATTTCGCGGCTGGCGTCTGGTGCGCGGGCTGGTTTTCCTGGCCGTCGACACCCGGCGGCTGTTCCTCGATCCGTCGCGCGCCGCCGCCGCTTTCGGCCTGTCGCTGCTCGGCAACCTGAACATCTCCCTGATGGTCTATGTGCTGACGCTCGGCCTGGGCCTGGGAGTCGGGCTCGTGGACTGCCTGGTTCTGGTGCCGCCGGTGATGCTGATCGGCACCCTGCCCATCTCGATCGCCGGCTGGGGGGTGCGCGAGGGGGCCATGGTGGCCGGGTTCGGGATGATCGGCGTGCCGGCCGAGAGCGCCCTGGTCCTGTCGCTGCTGTTCGGCGGCTGCGCCCTGGTCGGGGCGCTGCCCGGCGGCCTGCTGTGGGCCATCGACCGCGACGACTTGCGCGAGGTCGAGAGGGCGGCCGACCGTGGCCCGGCCTGATCCGCCGCCATGGAAACCCCTGTCGCCCGACACATATAAAAACGCATCCGAAGCCCGTGCGCGAGTTGACCATGCAGATCTGTCTCATCCGACCGTCGATCGTCATTCCGGCCAACAACATCACCTCGATGTTCACGCCGCCGGTCGGCCTCGCCTACGTGGCCGGCACCCTGCGCGACGCCGGGTTCGACGTGCGCCTGATCGATGGCGTGGGCGAGGCCCTGGACGTGCGCCAAGCCTGGCCCAACGATTGTTTTCTGTACGGGCTCGGCCTGGAGGAGATCGTCGCGCGCATTCCCGCCGGCGCGCGGATCATCGGGATCAGTGCCGGATTCTCCTTCGAGTGGCCGACCTGCCGGCAATTGGTCGGGATGATCCGCCAACGCTTCCCCGACGCCCTGCTGGTCGGCGGCGGCGAGCACGTGACGGCGATGCCGGCCGAGAGCCTGATGGAGACCGATCTCGATATCGGGGTGCTGGGCGAGGGTGAGGAGACCATCCTGGAGATCGCCGAGGCGTTGCGCGACGACGCGCTCGACCCGGCCGACGTGATGGGCATCGTCTATCGGGGGGACGGCGGCGGCATCGTCGAGACGCCGCGCCGGCCGCGCCGCCGCGACCTGGACGACATCCCGTGGCCGGCCTGGGACCTGATCCCAATGGAGGGCTACCTGTCGAAGGGCTATGGGTTCGGGGTCAACCGGGGTCGCTCGATGCCGTTGATCGCCAGCCGCGGCTGCCCCTATCAGTGCACTTTCTGCTCCAACCCGGGCATGTGGACCACCCGCTGGGTGGCGCGTGGCGTCGACGACCTGCTCTCCGAGATCGAGTACTATCAGCGAATCTACCGGGCGACCAACTTCGACTTCTACGACCTGACCGCGATCGTGAAGAAGAAGTGGATCGTCGAGTTCTGCGAGAAGATCGCCGAACGTGGCCTGAAGTTCACCTGGCAGCTTCCGAGCGGCACCCGCACCGAGGCCATCGACGCCGAGGTGGCTCGTCTGCTCCACCGGTCGGGGTGCCGCAACATGTCCTATTCCCCGGAGAGCGGGTCGCCGTCGGTGCTGGAGCGGATCAAGAAGAAGATTTCGACCGACTCGGTGATCGCGTCGATCCGTAGCGCGGTGGGCGAGGGCATGAACATCAAGACCAATATCATGTTCGGCTTTCCCGGCGAGACCCCGCGGGAGGTGCTGCAAAGCTATCGCTTCATCGTCCGAATGGCGCTGGCCGGGGCGCACGATCTCAGCATCTGGGCGTTTTCGCCCTATCCGGGATCGGAATTGTTCGACCGGCTGCGGGCCGATGGCCGGATCGTGATCGACGACGCCTACTATGATTCCCTGCGCTCCTACGCCGACACCTCGCGCACCCGCTCGCACAGCGCCCATTTCTCGGACCGGCAATTGAAGGCCCTGCGCTATCTGGGGCTGATGCTGTTTTACGGCACCTCCTGGCTGCGCCGCCCGCGACGACCGTTCACGATGCTGTTGAACGTCTATCGCGGCACCCATCAGTCGCGGGCCGAAATGGGACTCGCCAACCTGCTGCGCCGGCGGCGCATGGCGGCCGATCCGCGAGAAACCTGAAACATCCGCGTTGTTTCCGATTTTTGCGGTCCACCAGGAACTCTTTCGCCGCCTGCGGACCACCGGGATCTGGCGCGGACAAATCCGGAACCGTCGCAAGTCGGGCGAAATCTATCCCGAACTGGCGGTCATCAACGCGATTACCGACGATCGCGGCGTGGCGACCCATTACGTGGGCCTGTTTTCCGACATGCTGGATTCAAATTTCAAGTGCGTTCGGGTTTCGTCTCAGTCGCCAGGGACCGCGTAATCGTCCGAATAGGGCCACGACCCGACCACCGACCAGGTGTCGTCGGTCCCCCGCGCGATCAGATACGACGTGCCCCTTGGAAGCGGCAGGCCGAGCGCGGCGCGCACCGGCGCGTTGGCCGAGTGCACCAGGACATGGCTGACGCCATCCAGCCTGTGGCGCACGATCGCCGCGTCCACGGTCTGGTAGGCCGACAGGTACCCGGTCAGGGTGATCGGTTTCTTCCACATGTAGTAGCGGGTCAGGTGAAAGCTCTCGCCGCTGCCGTGCACGTCGAACAGGGTGACCGTGGCGCCCGCCGGCAATGTCTCGGACAGCGCCGCTCCGACCGCGTGGAAATGCGGCTTCGGCGGCTCCAGGTCGAACCGAAGCTTGTGGGCGAACACCGGCGGCGCGATCAGCGCCAGCGCCAGCGGCAGCCAGCCGACCCGCCGCAGATTCACGTGTTGGGCGACGCGCTCCTTCCACAGCACCCCGCCGGCGAACGCCGCGAAAGCGAGAACGGCGAGACCGATCTGCATGTTGTAGCGCCAGAACGAGGCGGCGCGCAGGGCGTCGTACTGACCGAACTGGGTGAGATACATGACCCACAGGAAGCCGTTGAAACCGACGAACAGGACCGCCGTCAGGAAGGCGAGGCGACGCAGCGGCGTATGGCAGCGCCGCCACGCCATCACCCCGATCACCACCGCCGCGACGCCCAATCCGAAATGTCCAGTCTTCTGGATCGCCACGGTGAGCATTCGCCACAGGACCAGATGCGCATCGCCCAGCGACCACTGGGAGAACGGCAGGAAACCGGCCTCGGCCGACGGCGGCAGCTCGGTCATCACGTGAAACCGCCAGATCGCGAACATGATCAGCGGCAGCCCGAGCATCACCGGCAGGTGGCGCGCGAAGCGGCGGAACTCGATCCTCGGATCGCGCCACGCCAGGGCCACGAGACCGATCACGATCAGGCCGAGCAGGGCCGGGTTGGACTGCTTGATGTTGACCAGGACGGCGGCCGACAGCGCGAATTGCCAAGCGAGGGATCGTCCACGCTGCCGCTTGGTCTCGCCCAGCGCCTCGATCAGCATCCACCCGAACACCAGGGTAAAGGCGGTGGCCACGGCGGTGCTGGTGTCGGCGTAGGCGGTGAGCACGATCTTCTCGACGAAGGTGGGGTTGACGAGGGTCGCCAGCACCACCGCCAGGCCGGCCCATTTCCAGCCCCTGTCCGTCTCGGGGTCGCCGCCGGCGCCACGCACCGCGAGGCGCGCCGCCAGCATTCCGAAGCACCCCAGCAGCAGCAGGTTGAGCAGACCGCCCAGGTTGTCCAGATAGCCGAGGCCGATCAGGCCGCCCAGATAGCCGAGCAGGCTCCAGTTGTAGGGATAGGCGGGGAAAAAGCCGCCGGTCACGGGGGTTTCCGCATTCGGAAAGGCGTGGAACTCGGACAGGAACCGCAGGGTCGGCACCCAGTGGGAGAATTCGTCCCACTGGCTGGGCACCATGGCGGAGGCGATGATCAACGCCGGCAGCAGCAGGACGGCGACCCGCCAGCCGCCGGGCGGAAACGGCGACAGTCCATCGCGCCACGCCCACGCGGCGGCAAGGCCCGACAGCACCAGCAGCCCGATCGCCACGTGGACGAAGGAGGTTCCGGCGATCGCGTTGAGCGCGGTCAGCACCGTCACGGCGACCGACCAGCCGAACACCGGCGTCGCCTCGGCGATTCGGTAACGACCGCCGAACGGCGCGCCGAGCATGGAAAGCAGAACGAAAAGAACGACGGCGGCGCCTAGACTCACTAGCTGGTGATCGCCGTCCACGAACAAGCGAATATAGTCGTAGAACATGTCCATGGCTCGAAATCTCTTTGAATGAAAGACCGTTACGGCGGACCGCCCAGAATGCGGGACTCCGAACGGGCCTTTGCGTTCCCCGGCCCCGGTATTACATTGAATGCTGGATGTTTCAAGGAGGACCGAATGAAGATCAGCTTCGCCAAGCCCGGCGTTCCCGAATCCGGCACCGTGGTCGTGATGGCCGGCGAGGGCGGAAAGCTCTGCCCGGCCGCCGAGACGCTGGACTCGCGCACCGAGGGCGCCCTCGCGCGCGCCGCCAAGGCGGCCCGGTTCAAGGGCGCCAGGGGAAGCACGGTGACGTTGCTGGCGCCGGCCGGAACCGGCCTCGATCGGATTCTCCTGCTTGGTCTCGGGGCGCCGAGGGATTTGAACGACCTCGCCTGGCAGGATGCCGGGGGCCATGTTTGCGCCGCTCTCGCGGTCAACGGCCCGTCGACGGTGTCGGTGATCGTCGAGTCGCCGGCCGGCTGCAAGATGGCGCCCGCCGAGGCCGCCGCCCACTTCGCCTGCGGCGCCCGGCTGCGCGGTTTCCGGTTCGACAAGTACATGACCCGTCAGGACGACGACGGCAAGCCGACCCTCGCCGCCCTCAGGATCCTGGTCGAGGCGCCGGGCGAGGCCAGGACCACCTTCGCGCCCTTGGACAAGGTCGTCGACGGGGTGGTCCTGACCCGCAACCTGGTCTCAGAGCCGGCCAACGTGCTCTATCCGGAAAGCCTCGCCGAGACGGCGCGCCGCCTCGAGGATCTCGGGGTCAAGGTCAAGGTGCTCGATGAAAAGGACATGCGCAAGCTGGGCATGGGCGCCCTTCTGGGGGTCGCCCAGGGGAGCGCCCACCCGCCGCGTCTGGTGACCATGGACTGGAACGGCGTGTCCGAGGGCAAGTCCAAGAAGGCCAAGCCGGGCAAGGGCGACGGCCCGGTGGCCTTCGTCGGCAAGGGGGTGACCTTCGATTCCGGCGGCATTTCCATCAAGCCGGCGGCCGGCATGGAGGACATGAAGTGGGACATGGGCGGCGCGGCGGTGGTCATCGGGCTGATGGCCGCCCTGGCCGGGCGCAAGGCGAGGGTACACGCGGTCGGGGTGATCGGGTTGGTCGAGAACATGCCCTCGGGCACCGCGCAGCGCCCGGGGGACGTGGTGACCACCATGTCGGGGCAGACCGTGGAGGTGATCAACACCGATGCCGAGGGGCGGCTGGTTCTGGCCGATGCCCTGCGCTACTGCCAGGATACCTTCAAGCCGCGCGCGATGATCGATCTCGCCACCCTGACCGGGGCGATCATCATCGGCCTGGGCGAGCACACGGCCGGCCTGTTCGCCAACAACGACAAGCTGGCCAAGGCGCTGACCCAGGCCGGCGAGCGGGTCGGCGAGGCGGTCTGGCGATTGCCGATGGGCGAGGACTACGACAAGCAGATCAAGTCCGACATCGCCGACATGAAGAATGTCGGTGGCCGCTCCGCCGGCAGCATCACCGCCGCCCAGTTCCTCAAGCGGTTCGTCGGCGACCTGCCGTGGGCCCACCTGGACATCGCCGGGGTCACCTGGGCGAAGGCCGACAAGCCGACGGTCCCCAAGGGCGGCACCGGTTTTGGCGTGCGCCTGCTCGACCGCCTGGTGGCCGACGTCTACGAGACGAAATGACCGAGGTGGCGTTCTATCACCTGCGGCGGCTGCCCCTGGAGAGGGTGCTGCCGAGGCTGCTGGAGCGCACCCTCGGGTCCGGCGAACGGGCGGTGGTGCTGGCCGGCTCGCCGGACCGGGTGGGGTCCCTGGACTCCCTGCTCTGGACTTACGATC
The DNA here is from genome assembly GCA_028282245.1 of Magnetospira sp. Lineage (GTDB taxonomy): Bacteria > Pseudomonadota > Alphaproteobacteria > Rhodospirillales > Magnetospiraceae > JANQGL01. The sequence goes on from JANQIL010000067.1 coordinate 6,848, forward strand.
CGGCGTCCTGGCTGCCGCACGGCAGCGCTCGCGACGGCCATCCGGGCGATCAGCCGGTGTGGCTCACCGGGATCGACGAGAACCCCAACCGGGCGCGCTTCCTGTTTCTGGTCGACGGCATGACCTCGGCCCGGCTGGCCGATTACGCGCGCTGTTTCGATCTGTTCGACGGCAACGACGCGGCGGCGGTGGCCGCGGCGCGCGATCGCTGGAAGGCCTGCCGCGCGGCGGGCCATGACCTGACCTACTGGCGGCAGTCCGAGAGCGGCGGCTGGGAACGCAAGTCATGATAAAAGGGGCTCGACCTGTTGTAGAAAAAACAATATGAACATATAGGGCCGGCGCATCCGGATTCCGCGGGCAGCGCCGGTTCAGTGCTGGAGACAGGAGCCGGAGTCCGCCGGAAGACCATGGATCTCGCAACTATCGTTGGCCTGATCGCCGGGTTCGCCCTGATCTTCGCGGCGATCCTCATGGGCGGTGACGTCGGGTCGTTCGTCAACGTGCCCAGCGTCATGATCGTGATCGGCGGCACCATCTCCGCGACCCTGATCAAGTTTCCCCTCAAGGACTTGGGCGGCGCCTTCAAGACCGGGATCGGAATCGGGTTCAAGAACGCCACCACCAGCGCCGAGGACCTGATCCAGAAATCCCTGGAGATGGCCGAGCTGGTGCGCAAGAACGGCCTGCTGGCGCTTGAGAACGTGGAGATCGAGAACGATTTCTTCAAGCGGGGCATCCGCCTGTGCACCGACGGCCACAACCTGGACGTGATCAAGGAGACCATCAACCGCGAGGTCAACCTGACCATCGAGCGCCAGGAGATCAGCGAGCGGATGTTCCGGGGCATCGGCGATTCGGCGCCGGCCTTCGGCATGATCGGCACCCTGGTCGGCCTGGTGCAGATGCTTTCCAACATGGACGATCCGAAGACCATCGGCCCGGCCATGGCGGTGGCCATGCTGACCACGTTCTACGGCGCGGTGATCGCCAATGTGTTCGCGATCCCGCTGGCCGACAAGCTCGCCTTGAAGACCGAATCGGACCGCAAGAATCACGAGCTGATCGTCCAAAGCGTGGTGCAGATTCACGGCAACCAGAGTCCCATGGCGCTCAAGGAGATCCTTGCCGTATTCCTGCCGGTCAACAAGCGCGACTTCCTCAAGGACGACGAATAGGGGAGCGGCATGGCCAACAAATGCCCGGCCGGCGCCCCGCTGTGGATGGTCACCTTCGCCGACCTGATGTCGCTGCTGCTGACCCTGTTCGTGCTGCTCCTCACCTTCGCCGAAATGGAAGTCATCAAATACAAGGCGGTGGCCGGCGCCATCCGCAACGCCTTCGGCATCGAGAAGGACGACCAGCTCGCCGGGGTCATCGAGATCGAGGGCGCCAAGCGTCGCAAGTACGCCAAGGACGTGGAGCCGACCCGCGAGAAGCACACCGAGCCGGAGGTCCGCATCGACCTCACCGAGGCCTACAACCGCCATAAGCAACGCACCGAGGAGATGCGCGAGCAGGCCCGCATGCAGGCTCTCACGGCGGCCATCCGCCAGACCATCGAGAGGGAGCTGGCCGGCACCGGGACGTCGGTCGAACTGAGTCGTAACGGGGTGCTGATCCGGTTTCCGAACGAGATCGCCTTCCCGTCGGGCAGCGGAACCCTGACCGAACGCTTCCGCGACACCCTGGACAAGCTGGCCGATATCCTGGTCCGCACGGAAGGCCAGATCGTGGTGTCCGGGCACACCGACAACGTGCCGCTGGCCGGCGGCGGAACCTATCGCACCAACTGGGATCTGTCGGCCGCCCGCGCCGCCTCGGTGGTTCACTACTATCTGGACGACCCGCGCTTCAGCGGCGAGCGGTTCACCATCCAGGGGTTCGGCGAAAGCCGGCCGATCACCGGCAACGACAGCCCGGAGGGCCGGGCCAAGAACCGTCGGGTCGAGTTACTGATCGTCAGCAAGCCGTCGGAACAGGGGACGGTGATTCCGGACGGTCAATGAGCCGAGGGTCCGTTGATCAACCGGCGGATCGCCGCCACAGCACCGCCGCGCACAGGGCACCGGCGAGCCCGAAGCCGGCCATCGCCAGATAGGCGCCGCCGCCGACGGCGGCGTACAGGTGTCCGGCCAGGAAGGTCGACAGACCCATGCCGAGCCCCAGCGCCGATGCCGCGTAGACGCTCTGCGCGGTGGCCGAGCGGTTGGCCGGCATGCGCCCCAGGTAGGCCATGGCGCCCAGATGAGTGGCGCCGTAGGTCAGGGCGTGCAGGGCCTGCACGGCGATCAGGGCCGGCAGGGCGTCGGTCAGCCCGGTGACCGTCCAGCGCAGAAGGGCTCCCGCCCCGCCGAGCACCAGCAACGGTAACGCCCCGGTGCGGGCCAGCAGGCGGGCGCCGAACGCGAATAAAATGATCTCGGCGATCACGCCCTCCGCCCACAGGGCGCCAATCAGCCCCTCTCCGTGACCCACCGACTGCCAGTGCAGGGTGCCGAAGGCGTAGTAGACCCCGTGGCTCGACTGGATCAGCGCGGCGGCGAGGCACATCAGCATGAAATCACGGTCGCCCAGCAGGTCGCGGATCGGGTGACGGCCCGGTCCGCCGCTCGCGGCGGCCGGTTCCGGCAGCGGCCAGGTGGCGAGCAGGCTGGCGCCGATCGCGCCGAGGATCGCCGCGTGGATCAGATCCGCGTCACGACCCTCCAAGGCCTGGCCGGCCGCCACCGAGGCGGCGATAAAGGCGAGCGAGCCCCACAGGCGAATGCGTCCGTATTGCAGGCCGTGGCCGCGCGCGGTCAGCAGGGTGATGTTCTCGCACAGCGGCATGAGGGTCGACCAGGCCACCGAGAACACCACGTAGACGGCGAGCAGCGACCAGAACCCGCCGGCCAGGGACATCAGGAGGAAGGCCGCCAGGGCGGCGGCGGCAAGGCCGCGCATCGCCCGACGGCGGCGCCCCGAGCGGTCGACCGCGCCGGCGATCCATGGCCCGGTCACCAGTTTCACCAGCATGCCGGCGGCCATCACGTAACCGATTTCCGACGGCCCCAGGCCGCGCGACTGCAACCACACCGGCAGGAACGGCAGGCTGATCCCGATCATGCCGAAATAGGCCACGTAGAACAGGGCGAGACGCGTCCGCATGGCCTGCTCATACCCTGCTTGGCGGGCGGCGGCGAGTCCTCTAGATTGTCGGCCCATGACGACCCATGACGCGATCCCGCATCCGATCCTGATCGTCGGCTCGGTGGCCATTGACCAGGTGATCGACCTGGAGGCGCCGATTCGCGCCGGTTCGCACAACGCGGCCAGTGATCGCGGCGAACGAATCGGCGGCGGCGCCGCCAACACGGCGATGGCAATGGCGCGCGCCGGCGATCCGGTGGCGGTGATCAGCGCGGTGGGCCAGGACGCGGCCGGAATCCGGCTGCTGGCGAACCTGCGGTCCCTCGGCGTCGATGTCGATCTGGTCGATCGCCACGCCGGGCAAGGCACCCGCTCGCTGGTCCTGCTCGACCCGAGCGGCGAGCGAACCATCGTCAATCTGTCGCGCTGCGCGGTGCCGCTGCCGGCCGATCTGGGCGAGCGTCCGGCCTCGGCCTTCTACGTCCGCAGCGCCGATCCGCTGCTGACCGTGGTGCTTCGGCAGATCGTCTATCGATGTCCGGTGCTGGCCCACGTGCCGCCGGTGCGCGACAACTTCCGGCCGGCGCAGGTTCTGGTCGGATCGGAATCCGATCTCGACGCGGCGTTTCTCGCCGATCCGTTCGCGGCCGCCCGGCGGATCGCCGGCGACCATCTCAAGTGGATGGTGGTGACGCGCGGCGCCGCCGGAGCCTCCGCCCACGGAGCCGAATCGGTCCTTCACCGGCCGGCGCCGCCGGTCGCGCGGGTGATCGACAGCACCGGCGCCGGCGACGCCTTCGCCGGCGGACTCCTGCACGGCCTGGCGCGCCGCTGGGACATGGCGCGCTGCCTGGAAACCGCCGTCGCCTGGGGCAGTGCCTCGGTCGCCTACGAAGGCACGATGCCGCCGGAGGGCGCGTTCCCCGGTTCGTGAGCCGGTTGGATGCTCACCCCTCGGCGCTTGCCGACTCCAGGGCGTCGTGGGCCGCCAGCCACGCCTCCTCGGCGTCCGCCAGCGCCCTGTCCACCTCCCCCAGGGCGCGCTGCAACTTGCTCACCCGCGCGCCCGGTCCGGCATAGAGGGCCGGGTCGGCAAGCTGCTGTTCCAACTCGGCCTTGCGGCCATGAAGGTCGTCCATCCGGCGTTCGGCGTCGCGAACCCGCTTCCGGAGCGGGGCCAGCCTGGCCCGCGCCTCGGCCGCCGCCCGGCGGTCGTCCCGCCGTGACGGCGTGGCGGCGCGCGAGCCGTCGTCGCGGCGCGTCAGCCGCCGCCGCTCGTCGAGATACCGCCGGTAGTCGTCGACGTCACCGTCGAAGGCCGAACAGCCGCCGTCGGCAACCAGCCACAGGCGGTCGCACACGGAGGCCAGCAGATGCGGGTCGTGGCTGACCAGGATCACCGCTCCGTCGAACTCGGCGAGCGCCCGGACCAGGGCCTCGCGGGTGTCCACGTCCAGGTGGTTGGTCGGCTCGTCGAGCAGCATCAGGTGCGGGCCGGCGCGGCTCATCAGCGCGAACAGCAGGCGCGCCTTCTCGCCGCCCGACAGGCTGGCCACCGGGGTGTCGGCCAGGTCGCCCGAAAACCCGAATCCGCCCAGATGGGCGCGGAGTCGCGAGTCCGGCTCCATGGGCGACAGCGCGGCCAGATGCCGGACCGCCGACTCCGTCAGGGTCAGTTCCTCGGCCTGGTGTTGCGCGAAATAGCCAATTCTCAGCTTCGACGACTTGCGCAGCCGGCCGTCCAGCGGTTTCAGGCGGTCGGCCAGCAGCCGCACCAGGGTCGACTTGCCGTTGCCGTTGGCGCCCAGCAGGCCGATTCGGTCGTCCATGTCGATCCGCAGATCGAGCCGCCGCAGCACCGGCCGGTCGGGCGCGTAGCCGACCGCGGCGTTCTCCAGGGCGATCAGCGGCGGCGACAGCGGCTCCGGTTTCGGAAACCGGAATCGCACGGTCCGCGATTCGATGACGCTGGCGATCGGTTCCATGCGCGCCAGGATCTTGAGCCGGCTCTGCGCCTGCCGGGCCTTGGTCGCCTTGGCGCGGAAGCGGTCGACGAATTCCTGGATGCGGCGGCGTTCCTCCATCTGTCGGGCGCGCAGCGCGGAGCGCCGGGCCTGCTGCTCGGCGCGGCCGCGCTCGAAGCGGTCGTAGCCGCCGGCGTAGCGCTCCAGGCGGCCGCCATCCAGGTGAATGATTTCCTCCACCGCGCCGTTGAGCAGGCCGCGTTCATGGCTGATGATGAAAAGCGTGCCCGGCCACGCCGCGAGATGGCTTTCCAGCCACAGGGTCGCCTCGAGGTCCAGGTGGTTGGTCGGCTCGTCGAGCAGCAGCAGGTCGGGACGCGAGAACAGGACGGCGGCCAGGGCGACGCGCATCCGCCAGCCGCCGGAGAACTCGGCGCAGGGGCGTTGTTGCGCCGCCGCGTCGAATCCCAGGCCGGACAGGATCGCCGCCGCCCGGGCCTCCGCCGCGTGGGCCCCGATGTCGGCCAGCCGGGTGTGGATCTCGGCGATCCGCTGCGGGTCGCTCGCCACCCGCGCCTCGGCCAGCAGGGCGGCGCGCTCGGTGTCGGCGGCGAGCACCGTATCGAGCAGGCTTCGCGGACCGGTCGGAGCCTCTTGCGCCATGTGGCCGACCCGGGCGCGCGGCCGCACCGAGATCGACCCGGCGTCGGGGGTCAGCTCGCCCAGGATCAGCCGGAACAGGGTCGACTTGCCGCTGCCGTTGCGACCCACGAGGCCCGCCTTGCGCCCGCCCGGGAGGGCCAGGGTGGCCGACTCGAACAGGATTCGGTCGCCGAGTCGGAAGGTCAGGTCGTTGATGTGCAGCATGGCGCGGGTGATATCACGCGCCACGGGGCCGCTCAAACGCAAAGACGCCGCCCTTTCGGGCGGCGTCCCGCGAACGCGATCCGATGGGTTCGGATTAATCGCTCTTCGGCGCGGCCTGCGGCGCGACGCCATACGGAGCGCCGTAGGGGGCGCCGTACGGAGCGCCCCAGGCGCCCGGGTAACCATAGCCATAGCCGGGATAGCCGTAGCCGTAACCGGGGTAGCCATAACCGTAGCCCGGGTAGCCATAGCCATACGGGTGGCCGTAGCCATAGCCCGAGCCACGGCCCGAGAAGTTCATGCTGAAGTTGCCGTCACCCCAGCCATTGCCGTCCCACGGGCCGCCGCCCCACGGGCCACCCCAGCCCCACCAGGCCTTGGCGTCATTGGCGGCAACGGAAGCGACGGCGATGACGCCGGCCACGGTCGCGATTTTCAGGATATTTTTCATGTCGAATCCCCCGAAAGTTGGTTCAACCTAAAGTCGACGGATACCGGGCCGTTCGCAAATTCAACCGCGATACCCCGCGTTTCAGGGCGTCACCGGACACCCTATATAAGCACCGACTAATTTAGCGACGCCTAATATATATGTCAATGATTTTTTTAGTCCCTCAAGCCCAACCGCCTCAAAGCTCGAAACATACCCGACGCGGTCATTTATGTTACAAGATTTTATTTACAGCGCTGTAATTAAGCCATCTTTCCGCCGATCGGCAAAGCAAAAAATCGCCGAGACCCACGGTGGCGGACGGCTTTTCGCCGGCCGCGACGCCGTGCCGCGCCGTCGCGGCGGCTTGCGTCGCCCCCCGATCAGGGGATATAACGCGCGGGCCCAAAGGGGAAGTCGGCCCGCGACGGGAACGGCGAGGCGTATTCACGGGGGACTCCGAAAGGAATTCGAAATGGCTGTCGAACGCACGCTTTCGATCATCAAGCCAGATGCCACGGCACGCAACATAACCGGGAAAATCAACGCAGTCTTCGAGGCGAGCGGACTACGTATCGTCGCCCAGCGGCGCATCCACTTGTCCAAGCGGATGGCCGGACAGTTCTACGCGGTGCACGCCGAACGGTCGTTTTTCGACGAATTGACCGATTACATGTCGTCGGCCCCCGTGGTGGTGCAGGTCCTGGAGGGCGAAAACGCGGTGACACGCAACCGCGAGGTCATGGGAGCCACCAACCCGGCCAATGCCGAGGCCGGCACCATCCGTGCCCTGTATGGCCAGAACGTCCAGGAAAACTCGGTGCACGGCTCCGATTCGCCGGAGAACGCCGCCATCGAGATCGCCTTCTTTTTCGCGCAGACCGATATCGTCGGCTGACGCCGGACCGCGCCGGACGGGCGAGTCGCGGCCGATTCGCCCGATCGCGCCGGTTTTTCCGACTCCGCCGGGACACGGGGCGACTCCGCGCTCCGGGCGGACTCGTGGCGGAGTCTATCCGGGATTGACGATCGGGTTGGCGCGCAGCAGGTCCGCCAGGCGGTGGAACACCGCGCCGCGCCCCGAGGAGCGTCGCCAGACGAATCCCACGTCGCGGTGCGGCGTGGTCGCGGTCATCGGCACGTAGGCCGCCTCCAACCCGTTGAGCAGCGGCGCCCCGATGGCCATCGACGGGACCAGGGTGATTCCCAGGCCGTTGGCCACCATCTGCAGCAGGGTGTACAGGCTGGTGCCCTGGATCGCCGCCGAGCGGTCGGCGCCCTCCAGGCGGCAGGCGGCCAGGGCATGGTCGCGCAGGCAGTGGCCGTCCTCCAGCAGCAGCAACTCGTCGCGCGGCACCCGCCCGGCGTCCAGCGCGTCCCGCGCCGCCAGCGGATGATCGCGTGGGCAGGCGACCCAGAACGCATCCCGCATGAAGGCCTCGGCCTCCAGGCCGTCGGGCAGCGGATAGGGAAACGCCAGGATCAGCAGATCCAATTCGCCGGCCGCCAACTGATCCAGGAGTCGCGCCGTCTGGTCCTCGCGCAACACCAGCTTGAGATCGGGAAACTCCCGGCGCACCAGCGGCAGCATGGTCGGCAGCAGGAACGGTCCGATGGTCGGTATGACCCCGAGCCGAATCGGATCGGTGAACGGATCGCCGTGCGAGCGGGCGATCTCGATCAGGGCATCCACGTCGTTCAGCACCCCGCGTGCCCGTTCGGCCAGTTTTCGACCGACCGGGGTCGGCAGCACCTTGCGCTTGGTGCGCTCGAACAGGGCCACGCCGAGCATCGATTCCAGATCCTGGATGGCACCGCTCAGGGCCGATTGGGTCACGAAGCAGGACTCCGCCGCGCGGCTGAAATTGCGCTGATCGGCCAAGGCGACAAGGTAGCGCAACTGCTTGAGGGTGGGGCTCGCCATATATCGGTTCTCCTGATAATTTCTATCTTAATAAACTGTTTTGCGCATAACAACGCGTTTGTTATGGTTTTTCCCGTCGATGCCGTCGAGCCCCGCTCCGCACGTCCCCGGGTCGGGTGCTTGACGGTTTTCGGGAAAACGATTTCAAATGCAACTTCGTATATCCACAGGAGGGTACCATGGCCGAACTCAAGGGCTCGAAGACCGAAAACAACCTCAAGGAGGCGTTCGCCGGCGAATCGCAAGCCAATCGACGCTATCTCTATTTCGCCCAGAAGGCGGACATCGAGGGCTATAACGACGCCGCCGCGGTGTTCCGCTCGACCGCCGAGGGCGAGACCGGCCACGCCCATGGCCACCTCGAATACCTGGAGGAGGTCGGCGACCCGGCGACGGGGCTGCCGATCGGCGAGACCGAGGAGAATCTGAAGGCGTCCATCGCCGGCGAGACCCACGAGTACACCGATATGTACCCGGGCATGGCGAAGACCGCCCGCGACGAGGGCTTCGACGAAATCGCCGACTGGTTCGAGACTCTCGCCAAGGCCGAGAAATCGCACGCCGGCCGTTTCCAGAAGGCGCTCGACGAACTCTGAGGCGTCGCCGCCGGGACCGAGCCCTCGGCGCCCGGCGGCACTCTCATCCGCGTATTCGAACCGCCCGGCCGGAGGGCGGATATGTCACTCGCGAACGGAATCGAAAAAATGGCCGAAGGATCGCTCGACGCCCCGACGCGTCACCCCATCGCCTGGCGCGACCCGGACTTCCACGACGAAGAGAAGCTGGACGCCGAACTGCGCCGTCAATTGGACATCTGCCACGGTTGCCGCCGTTGCTTCAATCTCTGCGACAGTTTCCCGCGCCTGTTCGATCTTATCGACGCGGCCGGCGACGCCGAATTGGAGGGCGTTCCGTCGGCCAAGCTGAAATCGGTGGTCGACGCCTGCACCCTGTGCGACATGTGCTTCCTGACCAAGTGCCCCTATGTGCCGCCGCACGAGTTCAACCTGGATATTCCGCACCTCATGGTGCGTTACCGGGCGGTGGAACTGAGGAAGGGCAGGATCGGCGCCATCGACCGCAAGCTCACCGAGACCGATGCCAACGCCAACCGGGCCTGCGGCGCGCTGTCGGGCGTCGCCAACTGGGCGACCCGGCGCGGCAATGCCCTGACGCGTCCGATGATGCAGGCGGTGGCCGGCATCCACGCCGACGCCGAACTGCCGAAATTCGCCGGCGAAACCTTCGTCGCCCAGAGCGAGAAACGGGCACCGGAGGTCAACCTCGAGGCCCCTGCGTTCGGCCGCAAGGCGGTGCTCTACGCCACCTGCTTCGCCAACTACAACAATCCGGACATCGGCCATGCGGCGCGCGCCGTGCTGGCCCGCAACGGGGTCGAGACAGAGGTGGTCTATCCCGAGTGCTGCGGCATGCCGCAACTGGAGCACGGCGACCTGGAACGGGTGGCCAACAAGGCGGAGACGGTGGCCGCCGCCATGGCCCCTTGGATCGAAAAGGGCTACGACATCGTCGCCCTGGTGCCGTCCTGCGCCCTGATGCTGAAGTTCGAGTGGCCGTTGATCGTTCCCGAGAGCGACGCGGTCGGGGCCCTGGCCGGGGCGACCTTCGACATCGCCGAGTACGTGGTCGACATCAAGGCCAAGGAAGGCCTGGCCGACGGCCTGCGGCCGCTGGGCGGCGACGTGACGGTGCATGTCTCCTGCCATTCGCGGGCCCAGAACATGGGCCAGAAGGCGACCCAGATGCTGCGCCTGATCCCCGAGACCAAGACCAAGCCGATCGAGCGCTGCTCCGGCCACGGCGGCTCCTGGGGAGTCAAGAAGGAGTGGTATCCGGTCGCCCTCAAGGTGGGCAAGCCGGTCGCCAAGCAGGCGATGAAGAACGACAACGCGTTCCTGGTTTCCGAGTGCCCGCTGGCCCGCGACCACATCGTGCAGGGCATCGAGGCCGAGGGCGGCAACGCGAGCGGGATCCAGGCCTTCCAGCATCCGATCCAGTTGCTCGCCAAGGCCTACGGTTTTTGATCAATCATTGAAAAACAAGGACGACACGGAGAATGACCCACATGCCCCGCAAACGCGCCATCGAGCCCGGCGATGTCCTGGACCTGGAGGCCTATGCCGCCGTGCGCAAGCAGCGCCGGACCGAGATGATCGCCCACAAGAAGGATCGGCGGCTGTCCATCGGCCCCAGCCTGACCATGCATTTCGAGAGCTTCGACACCATGCTCTATCAGGTGCAGGAGATGCTGCACACCGAGCGCGGCGGGACCGAGCAGCTCGAGGACGAACTGCGCGCCTATCAGCCGTTGATTCCGCAGGGCAACGAGTTGGTCTGCACCTTCATGCTGGAATACGAGGACGCGGCGATTCGGGCCCGCGAACTGGCCGGACTGGGCGGCATCGAGGAAACGGTGACCCTGGAGTTCGCCGGCGAAACGGTGCGTGGCGATTGGGAAAAGGACGTCGACCGCACCACCCCAGACGGCAAGACCTCATCGGTCCACTTCCTGCACTTCCGGCTCGCGCCGGAGCAGGCGGAGATGTTCCGCGAAACGGGCGAGCGGGTGGTGGTCGCCATCGGCCATCCCAACTACGGCCACATGGCCGTGATGCCCGAGGCCACCCGGGCCGTCCTGGCCGAGGATCTGTAGGGCGCCCCTGGCGAGGCCGGCGGAACGCCCGGAGAAGGGTCGGAAACCCGAATCAATCGTTCGGGCTCGGGTTCAGGGCGCCTCCGGCCAAGCCAGGAACAGGATGCGCGCCGCTCCGTAGGCCCGTTCGTCGCGGAGGTGAAATCCGGCCGGCGGGACGAGGGTCTCGTCGCGCCCGATTTCCACCGCGACCGTCGCTCCGGGGGCCAGCCAGCCGGTCGCCGCGAGACCGCCCAGGGTCGGGCCCGCCAATCCCTTTCCATAGGGTGGATCGAGAAAGGCCAGCCCGCAGGGGGCGCCGGCGTCGCCCGGCGGCGGCAGGCGGGTGGCGTCCAACCGCAGTGTCAGGATGTTGTCCATCTCGCCGAGGACGGTCGCGTTGCGGCGCACCGCCAGCAGGGCGTCGCCGTCGTGGTCCACGAACACCGCCCGCGCCGCGCCGCGCGACAGGGCTTCCAGGCCGAGGGCGCCGGAACCCGCGAACAGATCAAGGACGCACAGGCCGTCCAGATCCACGTCCAGGCCGTGTCGCAGCACGTTGAACAGGGCCTCGCGGGTCCGCTCGCCGGTCGGCCGCGTGGTGCGTCCCCGGGGTGCCGCCAGCGGGCGGCCGCGATGGCGCCCGGCGACGATCCTCACCTGGCATGGACCCGCTTGCGCGGCGGCAGGCCAAGCTGCTCGCGCAACACCTTCGGGCTCACCTCGTCCACCTGGCCGCGTTCCAGGCGGCCCAACTGGAACGGCCCGTAGGCGAGCCGGATCAGACGGCTGACCGGATATCCCAGGTACGCCATGACCTTGCGGATCTCGCGGTTCTTGCCCTCGGTGAGTGAAATCGTGACCCAGGCGTTGCTGTCCTTCTGGACGTCGAGCACCGCCTGAATGCGGCCATAGCGGACCCCCTCGACGGTCACCCCGTCGGCCAGCCGGGACAGCTTCCGCTCGTCCACCGCGCCATGCAGGCGCACCCGGTAGCGGCGCGTCCAGCCGCTGGCCGGCAGTTCCAGGCGGCGCGCCAACCCGCCGTCGTTGGTCAGCAGCAGCAGGCCCTCGGACGCCAGATCCAGACGGCCCACCGACACTACGCGCGGCAGGTCGGGCGGCAGGCGGTCGAAGACCGTCGGCCGGCCCTCCGGGTCGCGGTGGGTGGTGACCAGTCCGGCCGGCTTGTGGTAGCGCCACAGGCGGGGCTCTTCCTTGTCCGGCAACGGCTGACCGTCGACCAGGATAACGCTGGCTTCGGTCACCGTCACGGCGGGGCCGTCGAGGACCCGGCCGTCCACGCTGACCCGGCCGGCCTCGATCCAGCGCTCGGCCTCGCGCCGCGAGCACAGGCCGGCGCGGGCCAGCACCTTGGCGATCCGCTCGCCCTTGTCCGCCTCGCTCATCGGTCGCGTTCCCGCGCCGCCGCCACGAAGGCCTCGAACAGGCGGGCGTCGGCCGGCGAGATGTGGAATTCCGGGTGCCACTGAACCCCGATGCAGAATCTTCGGTCCGGCGCCTCGATGCCCTCGATCACCCCGTCCGGGGCGCGGGCGTTGACGATAACGCCTTCGGGGGCATCGGCCGCCGCCTGATGATGCGCCGAGTTGACGTCGATCCGGGCGGCGCCGGCGAGGACGCGCAGCCGGGTGCCGGCGACGATCTCCACCGTGTGCCCCGGCTCGTCGCGCGGGTTCGGCTGCTCGTGCGCCAGGGCGCCCGGCACGCTGTCGGGAATGTGCTGGATCAGGCGTCCGCCGAGCGCCACGTGCAGGAGCTGCTGGCCGCCGCAGATGCCGAGCACCGGCAGGTCGCGGTCGAGCGCGCCCCGGAGCATCGCCAGTTCGAACGCCGTTCGCGCCTGCTTGGTTTTGACCGTCGGATGCGCCGCGCCGTCGTCGCCGAACAGGGCCGGATCGACGTCGAAGTCGCCGCCGGTGATCAGCAGGCCGTCCAGGCGTTCCAGGAAGGCGCCGGCCAGATCCGCGTGATGCGGCAGCGGCCACGGCAGGCCGCCCGCCGCCGCGACCGCCGCGCAGTAATTCTCGCGCAGGGCGTACCAGGGAAACCGGGAATAGCCGCCCGGTTCCTCGCGGTCGAGGGTGATGCCGATCAGGGGGATGCTCATGGGCGCAATCTAGTCCTCCGGCGGGCGGTCCGGCAAGCGCCGCTTGACCGTCCGAGCCGGCGACGCCAAGGTGCCGCCATGACCCCCATGCAGCGGGCCCTTGAGGAAGCGGAACGGGCGGCGGCGCGCGGCGAGGTGCCCGTCGGCGCGGTGATCGTCGCCGCCGACGGCCGGGTGCTGGCGGCGGCCGGCAACCGGACCGAGGCATGGGCCGATCCGACGGCGCATGCCGAACTGATCGCGATCCGCGCCGCGACCCGGGAGCGCGGCGATCCCCGGCTCCCCGACTGCGACCTCTACGTGACCCTGGAGCCCTGCCCGATGTGCGCGGCCGCGATCGCGTTCGCGCGCCTGCGGCGGCTGTATTTCGCCGCCTACGATCCCAAGGGCGGCGGGGTCGAGCATGGGGCGCGGCTGTTCGAGCAGTCGACCTGTCACCACCGTCCGGAGGTCTACGGCGGAGTTGACGAGGCGCCCGCCGCCGCCCTGCTGCGGCGTTTTTTTCGCGACCGGCGCTGAGCGTCGCCATTGGCCGGCACGGCAAATCGGGTTAGAATAACCCACTATTCCGGGGATATCTTTTTTTTAGGGAGTCAGGGAACCATGCGCACATCGCACGCGCTGGTCTTGGCGGGAGCGCTGATTCTGGCCGCGCCGGCGACCGCCGGACAGATCAATGTCATCGGACTGGCCTACGAGCCGCTCGAAATGTTTCCGTCGTCCGACGAGAACGCGGTTCCGGCCGGCACGGCGACCGCGTCCGATCTCTCGTTTCCGTTGCCGATCAAGGCGGCCAGCCGGAACGGGATGTTCAAGATCACGGTCGAGGGCCGGGATGTCTGGGTGATCGCCGACGACGTGGAGACCGATTCCGAGGTCTCCCTGCAAGCCGGTTGCGAACCCGAGATGGTGGGCGCCACGATCTCGTTCGGGGCGCGCGGCCTTGGCGAGGGGTGCGAGTGATGCGGCGCGCGTCCATTGTCGCGGCCGTGGCGCTGCTCGGCGCGGCCGCCGTCGCGGGCTGCCAGACGGTGTCCAGGGTCGGCGAGTCGATCGGCTTGTCCGGGGAGCGGGAGGAAACCTATCTGGCCGAGCTCCGGACTTCGGCGGATGACGCCCCGTGCGGCGGCGACGCCGCCACGGCGGTGCGCCTGGCCGACGTGGACTACGGTCTCGGCCGAATCCGGGAGCGGGGGCTGGACGCCTATGTGAACGGCGTGCTGGGTAAGCTGATCGCCGCTTCGCCGCGTCCCGATTGCCGGGTCCGGGCGATGGTGATTCCCAACAACGACCTGACCACCGTGGCCACCGCCGACGGCGGTATCCTGCTGCCGCTCGGCCTGATGCGCGAGTTGAAGACCGAGGACGAACTGGCCGCCATCCTGGGTCATGAATTCTCGCACGTCCTGCTGCGCCACCATGAAAGCGATTCCTTCCTGTCGACCCAGGATGAACTGCTGAAGGGAGTCGACGCGGCCTACGCCGCCCACGCGATGTTCTCCGGGATCACCGGAAAGGGCGGTGATCTGGGCGACACCAGGGTCATCGCCAATGCCGTCTACGAGGTCAGCGAAAGCGTCATCGCGCCGGCCTGGACCCGCGAACAGGAGGACGAGGCCGATCTGCTGGGCGCCGATCTGGCGGCCGCCGCCGGCTACAACCCGACCGCCATGGGCCGGATCATGGGCCTGCTGCAAGCCCACGAGAAGCAGATGGCCGAACGGGCCCGGTTGCGGGAGAAAATGCAAGGCGAGAAATTCCGCAACGCCGTTTATGGCTCCTTTTCCAGGGCCGGAACCACGGGCGAAAACCCGCTCGCCGACCCCGGTCTGCTCGTCGCCCTGGGCGGCATGGCGGCCGAGACGATGAGCGCCATGTTCAGCGGCGACTCGCACCGTCCGGCGGCCGAGCGCAAGGAACAGGTGAGCGACTACGTGCGCGCGTTCCACCGCGAGAACCGGCGGCGCGCGTTCGCCGAGGACGCCTTCGCGAAGGCGACCTCGACGGGCCAAACGCGCCTCGTGCTCGACCATTTGAAAGTGGCCGCCGAGGCCCGCAGACTCGTCGCCGCCGGCGATATCAAGTCCGCCGAGACCCTGGCGCGCCGGTCGGTGAGCGGAGGCACCGGGTACCAGGGGTATGCGCGGCTCGCATTCTACGAGGTCCGAAAAAAACAGGGGCGCGACGGCAAGGCGGCCCAGAACCTGGATATCGCCCTGCGCTCCGGCGAGGCCCCCTGGACCATCTATCTCAAGCGGGCGACCCTGTATCAGGAATCCGGCGACCTCGGAGGGGCGGTCCGGACCGTGGAATCGGCCAACCGCAAATTCGGCCAACCGGTCGCCATCCTGCCCTTCGCCATTTCGACCTACAAGGCGAACGGACAGCCGGACCGGGTGCGGACGCTGCTTGACCGTTGCCGGGTCGAGGGCACGCGGACCTTCTTCGAAAGCTGTCGGGCGGCGGCCGGACTCAAGGACGATGGCGACAAGACCGGCGAGGGCGGCCTCGGCGGCGCCTTCGAGAGTCTGATCGGGAGGTAGTGCGGATTCCGATCATCGGTTCGGAAACCGTGTCGGATCGCCATTGCGGGCGGCGGCCGCGCGGGGTCCGCGTCACGTGAGATGCGGGGTGGCCAGATAGTGGGCGCCCTGCATCTCGGCCAGCCGCGAGGCGCAACGGGCGAACTCGAAGCCGCCGGGTCCCTCGACGTAGACCGCCTCGGGCGGGGCCTCGGCGGTGCAGAACAGGTTGGTCCGGTGCTCGTACAGGGCATCGATCAGCATCACGAGGCGCTTCGCCTCGTTATGCTCGTCGGGCCGCAGGCGCGGAATGTCGGACAGCACCAGGGCATGGAACTTGACCGCGAGGGCCAGGTATTCGGCCGCGCCGAGGGGTTTTCGGCACAGATCGTCGAAGGTGCAGCGGGCGACCCCGTTGGCCGATACCCCGATCTCCACCGTTCGCCCGTGCACCCAGACGCTGTCCGTCCTCACCGGATCGCCATGGACCAGCTTCTGGAAGATCAACTCCAATTCGATCTCGGAGGCGTCGTCGATGGGGGTGAGATAGCTGCGCACCCGGGTCATGTCGAGCAACCGGTAGTCGGGACCGCCGGCCAGTTCGAGAACGTCCATGCGGCGCTCCATCAGGTCGATGAACGGCACGAACCGATCGCGCTGCAAGCCGTCCTTGTATAGCTCGCGCGGCGCCCGGTTCGAGGTCGCCACCACCACGACGCCCTGCGCGAACAGGGCCTCGAACAGACGGCCGAGGATCATCGCATCGGCGATGTCGGCGACCTGGAATTCATCGAAGCAGAGCAGCCACGCGCCGTAGGCGATCTCCGCCGCCACCGCCGAGATCGGGTCGCCGCGATGGCGTCCGGACTCGCGCAGCCGGGTCAACCGCTTCTGCACCTCCTGCATGAAGGCGTGGAAATGCACGCGGCGCTTGGCGTCGGCCGGCGCCAGACAGTGGAAGATGTCCATCAGCATGGACTTGCCGCGCCCCACCCCGCCGTAGATGTAGAGCCCCTGCGGGGGGTCCTGGCGCCGCCGGGTCAGACCGAAGCGCGCCTTCCAGCCCTGCGGGCCGGTGTCCGGCCGGTACCGCGACAGGGCGTGATGGAGACTCTGGAACTTCTCCACCGCCAGGGCCTGACCGGAATCCGGCTCCAGCTCCCCCTTGGCGAGCAGGTCGCGATAGACGTCGAGCGGAGTGTCTGTCATGGATCGGTCCGA
Source organism: Magnetospira sp. (assembly GCA_028282245.1). Taxonomy (GTDB): domain Bacteria; phylum Pseudomonadota; class Alphaproteobacteria; order Rhodospirillales; family Magnetospiraceae; genus JANQGL01. Next base: position 23,692 of record JANQIL010000067.1, read on the forward strand.
CGGGTCGTTTTGCGATGCAGCATAACCGCCCGTTGAACGGACTGTAAAGAATCCGCGCCCCTAGTGTCCCGAATCCGAAGTTCGGAGAATTATTTGGCGGGCGTTTTCGAACTTCGGATTCGATGAGGACACTAGGGAATAATCTGATTCTAGTGTGGTTTTGGAGTCGAGGTTCGCCATGGAGTTTGCCCCGAATAATGTCGCGAACCTCGAATCCACCACACTA
>JANQIL010000083.1 GCA_028282245.1 Magnetospira sp.
ACTTGCCGCCGCTGACCGACGGGCGCCAGTTGGATATGGCCTGCGACACCAGTTCGTCGGCAATGACCCTGGAGGAGGCGTTGGCGGCCGCCTACGCGAACAATCCAACCCTGAAGGCCCAGCAGGCCAGCCTGAGGGCGGCCGACGAACTGGTGTCGCAGGCCATATCCAACTGGCGCCCGTCGGTCAGCGGCGGCGCCTCCTACGGGCGCGAGATCGACAGCCTGAATTCCCGCGAGGGAACGCAACGGACCCAGTATCGCAGCCCGGCCACGATCAGCGCGACGGTCACCCAGAACCTCTATCGCGGTGGCCGCACGGTGGCCGAAATCGGCCGCGCCGAGGCACAGGTGATGGGCGAGCGGGCCGATCTGGTGGTCCAGGAGCAGAACGTGCTGCTGGACGCGGTGACGGCTTATCTCAACGTGCTGCGCGACGAGGCGGTGGTCCGCCTCAACGTCAGCAACGAGGAGGTATTGCGCCGCCAGCTCGAGGCGACCCAGGACCGCTTCCGGGTCGGCGAGATCACCCGGACCGACGTCAGTCAGGCCGAGGCGCGCCTCGCCGGCGCCACCGCCGACCGCATCCAGGCCGAGGGCGACCTGGAAGTGTCGCGCGCCAGCTTCATCAACGTGATCGGCGAGGCGCCGCGCGATCTGGTTTCCCCGGTGGTGCAAACCTCCCTGCCGCGCGATCGGGCGGAAGCGGTGAACACCGCCGCCGACGCCAATCCCTCGGTGCTCGCGGCGAGCTATGACGAGAAGGCGGCGCGCGAGAACATCGATCTGGTGCGCGGCGAACTGCTGCCGACGGTCAGCCTGTCGGGCACCGCGTCACGCAGCCTGGAGTCGGTGTCCGAGACCTCGTCCAACAATAACTTCCAGGCCCTGGTCACCCTGTCGGTGCCGCTGTATCAGTCCGGCGCGGTCTACTCGCGGCTGCGCGAGGCGCGCCAGAGCGCCGGTCAGCGGCGCATGCTGCTCGAACAAGCCCGGCGCAGCGCCATCGAGAGCGCCTCGCGGGCCTGGGACGAACTGACCACCACGCGGGCCCGAATCCTATCCATCGGCGCCCAGATCACCGCCGCCGAGGTGGCCCTGGACGGCGTCAAGCGCGAAGCCACGGTGGGCTCGCGAACGGTGCTCGACGTGCTCGACGCGGAGCAGGAACTGCTCGACGCCAAGGTCGACCTGGTGCGGGCGCAGCGCGACGAAATGGTCGCCGTGTTCAATCTGAAGTCGTCCATCGGGCAGATGACGTCGGCCGGCCTTGACCTTTCGGTGACGCCCTACGATCCGACCCTGCACTACGACGAGGTGCGCGACAAGTGGTTCGGCGGGACCAGTTCCGGCGACCATGACAGCATGCGGAAGGCCGCGGGAGAGTGACAACGCCCGAGCCGGGGAACGGCGTAGCGGGCCGCAAGGTGCAATGAGCGAATGACAGACGAGGCAACCGGCCAACAAGAACCGTCGATGGAGGATATCCTTGCCTCCATTCGGCGCATTCTTTCGGAGGACGGCGAGGAGACCGACGCCGAGGCGCAGCCCGACGAGGCGGCGCCGGAGCCGGAGCCGGAACCCCAGCCGGGGCCGGAACCAGAGCCCGAACCCGAGCCGGAAGCCGACGTCGAGATGTCGCAGGACGACCTCGACGCGCTGTTCGATTCCCCGGTCGAGGAACCCGAGCCGGAACCCGAGCCGGAACCGGAGCCAGAACCCGAGCCCGAGCCCGAGCCCGAGCCCGAGCCGGAACCAGAGCCCGAACCTGAATTAGAGCCCGAGCCAGAGCCCGAAATCGATCTTGAGGACGACCTCGAGCCGCTGCCCGAGCCCGAGCCCGAACCCCAACCCGAGCCCGAGCCGGCACCGCCGCCTCCCCCACCGCCACCGCCTCCGCAACCGGACGTGCTGGAGTTGACTCCGGCCATGGTGGCGCCGCTTGAGCGGATCATGTCGACCCAGACCATCGACCGGTCGACCGACGTGCTGGCCGATCTGGCGCGTCAGATCCTCAGCAAGCGCGATGTTGCCGTTGGCAGCCGCGATCTGACCCTCGAGGGGCTGGTGCGCGAGATTCTGCGGCCGCTTCTCAAGGAATGGCTGGATCAGAACCTGCCCTACCTGATTGAACGGCTGGTCAAGAAGGAAATCGACCACATGATCAACCGCGCCGAGCGGCTGGATCGCTGATCCGACGGCGATCGCCGACAGGGTCCGGTGGCGAAGGGCGGGGTTTTCCTGTATTCTTCGGGACCACAACCGGAGGAGAACGCGGCCATGGCCCAAGACAGCCTGGAGCAGGCCCTTCACAAGATCGCCGAGGCTATCGAGAAGCTGCACGAGGACGCGGACAACCGCGAGGAGCTTCTGAAGCGTAGCGAGACCCGGGGCCGTATCTGGATGGGGATGGCGGCGGTGGCGGCGATCGGCGGCGTTGTCGTGCTGGGCGGCATGGTTGTCCGGCTGGTCGACGACATGGAAGCCATGCGGACCGACATGGATTCCATGCGCGTCACCATGCAGGCCATGGTCGGGCACATCGGCAACATGGATGGCAACATGGCCGCCATGCGCGGCGACATGGGCAGCATGGCCCCCGACATGACGGCCATGCGCGGCCACATCGGCACCATGGCCCCGGACATGGCGGCGATTCGCCAGACCATGGGCGGCATGGCCATGGATACCCGCAACATGGCGGGCAACGTGGCCCACATGGGCCGCAACACGTCCGTGATGGCCCAACCGTTCACCTGGATGCCGTTCTAGTGGTTCGATGCCAACGGATGAGTCCCATCCGCTGGCTGAATCGAACCACCAGATCAATAGTTTAGTGGATCGACCGATCCAAAGCTTGGGTACCAAGCGTTGGATCCGATCCACTAGGGCAAAAGCCCCCCGGCATCAGGCCTCGACCGTGTCCACCATGTCGTGGGGGCCCTCGAAACAGGCGGCGACCAGCGGGCCGCCGAACCCGCAGCCACCGTCCAGGCTGACCGAGAACTCGGTGAACGCCACCCCGCGCCGCGCCGGGTCGAAGCCGCGCACCAGGCGGGCAAACCCCTCGAACGGCCCGGTCAGCGAATCGAACCCCCGGGCGCCCCACCAGAAACTGTCGGTCTGCGCCGACAGGGGCCGGTCGGGGTCGATCCCCGCGTTGACGAACAGGAGGCCGTTGTCGGCCGTGTGGGCGGCCCGCTTGAGGGCGCTCATCAGGGCATTGTGGCCGTCGCTCAATCGCATGGAGTCGCGCAGCCGGCCAGTCCACTGGGCCAGCGCCAGATGACCGGCCTCGGCCTTGCGCAGGCCCTCGGTGCCGGTCGATCCGTAGGCCTGGATCGCCGGTCCGATACCGCGATCCAGCATCCACATGAGCACGCCGCGCGGATCGGTCGCGAACTGAATTTGCAGCAGCTTGTGCCACATTTCCTCCTGCATGCCGCGCAGGAACACCACCTTGCGGCAGACGGAGTCCGGCCGGGCGATGACCCAGCGACGGAACAGCAACAGTTCGTCGATGGTTTCCAACGTGGCGCGGCCATAACCGGTGTAGTTGCCGAGGTAGACAATGCCGTCGCCCGGCGCCATCCGCTCCTTGAGGGCGCCGTGCAGGGATCGCAGGCGCTCCAGGTCCGCATGCACGGACCCCACCGCCCACAGCCGCCCCGTGGTCGGCAGTTGCGTGAACCAGTCGGCCTCGGATCCCGTCCTGCCCGCCATCGCATCCCATTCAGCCAGCACCCGACGGGGCTGTTTAGCATCTCGCGCCGGTCGACAAAAGACGGCCGCCGGAGGACGGCCGTCGAACACAGCGCGATCGCTGCCCGGTCAGGCGGCGCGCAAAACCTGTTCCAGCTTCTGCGTGGCCTTGTCCTTGTCGATTTTCTCGATCGCCGCGAACTCGCAGGCCAAGCGGTCGAGGGCCGCCTCGTAGATCTGGCGTTCGCTAAACGACTGGTCGGGCTGGCCGACGTTGCGGTGCAGGTCGCGCACCACCTCGGCGATCGAAACCGGATCGCCGGAGTTGATCTTCGCCTCGTATTCCTGGGCCCGGCGACTCCACATCGTGCGCTTGACGCGGGCGCGGCCCTTGAGCGTGGTGAGCGCGCTGTCCATGACCTTTTTCGAGCTGAGCTTGCGCAGCCCCGAGGTTCCCGCCTTCGAAACCGGCACCCTGAGAGTCATGCGGTCCTGGTCGAACGAAATCACGAAAAGTTGCAGTTCGTGGCCGGCGATTTCCTCGGTTTCGATTCCAACGACCTTTCCCACCCCGTGAGTAGGATATACGACGAAGTCTCCGGTGGCGAAAACCATGTCGTCCAGCTTGGGCATGTTGTTGTTACTCCACATTTTTTTTCTAAACCGTCACCTCAAGCGAACCGCAAGACACCCATCGCCCGCGACGCGGGGCCGGTGTTCGGTTCGAATAATGGTTGTCGTTTCCGGGGTCACGTTCGGCGCGTTGGTTTCCCGAACAACCAACGCCGGCCTCAAAAAGGCCGGCGCGAACCCTTATACCACAGGATCACGCTCAATAACAGACTCGAGTTACGTATGTGTGACGATCGCCTCGACGCCGTCGCGGAGTGTCGTCAACCGGTTCCGCTGCCCGGCTTGGGGCTCAGCATGTCTTTTTTGCCCGGCTTGCCGTTCCAGTCCTCGGCGTCGGCCGGGGAGTCTCCCTTGCGGGTGATGTTCGGCCATTCGGCGGCGTACTTGGCGTTGATTTCCAGCCACTCCTGGATTCCGTCCTCGGTGTCCGGCACGATGGCCTCGGCCGGGCACTCCGGTTCGCAGACCCCGCAGTCGATGCACTCATCGGGATGGATAACCAGAAAATTCTCGCCTTCGTAGAAGCAGTCGACGGGACAGACTTCCACGCAGTCCTGATACTTGCACTTGATGCAGTTCTCGACAACGACGTAGGTCATGGACGGTCTCCAGGGGGATGGTCACGGTGCCGCGCGGCGCTCGTCAGGGTGCGAGGTTGAGCCGTGCCGTGGCGCGCTTGCGGGCCTCGCCGCTGTCGCGGTCCGACACATACATGAGGCCGGCCAGACGGCGCATCAAGTTGGCCTCGAAATCGTCCACGACGCCATCGACCAGAATCACTTCCCACATCATTTCCATGAGGTCGAGGCGCTCCTCGTCGGTCATCGTGTCCTTGGCCGCCTTGGTGAACCCGTACAGTTCGACCGACTCGGCGACTTCGCTGTCGGCCTCCGAGATCAGATTGCGCGCCGCCTCCGGCGTCAGGTCGAATTGCCGCATCAGCAGGCGGGTCACGGTCTCGCGCTCCACGTCGGCGAACCGGCCGTCGGCGTGGGCGGCATAGATCAGAAGCGTCGCCACCGCGCGCGGCACGCCTTCGTCATCCGGGTTGTCGTTCGCGGGCGGTGCGAACAGGGCACGCAGTCGCTCAAGCATGGCTCTGCCTAACACAGCCCTTCGACCCGCTCAAGCCCTTGACGGAGGGGTCTTCGTGCCCCACCTGCCCGGCATGGCAACGCACTCCGACAGGCTTGCCGCGCGGCGCTCCGCGCCGGCCACCGAACGCAACCGGGCCCCCATCCTCGCGGTGCTCCGGCGGGTTCTTCCGGAGACCGGCCTGATCCTGGAGATCGCCGCCGGAACCGGCGAGCACGCGGCCTATTTCTCGCGCCACCTGCCGCGCCTGCACTGGCAGCCGACGGAGGTCGACCCGGGCCTGCGGGACAGCATCGCGTCCTGGGCCTCCGACGGCGGTCCCGGACTGCGGCCGCCGCTCGACCTGGAGGTGACCCGGCGCCCGTGGCCGGTCGAGCGCGCCGACGCGGTGGTCTGCATCAACATGATCCACATCGCCCCCTGGGCCTGCACCGAGTCGCTGCTCGCCGGAACGGCCGAGGTGTTGGCGCCGGGCGGCGTGCTCTACCTCTATGGCCCGTTCAAGGTGGACGGCCGCCACACCGCGCCCAGCAACGAATCGTTCGAACGTTGGCTGAGGGACCGCGATCCGGCGTTCGGGGTGCGCGACATCGGCGCGGTGCGCGAACTGGCAGCCCGCCACGGACTGCTTTGGGAAGAGTCCGTGGCGATGCCGGCCAACAATTTCTCTCAGGTGTTCCGCCTCCGGTGAACGGCCGGGGCGGCTAACCGGGATCATTCATGACGGGCCCGAGGCGGTCTAGCGCTGAACGGGGTCTCAACCGTGGCGAGTCCTGGCGCGACCAAGGGCGCGTCGCCTTTGGCGGGG
>JANQIL010000034.1 GCA_028282245.1 Magnetospira sp.
GGGATGATCCTCCCCGAGCACGTCCCGGCGGAGCGTCAGCGCCTGCTCATGAAGCGGCTCCGCCTCCTCGTAACGGCCCTGATTATGGTACAGGACGGCCAGATTGTTGAGGCTCGTCAGCGTATCGGGATGGGTCTCCCCGAGCACGTCCCGGCGGAGCGTCAGCAACTGCTCTTGAAACGGCTCCGCCTCCTCGTAACGGCCCTGACCATGGTACAGGGCGGCCAGATTGTCGAGGCTCGTCAGCGTATGGGGATGATCCTCCCCGAGCACGTCCCGGCGAAGCGTCAGTGCCTGCTCAAGGAGTAGTTCCGCCTCCGTGTAACGACCCTGACTCTCGTACAGGTTGGCCAGATTGCCGAGGCTCGTCAACGTATCGGGATGGGTCTCCCCGAGCACGTCCCGGCGGAGCGCCAGCGCCTGCTCAAGGAGCGGTTCCGACTCCCCATAACGGCCCCGACGCATGTACACGATAGCCAGATTGCCGAGGCTCGTCAGCGTATCGGGATGGTCCTCCCCCAGCACCTGCCGGCTCAGCTTCAGAACCTGTTCGAGGAGTGGTTCCGCCTCCTTGTAACGGCCCTGACCATGGTACAGGGTGGCCAGGTTGTTGAGACCCGTCAGCGTATGGGGATGGGTTTCCCCCATCGCTTGCCGGCGAAGCGTCACCGCCTGTTCAAGGAGTGGTTCCACCTCCTCGTAACGGTCCTGATGTTTGTACAGGGCGGCCAGGTCGTCGAGGCTCCTCAGCGTATCGGGATGGGCCTCCCCCAGCACGTCCCGGCTCAGCTCCAGCACCTGCTTAAGAAGTGGCTCCGCCTCCCCGTGACGGCCTTGCTTCAGGTACAGGTTGGTCAGGTTTTTGAGGCTCGCCAGCGTATGGGGGTGGGCCTCCCCCAACACTTGCCGACGGAGCGTCAGCGCCTGCTCATGAAGCGGTTCCGCCTCCTCATAACGGCCCTGGTCCTCGTACAGGACGGCCAGATTGTTGAGGCTCGTCAGGGTATCGGGATGGGTCTCCCCCAACGCTTGCCGACGGAGCGTCAGCACCCGTTCATAGCGCGGCTCCGCCTCCCCATGGCGGCCCTTAACATGGTACAGGGCGGCCAGATTGTTGAGGCTCGTCAGCGTATGCGGATGATCCTCTCCCAGCACGTCCCGGCGGAGCGCCAGCGCCTGCTCATGAAGCGGTTGCGCCTCTTCATAACGGCCCTGGCTCTCGTACAGGCTGGCCAGGCTGTTGAGGCTCGTCAGCGTATCGGGATGGGCTTCCCCCAGAACTTGCCGGCGAAGCGTCAGCGCCTTCTCAAGGAGTGGCTCCGCCTCCCCATGACGGCCCTGCTTCAGGTACAGGTTGGCCAGGTTGTTGAGGCTCGTCAGCGCATGGGGATGGTCCTCCCCCAGAACTTGCCGGATCGGCTTCAAAGCCTGCTCATGGAGCCGTTCCGCCTCTTCATAACGGCCCTGGCCGTCGTACAGGTTGGCCAGGTCGTTGAGGCTCCTCAGCGTATCGGGGTGGGTCTCCCCCAGAGCCTGCCGGCGGAGCACCAGTGCCCGCATATGAAGCGACTCCGCCTTCTCGTGGCGGCCCTGGCTCATATACAGATTGGCCAGACCGCCGAGACTCGTCAGCGTATCGGGGTGGTCTTCTCCCAGAACGTCCCGGCTCAGCGCCAGCACCTGTTCAAGGAGTGGCTCCGCCTCCTCGTAACGACCCTGGCGCCCGTACAGGTTGGCCAAGCTGTTGAGACTCGTCAGCGTGCGCGGATCCCGGGCGCCGAACGCGTCTCGGGCAAGCTCCAGGGCCTTTTCGGCCGCCCGGGCGCCCTCGGCATAGCGCCCGGAACCGTAAGCCATGGCCGCTTCCCCGGTCAGCCGGTCCCATTTTGTCTCGGGCGCCTGGGCGACCGCCGGCATGGCAAGGGTCCATGCCGCCAGCAGAAGCCCGAGTCCAGCCAAGCGGCTCCGGTCGCGGTTCGTCGCGCTTGCGATCATTGAACGATTCCCCCCTCAGGCTCGCGAACAGTATTGTTCATGCCTTGCGGGCAGGCAACGGCCGGTCCGTCCCATACCGTTCTAGTGGTTCGATGCCAACGGATGAGTCCCATCCGTTGGCATCGAACCACCAGATCAATAGCTTAGCGGATCGACCGATCCAAAGCTTGGGTACCAAGCGTTGGATCCGATCCACTAGACGCAACCCGAATGATTGATTCGGGCTCCGCATCCTTCGGGTCTCGTATCAGCCGAGTCGCGTTCCGGGCGGAATCGGGAAACCGCGCAGCAGCGCCGGGGCGTCCATCGGCGCCTTGCCGGCTCTTTGCAGCCGCAGCGGCCGGAGCGCGCCGCGCCCGCAGGCCACGGCCAAGGTATCGTCGAGCACCGCGCCGGGGTGGCCGTCGCCGTCCGCCATCTCGGCCTCCAGGACCTTGATCCGCGTCCCGTCGAAATCGAACCACGCGCCCGGCCAGGGCGTGTAGCCGCGCACCGCGCGCGCCACCTCGGCGGCCGGCCGGGTCCAGTCGAGGCGCCCCTCGTCCTTGTCCAGCTTGGCGGCGTAGGTGACCCCCGCCTCCGGCTGCTCGATCTCGGTCGGCGGATCGGCTTGCAGGCGGCCCAGGACGTCGACGATCAGCCGCGCGCCGATTTCGGCCAGCCGATCGTGCAGGGTCCGCGCGGTGTCGGTTTCGGTGATCGGAGTCGCTTCCCCGAGCAGCATCGGCCCGGCGTCGAGGGCCGGCACCACCCGCATGATGGTGACCCCGGTCTCGGCGTCGCCGGCCAGCAGGGCGCGCTGAATGGGCGCCGCGCCGCGCCAGCGCGGCAGCAACGAGGCATGCACGTTGAGACAGCCGAGCCTCGGCGCCTCAAGCACCGCCTTCGGCAGGATCAGGCCATAGGCGGCGACCACCGCCACGTCGGCCTTCAGGGCGGCGAGGGCGGCCCGGTCGGCGGGGTCCTTCAGGTTGGCCGGGGTCGACGTCTCGATGCCCCGCTCGGCCGCGAAGACGTGCGCCGGGCAACGCCGCTCGCGCTGTCCGCGTCCGGCCGGGCGGGGCGGCTGCGCATAGACACGGACGATCTCGTGCCCGGCGTCCAGCAGGGCGCGCAGCGACGGCACCGCGAAATCCGGGCTGCCCATGAAGATGACGCGCAGGCTCATGGCGGGACGGTTCCCTGGCGATCGATAGGGTCGTGCCGGACCTTTTAGCGCGGTTCGCCCAGCCGGGTCCAGGCGGCGCCGACGATCCGTCCCTGCCCGGTCTCCTGAACCAGCACCGCGCAGACCCCGCCGTGATCGGCCGTCCACGAGCCGGGAACGCGGAATTCGGCCGCGTCGCCGTCCCAGACGCCGATCGGCATCAGGGCGCGCACCACGTTGCGGTTGCGCAGCACCTGGCCGCGATTCTCGCCACGCCGCACCCGGGTCCGGTGCTCGCGATCGAACAGCACCGCCAGCACCTCGGCGTCGCCGATTCCCGGTGTGGCCGGCAAACGCACCCGCATGTCGGACGCGCCGGTCTCCAGGATCACCGGAACGGTGGGCGCCGCGCCGCGCGCCCGATCGATGTCGGCCAGCACCGCGTCACGCCGCGAGCCGACCTCCGAATAGACGCCCTGGATGACCATCTGCGGGGTATAGACGCTGCGTTCCGCGAATCGGCGCGCGTAGCGCTGCTGGCGGCGTCCGTGGTCGGGGTCGGCGAACGGGTCCGTCCAGCCGATGTAGTCCCAGTAGTCGACGTGGAACGACAGGGCCAGCACATCGTCGCGTTCGCTCAGCTCGTTGAGCAGTTCGTCGGCCGGCGGGCAGGAGGAACAGCCCTGCGAGGTGTAGAGCTCGACCACCACCGGCGGCGCCCCGTCGGCCGCCACGGGAGCGCCGGCCGCCAGGAACGACAGCAGAAGAAGCACGGCTGGAAGGTTCGCGATGCGCATGAGGCGAACCTATCCGAAAGGTTGGATCACAACCAATCACATGGCGGTGAAAGTCCGCCGACGCGCGCCGACGGACTCGCGCGCCGGGGACGCCGGCCGATCCATCGCGGACCGGCCGCGCCGGTGACCGGAACGGTTTACGTCCTCGCCTTCTCCGCCACCACCGAGGCGTCGATGGTGTTGACGTTGAGGGCCGCGTCCTTGTCCGGATCCATGCCGAAGGCGACCGCCATCAACTGGCTGTAGAAGACCACCGGAATGTTGTAGTCGGTGCCGTACTTCTTGTTGATCTCGGCCTGATACATTTCCACGTTGGTCTGGCACAGGGGACAGGGCGTGGCGATCACGTCGGCCCCCTTGTCCGCCGCCTCCTCGACGATGCGCTTCATCAGGTGCAGGGTCTTCTCCGGATTCATCACCGAGGACGACCCGCCGCAACACTTGGTCTTGGCGTCGAACTCCAGGGATTCGGCGCCGCAGGCCTCGATGAACTCGTCCAGGAAGGTCGGCTCGTCGTAGGTGTCGTAGGCGCCGCCGCGATCGGTGTTGGCGAACGGCCGCACCGTCTGACAGCCCACGTAGGGAGCCACCTTGAGCCCGGCCAGGGGATTGACCACCTTGGCCCGGATGGCGTCGTAGCCGATGTCGTTGACCAGCACCTCGCAGGCGTGGCGCACGTGCAGCCCGGCGTCGTAGGCCATCTCGTCGGCCCCCAGGGCGGCGTTGACGTCGTCCTTGAACCCCTCGTCGCCACGAATTTTCTCGTTATAGTAGTGAGTATTGAGGTAACACGCGGCACAGGGCGTGAGGACGTCCCGCTGGGCGTCCATCTGCTGGGCCTGGGCCAGATTGCGCCCGGACAGCGCGGCGGTCGGCAGCAGGCCGCCCTCGATGTGGCCGACCGAGGCGCCGCAGCAGTTCCAGTCGGGAATCATCTCCAACTCGGCGTCGAGTTGCGACAGGGTGGCCCGCAGGCTCTGGTCGAGATGCTTGGCGCTGCCCTCCGAGGAGCAGCCGGGGTAGTAGGTGTAGGTCTTGCCCATCGGTTACGCTCCCTGCTTGGCGGCTTCGATTTCCTTGGCCTTGGCCAATATCTTTTGCAGGCCACCGCGATTCTTGACCTTGTAGGGCATGCCCAGATGCAGGCGGCCCTTCTTGATCATCGCCATCGCGGTGTCCTTCTGGGCCATGCCCTTCTTGATCCCGTCGCCGATGCCGCCGGAGAAATAGAACTTGGCGGTCACCAGACGCTCGTCGGTCTTGCCGTACTTCTGGGCCGACCACCAGAACGCCTTGGCGAAGCGCACGTTCTCGACGTCCTTCGGGTTCACGTAGCCTTCTTCCACCGCCAGGGTACAGAGTTCGTGCAGGATGTAGGTCACCGGCACCTGGCGCGGACAGCGGACCACGCAGTTGTAGCAGGACACGCAGTTCCAGATGGTGTCGGAGGTCAGCACCGCCTCCTTCATGCCGGCGCGGATCATCATGAAGGTCTTGCGCGGGCCGTTGTCCATCTGGTCGCCGACCGGGCAGGACCCGGAACAGACGCCACACTGCATGCACATGTTCATGCGGTCGCCGCCGTCGACGTTGTCGCGCACCCAGCGCGCGAAGCCGAGATCGTAGGTGCGGTTCGACTGCGGGGGAGACATCTGGTTCATCTCTTAGAACCCCTTGAAAGGATTGAGGCCGATGCTTTCGATATGGGCGACGAAGTCGTTGACGCGCTTGGCCACCGTGGCCGAGTCCGAGATCGCCACCTCGTAGGTCTGAACCCGTTCTTCCTCCAGCATCATGCTCTTCAGGGTTTCGCCCACCTTGCTCATCCGTTCCTGGGCCATCGCCGAGCCCTTGACGAAATGGCACTGGTATTCGTCGCCCGACTTGCAGCCCATCATGATCACGCCGTCGTACCCTTTCGACAGGGCATCGGAAACGCACAGTAGGCTGACCGACCCCAAACAGCGAACTGGAATTATTCGCACGTGGGCACTCAACCGCTGGCGTGCAAGGCCGGACATATCGATCGCCGGATAGGCGTCGTTCTCGCAGGCCATGATCAGCACCCGGGGCACCGCGCCGACCTCGTGGAACTCGTCCGGCACCTCGACCGCCTTGATCATGGAGGTCAGCATCTCGACCGAATAGTTGTCGAAGCTGATGGTGCGCACCGGACAGGCCCCCATGCAGGTGCCGCAGCGCCGGCAGCGGGTGGGGTTGATGATCGGGAAATCCTTCTCGTCCTCGTCGATCGCCCCGAACGGACACTCCACGGTGCAGCGCCGGCACTTGGTGCAGGCGTCGTAGCCGACCTTGGGGAACGACAGGTCGCCGACCCGGGGATGCACCGAGCCGCCCTCGGACACCTGCCTGATGGACTGGATCGCCTTCAGGGTCGCTCCGGTGGCGTCCTCCATCGCCTCGCCAACGTCCATCGGCCGGCGCAGGGTGCCGCAGGGATAGATACCGGTGCGCCGGCTCTCGTAGGGGAAGCAGATATAGTGACTGTCCGAGAAACCATCCGCCAGCACCGGGATATGCGGGCCCTGGCGATATTGCAGGTTGAGCAGCGGCGCGCCCTCGCCGAGGCCGATCTCCGGATAGCCGAACCCCTCCGGCGCCGCGACGCCGTCCCTGTAGCCGGCCACCGGAATCGGCGCGACCGGGTTGATGTCGTTGCGGGTATAGACGGCCTGTTCGTCATTGATCTCGACCGCCGGGCGGTCCGGATCGGTCGAGTTGGGGACCATGCCGGTGGCCAGGACGATCATGTCCAGGCCTTGCAGGGGCACTTCCTGGCCGAGCAGCAGATCGTCGTAGGTGACGGTCATCGATCCGCCGTCCACCTCCTTCGGCCTGCCCTTCATGAAGATGACGCCCTTTTCCTGGGCCGCCCGGTAGAACTCCTCGGCGGTGCCCGGCGTGCGCAGTTCGTCGAAGATGATGAAGGCCTGCACGTCCGGGTCGGCGTCCGACAACTGGATCGCGTGGCGGATCGAGGCTGAACAGCAGAACGACGAACAGTAGGGCAGATGATCCGGATCGCGCGAGCCGGCGCATTGCAGGAAGGCGATGGTCTTGACCGGCTGACCGTTCGCCCGGGTGACCGCTCCGGCGGCCAGCCTGGACTCCAGCTCGAAGTTGGTCACGATGTCCGGGCCGGACCCGTAGCCCAGATGGCCGAGCCTGGACGGATCGTAGGGCCGCGCTCCGGTGGCCACCACCATGGCGCCGACCCGCTCGGTGGCGCCGGCCGACAGCGCGACGTCGAACTGTCCCGGCTGGCCCTCCGTCCTCGCGATGGTGGTGCCGGTCAGAACGGTGATGCGCGGGTCGGCCTCGACCGCCGCGATCAGGCCGGGCACCGGATTGTCCTCCGGATCGCGGTAGGGCGGTCGCTCGGGCGATACCTTGGCGAACCCGGCGAACAGGCCGCCGAGACGGTCCGACGCCTCGACCAGGAGCACGTCGTAACCGGTCCTGGCGCCCTCCAGGGCCGCCGTCAACCCTTCCAGGGTGCCGCCGACCACCAGCAGGCGGCGCGAGAACTCGCCCTCGACATAGGGTTCGGGCGGCGTGATCTTCATCGCCTGGGTGATCGCCATGCGAACGTTGTCGGAGGCCGCCATGGTGGTGGTCTGCTCGCCGGCCGCCATCGCCCAGGCAACCTGCTCGCGCAGGTTGGCGCGCACCACCTGGGCGCCGTCGAAGGTGAATTTATCGGTCATCACGCGCGGCGAACAGGCGGCGATGATCGGCTGATTGACGCCGCCCGCCGCCAGATCGTCGGCGATCAGCTTGCGGCCGTCCTCGCCGCACAGGAATTCATGGCGCTTGCAGATGGTCATCTTGAATTCGTCGGTCGCGACCTTTTCCACCGCGTCCATGTCGACCGCCTCGGCGATGCCGCAGCCACCGCACAGATAGACTCCCGGCTTGCGTTCAAAAGTCATTGATTGTTCCTCCCCTTGAGCCTACTGGGTCACGGCCTGGATGGCGCGCAACGCCGCCGCGGTGGCCGACTGGGCCGACATCGAGACGTCCAGCGGACCGGCCGCCACGCCGCAGGAAATCTGGCCGTCCGCGGCGCCGTCCAGGGGCACCACGAAGCCGTAGTCGTCCTGCGTCAGGGTGACGTCGGGCCGTCCGTCGACGATCGACGGCTCCATCCCGGTGGCCAGCACCACCAGGTCGTAGGGCCGGGCGTAGATTTCGCGGGTGACGGTGTCCTCGCCCATCACCACCGGAGCGCCGTCCGCGACCTCGATGGCGGCCGGCTTCGACTTCAGGAACCGCACCTGCGGGTCGTTGGCGACCCGGCGGTAGAACGCCTCCAGCTTGTCGTGGGCCCGGATGTCGATGTAGTAGATGTCCACCTCGGCCTCCGGGTGCTGCTCGCGCACGTAGGCGGCGTGCTTGAGCGAGGCGAGACAGCAGATGCGCGAACAGTAGGGCAGGTGATTGTGGTCGCGCGACCCGGCGCACTGGATCAACGCCACCTTCTCCACCGGCTGGCCGGTCGACGGGCGCAGGATGCTGCCCCGGGTGGGGCCGTCATGGGCCGCCAGGCGCTCCATTTCCACGTTGGTCACGATGTCCGGACTGTCGGGGTAATGGTAGCTGGTCAGCCGGGTGGCGTCGTAGGGCCGCCAGCCGGTCGCCCAGATGATCGCCCCGACGTTGATCTGATAGGTTTCCTCGGCGTCGTTCAGGTCGACCGCGCCGTACTTGCAGGCCGCCTTGATGGCCTCCGCCTCGGGAGTGCCGATCACCGAGGGATCGATGACGTAACGGGCGGGGAAGGCCATCTCGTGCGGCAGGTAGGCCGCCTTGGTCGTGTCGAGACCGTAATTGAACGGTTTCGGCACCGCGCTCTCGGCCACCTCCCCGCAGGACCCGCAGGCCGTGCAGTCGTCGGTCACGTAACGCGGGTGGCGCGTCACGGTGACCGCGAAGTTGCCCCGCTCGCCGGTGACCGCGGCCACCTCGGACATGGTGCGGACCTTGATGTTGCCGGCCCGCTTGATGCGCTGGTAATTGATCTCGAGGCCGCAGGTCGGATGGCAGAGCTTGGGAAAATAGCGGTTCAGCGCCGCCACCCGGCCGCCCAGGGTGGGCGATTTTTCAAGCAGGATGACGTCGTATCCCGCCTCGGCGGTCTCCACCGCCGCGGTGATGCCGGCGATGCCGCCTCCCACCACCAAAATGGTCTGCGATTGGACACCTTGTGTCGCCATGACGAGTAACCCCCGTTTGTTTCCTCCCGCATGACTCAACGCTCCGTTCGGGCGATGAGCTTTCCAGCATATTCTGTGTATATTAGAAAGCCGGAATGTAGCGAAGCTTATCGTGCGGGGCCAGGTTCCGCAAGGGGCGGCGATTCGGAGCCGTGCCTCAGGTGGTCGCCTTCTCGTAGGCCTCGAGCAGCTTCCACAGCACGATCGGCACGTCGCGCAGGGCCTCGCCGGGGATGCGGACGAGGGTCGCCCGGTCGCCGCGCAGGGCAAAGGTGGTGGGACGCGGCGGCATGGCGATGACGCTTTCGCCGCGAAAGAAGTCGCCGCGTCCGAGCGTCGCCACCGGCAGGGCGGCGAGCCGGCAGTCGACGGCACCGCCACGGATCAGGTAGAGATACTCGGGGTCGGCGTCGATTTCCGTTCCGGCGCCGGACAGATGCAGCGTCTCGGCCTGTTCGGCGATCAGGGTGTGGGTGCTGTAGGGGACTTCCTCGCCGAACAGCCAGGTCGCCTGCAGAAACGAGCGGGTCTCGTGCAGTCGCTCGATATGGTCCTGCAAATCGTTCTGGCGCACGAAGTCGGCGTACATGCTGCCCGGGATGCGCAACGCCTGCACGAAGCTGGCGGTCCGGTAGGTGGCCTTGCACGGGGTGCCGTGCAGGCCGGAGTACTCGCCGACCAGGGTACCGGCCGACAACGGATAGGCGGTCGGGGAGTCCGACTTGATCATTTCCACGATGCCCGACAGAATCAATAGGATATCGGTGTTGTTCTGCCCCTCGCGCATGATGATGGCGCCCGGATTGAGGGTGAACAACTGGTTGTTCATCACATTGCGGAAGGTATGGCGCAGGGCCTGCGGGAAATAGGTCCGCAGGTATTCGAACGCGGTGCGTCGGGCGATGTCGGTGTGGTCGGGAATCAGGACGTGGGTGGTGCCGAACGGCGCGTCGGAACCGATCTCCTTCTGCCGGGCGGTGAGGTCCTCGGAGGTATGCGACAGGATGATCATGTCCGACGGGTCGTTGTCGAAGTCCTCCGCCATGCCGTGGATCATGCCGCCGCCGATGTCGATCTTCTTGATGCTGGCGGGGTGCGCGTAGTCCTGGCGGGCCTTGTCGACCATCGCCCGGGGGATACCCTGGCCACCGTTGTCGGTCACCATGCCGTCGAGCACTTTGAACGACGAGATGTCGGCGAAATGGGCGTAGGACCGGTGGCCGTCCTCGCCCAGGGTGCGGAACACGAAGATGTTGGTTTCCACCGGATGCGGCGAGAACAACGGCCGCACCTCCAGCCCCTCGACATCGTTCCAGACATCGAATTCAAGGTCCACGACGTTGAAGAAGTCCTGGAAGCGGTCCTCCTCGATGCCGAGCAGGGCGGTCAGCTTCTTGGTCACCGAGTGGCGGACCAGGGGCGTGGCGAAGTATTTCATCCGGAACCCCGCCCGGATCAGCGCGGTGATTCCGGCGAAATGGTCGTCATGCGAGTGGGTATGGAAAATGCCCTTGATCTCGTTGATGCCGATGCCGAGCGCGGTCAGGCTGTGCAGCAGATTGGGGCCGGCGTCGATCAGGTAGATTTGGCCCTGGTACATCAGGATCGAGGCGGTGCAGGGGCGGCTGACATCCCACCCGTCGCCGTCGCCGGAATGGATCACCCCGAAGTGCTCGCGCTTGATCTCGTGGAAGCCCATCCGGTACGGCGGGTGGTAGCGCTCGCCCTTGCCGAGGTTGAGGTCGACCGTGACCGTCTCGTTCCGATAGGCGAACTCGAACCGGTTGAAGGCGATGCGGCGGATGGTCACCCCGTCGCGGATCTCCACCGGCTTGACGCCGACCTTGCGGGAGCCGACCAGTTCCTTGGAGTCCCGGATGCGGCCGAACGCGAACCTGAGCTTCAGGGCCATCATCTCCTCGGCGGCGTGATCGCTGGCCCCGGCGGCCATCAGCTCCTGTTTCGAAATCAGGCCGTAATTGCCGCGAAAGATGTATTCGAGCTGCGCCGAAACCTGTTTTTCGGAGCCGATCACGATCGGCTTGAGCCCGGCGTTGTTGGGATGATCGGGCAGGATCATGCCCTGGCGGTAGAGCATTTGCAGAACCGGGAACTCGCCCAGATTGGCGAAATGCCCGTTCTGGATCATGGCGTCGGACAGCAGTATCGCGTTGGGCCCGGATTCGAACCGCACTCCATCACGCTCCATCGGGACGATGAGACCGCGCAGCATCAGGTGCTTGACACTATCGGCCGGGGTGCCGCAGAGCACGTAAAGGCCGACTTCCGGAACCTCGACCCAGTGAATTCCGGTCGATACCTCGATCTTGCGAAGGGACGGCATGGGCTGCGCTTTTTTCCCGATGACGTTGATGCGGAAGCCGCCCCTCCGGGCCGTTCGAAACTCGACGGCAACTGTTTTTCAGATGCCAGTTCAGGGCATTAAACGTTCTTTGGCGGAGCATGACAACCCAAAAGCAACGCGTGGTGGAATGCCGCTCGCGGCGTCGGCGGCGGCGGTCCCGCTCCGCCAAGGGTTCCAGACCTTTCACGGAAATGAATAGGAAAATTAAAAAGTATTCCCGCATTAATTGTTATTCGGTGCGTTGATTAGAAGTCCTTAATTTCCTTGGCGCCGCCGCGACCGCATCTGATAAGCTACCGGCCGTCGGGCGCCGCCGACCGGGCGCCCTGATCAACGAAACACGCAGGGGGAAAGTTCATATGTCCAAACTGGTGCCGCCGCACGGCGGCGGGGAATTGAAACCGCTTCTGGTGCCCGAGGTGGAACGCGCCGACGGCCGTTTGCGGGCCGAGCGCCTCAAGAAGGTGCCGATGACCTCGAAGGAGGTTTCCGACGTTCTGATGTTCGCCATGGGCGCCTATACGCCGCTCGACGGATTCATGGGCCGCGCCGACTGGCGCCGGGTATGCGCCGAGATGAAGACGGCGGACGGCCTGTTCTGGCCGATTCCGATCACCCTGTCGGCCAGCGCCGAGTTGGCCGACGGCATCGGCGAGGAGGAAGAGGTGGCCCTCGTCGACGAGGAGTCCGGCCTGATCATGGCGATCATGCAGGTCGCCGAGAAATACGCCCTCTCCGACGAGGACAAGGCCTTCGAGTGCCAGCACGTCTACACCACCACCGATTCCGAGCACCCCGGGGTGCAGAAGGTGATGGCGCAGCGGCCGGTCAATCTGGCCGGGCGGGTGATGGTGATCGACGAGGGCGATTTCCCGTCCCGGTACGGGGCCCTGTACATGCGCCCCGCCGAATCCCGCGCCCAATTCGCGGAGAAGGGCTGGTCCCGGGTCGCCGCGTTCCAGACCCGCAACCCGATGCACCGCTCGCACGAGCACCTGGCGAAGATCGCGATCGAGGTCACCGACGGGGTGTTCATCCATCAGGTGCTGGGCAAGCTGAAGGCGGGCGACATCCCGGCCGACGTCCGGACCCGGGCGATCCAGGCGATGATCGACGGCTATTTCGTGCCCGGCACGGTGATCCAGGCCGGCTATCCCATCGAGATGCGCTACGCCGGGCCGCGCGAGGCGCTGATCCATGCCCTGATCCGCCAGAACTTCGGCTGCTCGCACCTGATCGTCGGCCGCGACCACGCGGGCGTGGGCGACTATTATGGTCCGTTCGACGCCCAGCACGTCTTCGACACCCTGTGGGACGGGGCGTTGGACACCAAGCCGCTGAAGATCGACATCACGTTCTATTGCAGGAAGTGCATGGGCATGGCGACCGCCAAGACCTGCCCGCATGGCAAGGAGGACCGGATCTCCATTTCCGGCACCGAGCAGCGCCGCATGCTCACCGAGGGCGAACCCATCCCGCCCGAGTTCTCGCGCCCCGAGGTGGTGAAGGTTCTTCAGGAATACTATGCGGGACTGAACTAGGTTTTGCGACTCCCGGCGGGCGGCGCGTCGCGTGCCGCCCGTCACCCCGGCGGACGCCCGAACCGCGCCGGCCTCGGCGTCGATGCCGCCGATCGGCCACGCGTGCCGGGGGCTTGAATTCGACGACCCGCCGCCCCACCGTTTCAGGCAGCATCCCGCAACCCCAGGAGACCGCGATGGCTGACCTCGACCGCCGCTACATCGTCATCCCCAAGGGCGCCGACGCGGCCGGAGGCTTCGACACCCGCGACGGCGCGGAGGCGGCGGCCAAGGCGTTCGGCGACGGCTGCGACGTGATCGACACCAACGCGGCGCTCTATCAACCCATCGTGTCGCAGGTCCAGGGCGACGAGATGGTCTATCTGGAATACGGCGGCTGGGGACCGAAGCCGGGTCTCGGCGGCGGATTGATCGAGGCGGCGCGCAAGGGCTACGCCCCGATCGTCAAGGCGTTCCTGGCGCGCGGCGCCGATCCGGCGGCGACCGATCCCAACGGCGCCACGGCGCTCACCTGGGCGGTCGCCAAGGGTGACGCGGACTCGGTGCGCGATCTTCTGGCGGCGGGGGCCAACCCGGGCCATCCGGACCACCACGGAGTCACTCCGCTCGATCTGGCCCGGCGCAAGAAGCACGACTCCCTGGCGGCGCTCCTGGAGGCCGCCGTCACGCACAGTTGACTGGCCGCCGGGCGCGTGCCCGGGTACCCTTGGGGCGAAAAGACGGGATCCCCGCGATGCGCGCCTTGCCCATTCTGTGCCTGCTCCTGCTCGCCACCCCGGCCGCCGCCGCCGGCGATGCCGCCCCGGTCTCCGCGCGGTTGATCGCCGGGTCCGCCACGGCGATGCCCGGCGGGCGCGTGCTGGCGGGAATACACCTGATCACCGCCGACGGCTGGCACACCTACTGGCGCAATCCGGGGGACGGCGGCGCGCCGACCACCGTCGACTGGGCGCTGCCGGCGGGGGTGACGGCGGGGCCGTTGCGCTGGCCCAGCCCGCATTGGATCGAGAGCCACGGCTTCGTGTCGCTGGGCTACGAGGGATCGGTGGTGCTCGCCGCGACGCTCCGCGTGCCGGACGACTGGCCGCCCGCGAAACCGCTCGACATCGCGGCCGACGTGACATGGGTCGCCTGCGCCGAAATCTGCATCCCCGGCGCGACGCGGCTGTCGCTTCGCCTGCCGGCGACCGCCGAGACGGCCCCGCTGGAGGCCGCCGCCGCCGCATGGCCGGTTCCCTATGACGGGGTGGCGGCGGTGCGCCGCGATGGCGACCACCTGCGGCTCGCGCTCGACCGGTCCCTGCCCGACGGCACCCGACTGGTTCCCGAGACATGGGGCCACGTGGCGCTGGATCGCCCGCAGGGCATCGCCCGTTCCGGATCGGGCAGCGTGCTCACCCTGGCGGCCGGGCCGGTCGACCCGGCGGGTCGCCTGCGCGGCCTGCTGCTGGTGCCCGGCCATCCGCGAGCCGAGCGCCTCGATGTGCCCATCCCGCGAGGAGACTGACCATGCGCCCCGTCCTGATGCTGCTTGCCCTTCTTCCGTGGTCCGCCGTCGTCTTGGCGGCACCGGACATCGACGCCCCGGCCCCCGATTTCGTCGGCACGGCAACCAACGGCGAGACCGTGCGATTGTCCGACCTGCGGGGCCGCCGGGTGATCCTGGAATGGACTAATCACCTGTGCCCCTACGTGGGCAAGCACTACGGCGGCGGCGACATGCAGACCCTGCAACGGGAGACCACCGGCGCCGGCATGGCGTGGCTGAGCGTGATTTCCTCGGCGCCCGGCACCCAGGGCCACGTGACGGCGGCCGAGGCGGACGCCCTCACCCGCGACCGCGACGCCGCGCCGACCGCCGTCCTGCTGGATCCCGAGGGCGCCATCGGCCGCCTTTACGGGGCGCGGGTGACGCCGCACATGTATGTCGTCGACGAGGCCGGCCGGCTGCGCTACATGGGCGCCATCGACGATCGGCCGACCGATGACCGGGCCGACATCCCGGGCGCCACGAACCATGTGCGCGCCGCCCTCGCCGACCTGGACGCCGACCGGCCGGTCGGCTCGCCGGTCACCCGCGCCTATGGCTGCACGGTCAAGTACCGCTGAGTCCCACGCCCAACCGACGAGGCCCGCCTTGGACACCGACCCGTTCACAGTGATCGACGATTACATCGACGGTCTGTTCGCGCCCGGCGACCCGGCGCTCGATGCCACCCTGGCGACCGCCGCCGAGGCCGGAATGCCGGACATCCATGTCTCCGGCGGACAGGGCAAGCTGCTGTGGCTGATGGCCCGGCTGATCGGTGCCCGGCGGATCCTGGAGATCGGCACCCTGGCCGGCTATTCGACCATCTGGCTGGCCCGCGCGCTGCCGGAGGGTGGCCGCCTGATCACCCTGGAATACGATCCACGCCATGCCGAGGTGGCGCGCGCCAACCTGGATCGCGCCGGGCTGTCCCGGGTGGTCGACGTGCGGACCGGCGCGGCGCTCGACATCCTGCCGGGGATCGCCTCGGAATCCGCCGACCCGTTCGACCTGGTATTCCTGGACGCCGACAAGACCGGTTACCCGGACTATCTGGACTGGGCGCTGCGGCTGACCCGCCCGGGTGGCCTGATCCTGGCCGATAACGTGGTGCGCGGCGGCCGGGTGCTTGATCCGCCGCCCGACGATGCCTCGGCGGCCGGCGCCGCGGCGTTCAATGCCAAGCTGGCCGCCGGGCCACGGGTCGAGGCGCTGATCCTGCAACAGGTCGGCCGCAA
>JANQIL010000154.1 GCA_028282245.1 Magnetospira sp.
CGGCGGGCAACCCGGAAGCAACAGGATCCAGCGGAAAGCCGCCGCCGGCCATGCTTCGTCCGCCGCGCCGACGTCGCATCCGGCATTGCAGGGTGGTGGCCAGCCTCTGGCCGCGCCGCTGCGAAGTTACTTCGAGCCGCGTTACCAAAGAGATTTCAGCGCCGTGCGTGTCCACAACGGCCCGCAGGCAGCCTCCCTGGCTCGGTCCGCGGATGCGCGCGCGGTGACGATCGGCCAGGATATCGCCTTCGCGCCACGGCAGTACGCGCCGGGCACCAGGGCGGGGCGGTGGCTGCTGGGTCACGAGTTGGCGCATGTGGCGCAACAGACCAACGGCGCGGCCACGGCGGGCACCGGCCCGATGCTGGAAACCGAGGCCGACCGGGCGGCCGACGCCGTGGTCTCCGGGCAGTCGTTCCGGCCAAGGCATGCGGCGCGGCCACGGCAACACCTGACGGTCCCGGTCGCGACCGGCCCCGGGAGAGTGGAATTCCCCAGTTCGGATCGCATGATCCTCAATAACTTCGACATCGAGCGCGACACCATGAAGCCGGAGTGGCTGGGGGGGATCGCCATCGTGGCGCTGATCCTGAATCTGAACCCCTGCAAGGAGGCGGAGATCGAGGGACATACCGACAGCTCGGGAACCGAGGCGTTCAATCTGGGGCTGTCCGGCCGGCGGGCGCACACCATCCAGCAGGCCCTGGAAGCACTCGTGCTGGAGCCGGCCGTCGCGTCCCCATTGACCCTGGGGTTTGGTGAGAACAGACCGATCGACACCAACGCGACCGAGGCCGGCCGCGCCCGCAACCGGCGGGTCGAGATCCGCCTCGTCGATCGACCCTTGCCGGCCATCGACCGGGTCGAGCTGCTGAACGGCCCCGCGTCGCAGACCTTCGTGATCGGGGCGACACCGCCGGTTCCGCGTTCGGACCATGGGGTGACCGTGGCCCGCGAAGTGGCGCCCGACGCGCGCGTGCGCGCGGTGCTCAATCCGGCCTTGGCTCCCGGGGATCGGCGGCGGGAACTGGTTCAGTGGACCGGCGCGACCCAGAACCCCGCCGATCCCGTCGAGGCCGATGTCAGCCGCGCGGCGGGCCAAAACGTCGCGGTGGCGCGGATTGCCTGTCCGCTGGCCGCGGCTCCGGCGTCGCCGGCCCAGTTCACGGTGTGGTCGGTGGATGCGACCATTACATCGGCGGTGCCGAACACGCGGGTCGGAACCGTGCATGGCGGGCGGCAGATCACGATGGACGAACTGATCTTCAATGCCCTCGTCACGCCGGTCACTCTGTTCAGTACGGCGGACGCCCCAGACATGAGGGGGGTGGCGGTGCCGGCGACCCCGGTGCCGGGAGCGGGGACACCGCATCCGATGCTCGGGGGGGACCTTGCGAATGGCGTCAATTCCCGCTGGGACATCTCGCGTCGAATCCGCACCAAGTATCTTTACCCGGCTCACATTCCGGCGGCCGGGCTCGACGTCATCAACGTCGGCCTCGGATTTGCCTTTATCGGTGTCCCCGTCCCCGCCTACCCCGGCAACCGACTGATCGGGAACGACGATCGCGGTACCGGTGACCCGGAAGACAACGACCCCTATGTCGACGGCCGGATGAGCGGCCGTGACCGGGTCAATTTCTATGTCAGCAACAGCGTCGGCAACCATCGCGATACCTTTGACGTGCGCTGGCATTTTCAGGAGTTCATTCGGCTCGACCTGGGCGGGCGGTGGCGACAGATATCGGACGATCACCCGTGGAAGCTGCATTACAGTTTCGTCAAGTTCAACGTGCTGGGAATCGATTTCTGGCTCAGCACGGGTTCGTCCGGCGCCCTTGACAATGCCGGGTTCTGAACAATGAGGGGACCCACGCCAAGACCTTCACGCCCTGGGACCGAAACCGACGCGGAGCGGCGCTGATGGCATCCGAGTTTCCCGGCAGTCCACAATTGCTGAAGGGGGCGCTGGTCGTCTACGCCTCGCACGACCCCGGCGCGACGTCGAGGATCATCCCCTTTCAATACAACCCGGAGCAGGTGAGCCGGTCGTTGTCGCATGGCGGCGGTTCCGGGGCGGCCGCATCGACGGCGGGCCGCGAGAACCGTGGTCAAGCCCAGCAGGATGTGCTGCGTGTGCAGGGGCCGCCCCGCGAAAGCTTCACCTTGTCGGTGACTCTCAACGCGACCGATCAACTGGAATACCCCGATCGGAATCAGACCGTCGTACAGAACGGCCTGCATGCGGTGTTGGCGATGCTCGAGATGCTGATGTATCCGCCGAGCTTCCAGGTGCTGCAAAACGAGGCCCTGGCCGAGGACGGCGAGGTGCAGCTCAATCCGGCCGACCTGCCCCTGGTGGCGCTGGTTTGGGGACGGTCGCGGGTGGTCCCGGTCAAGGTGACCAACTTCTCGGTGACCGAGGAGGCGTTCGATCCGGACCTGAATCCCATTCAGGCCAAGGTCGAACTCGGACTTCAGGCCCTCAACTACGTGGACCTTCCGAGCACCAGCGCGGGCCGCGACATGTATCTGTCCTATCAGCGGCGAAAAGAGACCTTGGCCGGCCAGTTCGAGGCCGGCGAGGAAGCGGAGCCCATCCGTGGCCTGCTGCCCAACTGAGGAGACCGACCGATGTTTTTCAAAGGCAGTCGCTACCAGAAAGTCGCCACCCTGGCGACGACGGACGGACAGGGCCGCGGCCTGCAATACAAGGCCACCCGCTTCATCCCCGACACGCCGGCGCGGCTGGGCCACAAGGTGCGGGGCGGCGAACGGCTGGATCTGATCGCCCACCTTTACTTTCGCGATCCGCAGCGATTCTGGCGCATCTGCGACTGCAACCGCGTGATGTGGCCGGAGGATCTGGTGAGCGAGCCGGGGCGCAAGATCGACGTCCCGGCCAGTGAAGGGTGACGCCCTCATGTGGCCTGCGAGGTAGGTGGAACAGATGATGCAAGCGGTTTCGTACAGCCTGACCATCGACGGCACGCCCGCCGGCGCCGAACTGCTGGCGGCGGTGCGCGAGATCGAGGTGGAGGACCATGCCGTGTTGGCGGACATGCTGCGGCTGCGGCTCGCGATGGCGGTACGCGAGGACGGCGCCGACTGGACGGTGTTGGACGAAGACCTGTTCCCCCGTCTCGCCAAGCTGGCGCTCTCGGTCCAGGTGGGCAGCCGTCAGGTGCGGTTGATCGAGGCCTACGTGATCGAGACCCGCGGCGAGTTCTCCAATACCCCCGGCGAGTCCGTGTTGGAGGTGATTGCCATGGATCCGACCGCGCTGATGGCCTTGGAGGAGAAGGTCCGCGCGTGGCCGGACATGACGGATTCGGACATCGCCGATACGCTTTTCGGCGAATACGGCTTCGATGCCGAGGTGGCGCAGACCCAGCCCACCCGCCAGGAAGTGGAACGCACCGTGATGCAGCGCGGCAGCGACATCCAGTTCCTGCGTCAGTTGGCGCGGCGCAACGGCTACGAGTGCTATCTCGAACTGAACGAGGACAGCGGTCGCGTCGAGGGTCACTTCCATCCGCCGCGCGGTGATCTGGCGCCGCAGGGCGTGCTGTCGGTCAACCTTGGGAACGCCACCAACGTCGACCGTTTCAAGGCGCGGCACGACATGCTGGGGCCGGTCGGCGCCCAGGCCAGCAATCTGGAAATCGGTGACCAGTCCGGCCAGGACGCCGACGTGAGCGAGCAGAGCGGCACCCTGGGCGCGCAGGCCCTGAGCGCACCGGACCGGCCGCGCCGGATACTCCTGAGCAACAGCGGACTGTCCGACACCGGCGAACTGCAGACCTATGCCCAGGCGGTGGTGGACCGCACCGCGTGGTCCATCCGCGCCGAGGGTGAACTGTCGACCGTCACCTATGGCGATGTGCTGCGCGCCAAGCGTCCGGTCAATGTGCGCGGCGCCGGCCGGCAGTTCAGCGGCAGCTACTACGTGGAAAAGGTGCTGCACCATCTCAGCGACGCGGGCTACAGCCAGCGCTTCACCCTCAAGCGCAACGCGGCCGGGATCACCGGGCGGGAGGACTTCACCGACAACCAAGCCCTGGCTTCCTGAAGGCAGGCACGGACACCGACAGGCGACAGACGAAAGACATGCCAGAGACCCCACGGGACCAGACCAACCAGCGGCAGGACCGCTACTACGGCAAGTATCGCGGCCTCGTCCTCGACAACGTCGACCCGCAGAACCTGGGGCGATTGCGGGCCCGCGTGCCGGAGTTGCTGAACGAGGTGGACAGCGGCTGGGCGTTGCCCTGCCTGCCCTATGCCGGCGACGGCGAGGGGCAGTTCACCGTGCCGCCGGTGGGAGCGGGCGTATGGATCGAGTTCGAGTCGGGCGACCTGACGCGACCCATCTGGAGCGGCTGCTGGTGGGGCGTCGGCCAGGTGCCCAGCGACAATGCCGGTGCCGCCGCCACGCCGCCGCTCAAGATCATCCGCAGCGAGTCGGGGCTGATGGTGGCCCTCGACGACGACAGCCAGACCATCACCGTCAGCGACGGCAACGGCAGCAACATGCTGGAAATCCAGGTGCAAGCGGGAAAGTTCACCGTAAAGGGCGCGACAAAGGCGGTGGTCGAGGCACCGCAGATCGAGCTGGTGGAGAATGCCACCCACCCCGTGGTGTTCGGCGACCAGTTGCTGCAATACCTCAACCAACTGGTGACTTTGTTCAACAGCCATGTTCACCCGGGAGAACTGGCGGCCGGCTTCATACCGGTGACGCCCGCGCCGCCGGTGCCGGTGTTCACGCCGGCCACGCCCGCGCTGCTGTCGACCCGGGTCAAGGCGGGATAAGGAAAAAAGATGACACTCAAGGCAGGCACCCTGACGGATTTTGACGACAGCATGGCCGAGGCGATGGAAAACGCCCTCGCCAACCTGTGGCTTGCCAAGACAGGCCAGGCGCTGCCGTCGGCCACCCAGGAGGATCGGCGGCTGATGTTCATCGCCATCGCGCAGGGGGTGGTCAGGCACCTGAAGGACAACGCCGCCGGCGCGTTCGACGTCAGCGTGAGCGTCAACCAGGACGACGGCCCGCTGGTGAGCAGTTCCGGCACCACCGGCTCCAGCGGCGCGCATACCCATTCGGTGGCGGTGACGCAGGATGGCGGCAGCGGCAACAAGGTGGCGAGCAGCGGCAGCGGCAGCGTGAGCATCAACACCAGCGGAGATCTGTACTGATGGCGGTGCTGTATTTCGATTACCCGTTCCACCTGGATGGCCGCGGCCGCAGCGCGGTGACCGACATCGACGACCATGTGCGGGATCTGATCCGCCAGGTGTTGTTCACCAACCCGGGCGAACGCGTCAACAGGCCCGATTTTGGCTGCGGGCTCAAGCGCCTGCTGTTCATGCCCAACAGCGATGCCCTGGCCGCCGCCAGTCAGGTCACGGTGCAGGCGGCCCTGCAGCGCTGGCTCGAACGGGTGATCCAGGTGGAGGAGGTGACGGTGGAGGCCGATGGGGCGCGCCTCACGGTGACGGTGGTTTATCGCCGTCTCGACAATGGCGAACGCCTCAGCGACCGCTTCACCGAGGCCGCCGACTTCGCCGCCTGATTCGTCCAACGCGCGGACAACGCTCCGGGGGGCCGGCGACAGAGAGGAGGACAACCAGATGGTCACCGAGTTGACCTTCGACAACGAACCGGTTTGCCGCGACGCCCAGCGCCGCGCCGACGTGCTCGCGCACCCGGTGCTCAACGGCATCGATTTCGTGGAATATGCGCATCGGCCGTTGGACCCGCATCCCCATGTGCTGGTGGTGCACTTCCTCAAGGACCTGCCCGAAGCACCCCATTCGGATCCCGATGGCGCCTACGACCTGACCAATCATCCCGAATGGGTGCGGCTGCAGGGGGGCACCCGCATCGTCGGTCTCAAGGTGCTGGCGGTGACTCTGGCCCCGCCGTATCTGGAAATCGCCGTCAGCGGCCAGGGCGATTTCTCCCGCTACTGGCTGTCGGTGGGCTGGTCGCCGCAGCCCGACGGTAGCCTGCAACGCCGTACCCCGAATCTGGACGCGCGCTTTTCCCGCGCGCCGATCGATTTCCGCATCGACTGTCCCAGCGCGTTCGATTGCCGGCGGGAGGCGCATTGCCCGCCACTCGAATACGAACAGCCGCTGCTCGATTACCTCGCCAAGGACTACGCCAGCTTCCGCAAGCTGATGCTCGATCTCATCGCGCAACGCAATCCGGACTGGCGCGAACAGAACCCGGCCGACCTTGGAATCGCACTGGTGGAGCTGCTGGCCTACGCCGGCGACCATCTGAGCTATTTTCAGGACGCGGTGGCCAACGAGGCCTATCTGGAAACCGCCCGCCAGCGTCAGTCGGTGCGGCGTCACGCCCGCCTGGTCGACTATGCCATGCACGACGGGCGCAACGCCTGGACGGCGGTGCATTTTCAGGTGTCCAGCACCGGCACCATCCCGCAGGGCAGCAAGCTGCTGAGCCGAGTCGCCGATCCGTTGCGGGGCGACGGCCGGCCGCCGCCGGCGGTGCTCGAGGACTCCGCCCTGCCGGCGGACGCCTACGACGGCGATCCGGCGCTGGCAAGGGTTCGGGTTTTCGAGACCACTCATCCACTGAGGGTGCGGCCCGAGTTCAACCGCCTCTTGATCCACGCCTGGGGCAGTCGGGAGTGTTGTCTGCCGGCCGGCAGCACCTCGCTGCATCTGTATGCCCTGGACCCGGCCGATGTCGCGCGGGCAATCCGACCCGATCTAAACGTCGGCGATTATCTGGTGATCGAGGAGGTGCTCGGCCCGCTCAGCGGCTTGCCCGCCGATGCCGACCCGCGGCATCGGCAATTGGTTCGGCTGGCGCGCGTGAGCGAGACGGTGGACGGTGTCTATAGGGACCGATTGCTGAACGGAAACCTCCAGGTGCGCGGCGCGGTCGATCCGGCACTGCCCCTGCTCGAGGTCGAGTGGGACGGGGATCGGGGGCTGGACTTCCCGCTCTGCCTGTCGGCCCGCACCCGTGGCGACGACTTGATCGACCATGTCTCGCTGGCCCGCGGCAACGTGGCGCTGGCCGATCACGGCCGCACGGTCCGCGAGTCCGTCGACTTGAGCAGTCGGCCGCCGAAGGAGGACGAGACCTATTATCTGCAACTGGGCCAGGGGCCGCTCACCTTCCAACGTCAGCCGGACGACATGGCCTATGCGGCCGATCCGGTGCGTGGTCCGATACCGGCCACGGAGCGTCACGGATTGACGGGCGAGCCCGGGGACGCCCGCCCGGCGGTCGCCCTGCTGGGCAGCAATCCCATCGGCGACACCGTATGGATGGCGCAGCCTCATCTCCTGGACAGTCCGCCGCAGACCAGCCATTTCGTGGCGGAGACCGACAACGCGGGACGCGCCCGGTTGCGGTTCGGCGACGGCGGCTACGCCAGGGAACCGGTGACGGTGACCGACTTCCAGGTCCTGTACCGGATCGGCAACGGCCGCCACGGGAACATCGGCGCCGAGTCACTGGCCCATGTGCTGCGGCCTCCGGTGGCGCCGGCCTGGCCCGGAATCGACGGCCTGCGCAATCCGTTGCCGGCGCTCGGCGGGACCGATCCGGAAACGCTCGACCAGGTGCGCGCGCGGGCGCCGAAGGCCTTCCGTGCCCGCCAGTACCGGGCGGTGACCGAGGCCGATTACGTGGAGGCCGCGCTGCGGCTGGACGCGGTGGCCGGGGCGGTGGCCCGGTTCCGCTGGACCGGCAGTTGGTACACGGCGCAGATCGCGGTGGATCCGGCCGATCCAGCCGATCTGGTTACCCTGCCGGGCGGCCGTACCCGGCTCGCGCCGCGTTTCGCGCGGCGGGTCAGGGACCACCTCGAGCGATTCCGGTTGGCGGGTTATGACGTGCAGGTCCGCTCGGGCGAGTATCTGCCGCTCGAACTGGAGGTTCGACTCTGTGTCCTGCCGGGTTATTTCCGCGGCGATGTGCTGCGGGCGGCGCACTGGGCGCTGAGCGATGACATCAATCCGGACGGCGGCAAGGGATTTTTCCACCCGGACAATCTCAGTTTCGGTCAGCCCGTCTACCTCAGCCGACTCTACCAGACCCTGAAACAGGTGAGCGGCGTGGAGTCGGCGGAGGTGACCCTTCTGCGCGTCTATGGCCAAGACGACAACGGCGAGTTGGAGTCCGGAGTGCTGCCGGTCGGGCCATGGCAGATCGCGCGCTTGGACAACGACCCGAACTTCCAGGAAAACGGTGTCGTGCGGCTCGGCGCGGGAGGTGGCAAATGAGCCGCGACGGGATCTGTCATTGCTGCGAAACGGTCGGCGCCACCCCGGTCGCCCTGTACAATCGCCCCGGCCTGTCGGCCATCGCCTACCGGGTGGGTGATTTCGGTCGGTTCCGGCAGGCCATGCTACAGGACATCGCCGGACAGCCGGCGTTGCGTGCCCTGTCCAGCCGCGAAAGCGACGACCACGCCATAAGCCTGCTGGAAGCCTGGGCCGCGGTGGGCGACGTCCTCAGCTTCTACCAGGAGCGCACCGCCAACGAGGCTTTCCTGCGCACCGCCGTGCAGCGCGGCTCCGTGCAACGGCTGGCCGGACTGCTGGGCTACAGGCTCAAGCCGGGGCTGGCCGCCACCGCCTGGCTGGCCTTCCAGGTGGACGCCGGCAAGCAGCTCGACATCCCCGTCGGGCTGCGGGTGCAGAGCGTGCCCGAACAGGACGAAAAGCCGCAGAAGTACGAGACCCTGGAGGCGATCGCGGCGCATGGCTGGCTCAACCGTTTGACGGCCTATCCGGCACCGGTGGGCACGAATCCCTTGGCCCAAGGGCGCACCTGGGCCTATCTGGCGCCGGAGGCGGACGGCCTGACAATCCTGCAGGACCTTGCCGAGGACGACCGTCTGCTGCTGTTCGGTCTCGGCGCGGATCCGGAGGAACTGCGGGTCAAGGCCCTGCAAGGCGAGGGCGAGCATGTGCGCCTGTCCTGGCGGCGCCCGATTCAGGGCGAGGCGTGGGATCTGGATACGCCAGTCCACAGGCGCGGCCGCAGCTTCCGGCTGTTTGGCCACAACGCCGCAGTGGAATATCCCAAGGCGGATTCCTCGGGTGGCCTGCTGTTGTGGAAGCTGCACAGCATCACCACCGGCCTCCCGGCCGCCGGCCACGAGAGTTTCTACGTTCCCGCCTCGAACCAACTCGATCTGGACAGCCGGTACGACGGCCTGGAAGTGGGGGCCCGGCTGCTGATGCAGGTGGGCGGCGCCGGCCGGCACCTGCTCACCGTGACCGCCGTGGCGCAAGCCGACCAGGCTCTGGGCACCCTCACCGACACGGTCACCCGAATCACCGTGACGCCCGGCTTCGACCAGATCGACGATCGACGCGAGGTGGTGCTGCACGAACTGCTGGGCGAGCCGATCCGTTTCTGGGGCTACCGGTATCCGGCCCGCACCGCCGGCGAAACGCTCTACGTGCCGGGACGCCGGATCGGTGGCGAACGGCTGCTCCTGGGCCGCGAGTTGAAAAGGCGGGCCTATACCGCCGGCGAGCAGGTCGACGTCTCGGCCCTGGAGGCGGGCCGTCGGGTGTTGCTGACCGGCAAGGGCGACCAACCGGTCGGCGCCATGATCGTCGCCAGCGGGATCGTCGAGCGCGAGGTCTCCGTCACCGCCACCGGCGACGACCCCCACACCGCGACGGACCCCAAGCTGGATGCCGCACACGGCCAGACCTTGCGCGGTCTATGCTCGGCGCGGCGGGCCGACTTCGGCGGCCTCGGCGCCGACGCG
>JANQIL010000131.1 GCA_028282245.1 Magnetospira sp.
GGACAATACCGGAATGCCGTGTCGATGATCCTGATGACGGTCGGCTTCAGCCTTCTGCAGCCGGCTCTGAGCAGCCTTATTTCGCTGTCGGCGCGCGACGAGGATCAGGGCGCCATCATGGGCGTGTCGCGCTCGGTCGCCACCCTGGCCCGCATCGTCGGGCCGGCCTACGCCGGCGCCATGTTCGCGGTGTTCGGCCGCGGCTCGCCCTATCTGGCCGGCGCCGTGATGACCCTGGCCATCGCCGCCATCGCCGCCCACGCCCTGGTGCGGCGACGGCGCGACGTGATCGCGCGGCCGGCGGAGGATACGTCGTCCTGAAACCGTGGCGACGGCTCAGCCAAGCCGGGACCGGATTCGCTCAAGAGGCTCCACGCCCTTGAGATTGCCGATGACGGCCAATACCGGTTGGCCGGTGAACACCCGGCGGGCCGCCGCCAGAACGGTGTCCGGAGTCACCGCCTCCACCTTGGCGACGATCTCGGCCGCCGGCAATGGTCGCCCGAACACCAGCAACTGACGGGCCAACTGCTCGCAACGCGAACTGGTGCTCTCCAGGGTCATCAGCGCCCCGGCCTTGATCTGCGCCACCGCGCGCGCCACCTCGTCGTCCCTCACGGAGTCGCGAACCGCCGTGATTTCGCCGCACACCACCGGCATCAGATCGGACACTTCGTCGGGTCCGGTTCCGGCATAGATGCCGAACAAGCCGCCGTCGATGTAGTTCGACGAGAAGCTGTAGATGCTGTAGACCAGCCCGCGCTTCTCGCGCGCTTCCTGGAACAGCCGCGACGACATGCCGCCGCCCAGCAGGGCCGACAGCACGGCCACGTCGTAGTAGGCCGGGTCGCCGTAGGGTACCCCATCGAATCCGAACACCAGGTGAACCTGCTCCAGGTCGCGCTGTCGCCGGCTTTCGCCACCCAGGTAGCGGGCCGGATGCACCGGCGGCGCGTCGCCGATCGGCAGATCGTCGAACGCCCGCCCCACCATCTCCGTCAGAGCGTCGTGGTTCACGTTGCCGGCTGCCGAAACGACCAGGCGCGGGGCACTGTAATTGCCGCGCATGTAGTCGATCAGGAGCTGCCGTTCGAGAACGCCGATCCTCTCCGCCGTGCCGAGCACCGGACGGCCCAGCGGCTGATCGGGGAAGGCGGTCTCCTGAAACATGTCGAACACGATATCGTCGGGGGTGTCGCACGCCTGGTGGATTTCCTGCAGGACCACCGCCCGCTCGCGTTCCAGTTCCTCGGCATCGAGCATCGAATGTTGCAGGATATCGGCCAGGATATCGACCGCCAGCCCCACGTTTTCCTTCAATACCTTGGCGTAATAGGCGGTGTTCTCGCGCGAGGTATAGGCGTTCATGCTGCCGCCCACCGCCTCGATCTCTTCCGCGATGTCGCGCGCCCCGCGCCTCCGGGTGCCCTTGAAGGCCATGTGTTCGAGCAGATGCGAGACGCCATGGACCTCCGGCGCCTCGTGGCGCGTGCCGACGTCGACCCAAACCCCGACCGAGACGGTCTCGACCCACGGCATGTGATCGGACACGATCCGCAAGCCATTGGGCAGAACGCTGACGCGGACCTTGCTCATGGGCGCCGCCCGTCCAGAACCGTCGCCACGTGGCCCTGGACCGCCTCCAGATCATTGGTCAAAACGGTATACCTTTCGGGACGCTCGAACAGGTCGGCCATGCGCTCGGGCAGCGCCGGGCGCATCCCGGTCGCCGCGACGACCGCGTCCGGGAACTTGGCCGGATGGGCGGTCGCCATGGCGACCACGGGAACCGCCGGGTCGCGCCACCGGCGCACCGCCGCCTCGACGCCCACCGCCGTGTGCGGATCAAGCGAATCACCAGTCGCCCGGTGCCAGCGGCCCATGGCCTCGCGGGTGCCGGAATCATCGAGCCGGCAGGCGTCGAACAGAGCCCGCAGGCTCTCCCAGCGCGCCGCCCCCAGGGCCAGCTGGCCGGTGGCGCGGAATCCCGCCATCGCCTCCGCGAGGGCCGCGCCGTCGCGGTCGAACAGCTCGAACAGCATGCGCTCGAAATTGGACGACACCTGGATATCCATGCTGGGGCTGAGGGTCGGTACCACGGTACCCATGGCCATGACGCCGTTGTCGAGGGTCCGGGTCAGGATATCGTTGGCGTTCGAGCCGATGATCATCCGGCGGATCGGCAGTCCCATGCGACGCGCCGCGTAGGCCGCGAAAATGTTGCCGAAGTTGCCGGTCGGCACGGCGAATCCGATCTCCCGGTCGGGCGCCCCGAGGGCCACCGCCGCCGCCACGTAATAGGCGATCTGCGGCATGATCCGGGCCCAGTTGATGGAGTTGACCGCCGACAGCCGGTGGGCATCGCGGAACGCCATGTCGTTGAACATTCCCTTGACCGCGTCCTGGCAGTCGTCGAAATGGCCGCTAAGGGCGATGCAGTGAATGTTGGGGGCGTCCACCGTGGTCATCTGACGGCGCTGCACCTCCGACACCCGGCCGTGCGGGAACAGGATGAAGCACTCGATGGCGTCGCGATCGCGGCAGGCCTCGATGGCCGCCGACCCGGTGTCGCCCGAGGTGGCCCCGACGATGGTCACCCGCTCGCCGCGCCTGGTCAGCACGTGATCGAACAGGCGGCCCAGAACCTGCATGGCCATGTCCTTGAAGGCCAGGGTCGGGCCGTGGAACAGTTCCATCAGCCACAGCCCGTCGCCGAGCTGGCGCAACGGCGCCACCGCCGGATGACCGAACCCCCGATAGGCGTCGGCCACCATGTCGGCGAACTCGGCCTCCGGGATCGCCCCGCCGACGAACGGCAGCATCACGCGGGTCGCCAGTTCGGAATACGAAAGACCGCGCAGCGCCCGCCAGTCGTCCGGCGAGAAGGTCGGCCAGGAATCCGGCACATACAACCCGCCGTCGCGCGCCAAACCGGTCAGGAGAACGTCGTCGAATGCGAGACGGGGCGCGCCGCCCCGGGTGCTGATGTATTTCACCGGTGCCTCTTCCGGACACAACAGGGCTGGTTCTTTCCGATCGCGCGGACGGTCGCGTGTCCGGGCGCCGTCGTTCGATGGCCGCTAACCTAGTACGCATGTTGGCGGCGGGCAAGCGGCGTCGCGGTCGTCGGGGCCGGCGGTCGGGCGCTCGACGGCATGAATCGGGGATCGGGGAACACCTCCCCCTTGCGTGTTCGGTCCCCGATTCGCCCCGAATCCGGGTTCGGGGCATGGACGTTGCATTCGCCGTCATCCTGTGACACACCACCGGATCGAGGCTTCGCCACGGGACGCCGCCACGGGGACACGCGACATGGGACAGATTGCCGCGCGGTACGCCACGCCCCGGCTCCAGTTGATCGGCCTGACCAAGCGGTTTCCGGGTTGCCTTGCCAACGATCGCATCGACATGACCGTCGAGGCCGGGGAAATCCATGCCCTTCTGGGCGAGAACGGAGCCGGCAAGAGCACCCTCGTGAAATCGGTTTACGGGATTCAGCCGCCGGAGTCCGGCCGCATCCTGTGGGAGGGTCGGCCGATCGCGCCGGCCTCGCCGCGCGAGGCCCGCGACATCGGCATCGCGATGGTGTTCCAGCATTTCTCTCTGTTCGAGGCCCTGACGGCGCGCGAAAACGTCGCCCTCGCCCTGCCGGCCCGGGCGGCGCGCGGCGGCACCCTGCGCGACCGCATCCGGGCGGTGTCGGAGACCTACGGGCTGCCGGTCGACCCGGACCGCCGGGTGGCCGACCTGTCGGCCGGCGAGCGCCAGCGAATCGAGATCGTGCGCTGCCTCCTACAGTCGCCGCGCCTGCTGATCATGGACGAGCCGACGGCGGTGTTGACGCCCCAGGAGGCGGACCGCCTGTTCGAGACCCTTCGCCGGTTGTCGGCCGAGGGGGTATCGATCCTCTACATCTCGCACCGCCTCGAGGAAATCCGCGCCCTCTGCCACGGGGCGACGATCCTGCGCGGCGGTCGCGTGGTGGCGGAGTGCGACCCGGCCTCCGAGACCGCCCGCTCGCTGGCCGAGAAGATGATGGGGGAATCGTCCGCCCTGCCGCGCTGGGCCACCGCCCCGAAACCGGGCATGCCGCGTCTACGGGCGCGGACCCCGGCCCTGCCGCCCGAGAACGCACGAGGCGTCGCCCTCGCCGATCTGAGACTGGAGGTGCGCGGCGGCGAGATCCTCGGCATCGCCGGCATCGCCGGCAACGGACAGTCCGAGCTGGTGGCCGTGCTGAGCGGCGAGCGGCGCCTGGACGATCCGAGGGCCCTGATTATCGACGACACCCCGGCCGGCCACCTGGGACCGCGTCGGCGGCGCGCCCTCGGCCTCTATTACGTGCCCGAGGAGCGGCTGGGCCACGGCGCGGTGCCCGACATGGCGCTTTGGGAGAACAGCCTGCTATCGGCGCGCGGCGCCGGACTGGTCAGTTCGCTCGGTCTCATCCAGCGCCGCATGGCGGAAACCTTCGCCGGCTCGGTGGTCGACCGGTTTCGGGTCAAGACCCCCGGCGTGCGACACGCGGCGACCAGCCTGTCGGGCGGCAATCTTCAGAAATTCATCATCGGCCGCGAGATCCACCAGACTCCCAACGTGCTGATCGCCATGCAGCCGACCTGGGGCCTCGACGCCGGCTCGGCGGCGGCGATCCGCCAGGCGCTGATCGACCTCGCCGGGCGCGGCGCAGCGGTGATCGCGGTCAGCCAGGATCTGGACGAGCTGTTCGCCATTTCGTCGCGTCTCGCGGTGATGAGCGGGGGCCGCCTGATCGAGGCCGGCCCCACCGCCAGCGTCGGGGTGGAGCGGATCGGCCTTCTGATGGGCGGCCTGCACGGCGGCACCGAGCACGAGGAGGCGACCGCCGTATGATCCGATTCGAGGCCCGCCCCGAGCCGTCCCGCCCATGGGTCTTCGCGGCCCCGCTGCTCGCCGTCGGCCTCACCCTGCTCAGTGGCCTGCTGCTGTTCGCGCTGCTCGGCTACGACGCCCCGGCCGCCCTGCGGGCCTATTTCGTGCAGCCGCTGGCCAGCCTCTACGGACTTTCGGAACTGGCCGTCAAGGCGACGCCGATCGTGCTCTGCGCGGTCGGTCTGGCGCTGGGGTTTCGGGCCAACGTCTGGAACATCGGCGCCGAGGGTCAGTTGACCATGGGCGCCATCGCCGGCGGCGGCGTCGCCCTTGCCCTATACGGCACCCCGGGCGTCTGGCTGCTGCCCTTGATGGGTCTGGCCGGGATGGCCGGCGGAATGGCCTGGGCGGCGATCGTCGCCTTGCTGCGGACCCGGTTCCACGCCAACGAGATTCTGACCAGCCTGATGCTGGTGTACGTGGCCCAGGAAATCCTCAAGCTGCTGGTCCACGGCCCG
>JANQIL010000063.1 GCA_028282245.1 Magnetospira sp.
CAGTCGCCGCCGCCCGGAAACGGGCGCGGGCATGGAGTCGTCGCGAACCACCGGAGAGGACATGCAAACCTCGCCGGGGCGCGGCGCGGACGAAAAAGCGCGCGCGACTCCGTTCGGCGAATCGGGGTTCGCCGTTGACAGGAGCGCCGATGTCCGCTAATCAATCAGCAGCGATGCAGATTGATTAGGCGGTTGCCGTGGGGACATCGGCAGCCGCCTTTTCTTTGCCTGGATTCGGAAGTTTACAAGCTGTCCGCGACACACCCCTGGATTTACGGCTTGCGCTACCACCACAAGAACCCGTAGAATCTGCGGGCTCCCTGGAATCTAGAGGCATGGAATTTGGTGGAGCCGAGGGGGTTCGAACCCCTGACCTTCGCATTGCGAACGCGACGCTCTCCCAGCTGAGCTACGGCCCCTTGGAGGCCGGATAATGGTGCCGGGCGGTCCGCCTGTCAAGGCCGCCGGGAAACGGCGGCGGGAACGATTCACCGCCCTCCCGGGGGCCTTGCCTTGCCTGCCGCCGGAGAGTACATTGCGCGCCATTATTCAGAGGGAGCCCGGATGATGGACGTTCTTCTCGTGCCTTTGATCGACGTGATCGTGATCGCCCTGCAGATCTACATTTATGTCCTGATCGCCAGCGTGATCCTGAGCTGGCTGGTGGCGTTCAACATCATCAACACCGGCAACCAGTTCGTCCATTCGATCGGCGGGTTCCTATACAAGGCGACCGAGCCGGCGCTCCGGCCGATCCGCCGCCGGCTGCCCGACCTGGGCGGCATCGACATCTCGCCCATCGTGCTCATTCTGGCGGTGTTCCTGATCCAGGGCATCCTGCTGAACCTGAAGGCCAAGATTTAAACCGGTGGAGCGGCCGTTCGGCGCCGATCCGGCGGGCGGACTGCGGGTTCATCTGCGCCTGACCCCGAGGGCATCCCGCGACGCGGTCACCGGAGTCGTCCCCGATGCCGAGGGCCGGCTGCTGCTGCGGGTGGCGGTCACCGACCCGCCGGAGGGCGGCAAGGCCAACGCGGCGGCGTTGCGGCTGCTGGCCAGGGCGTGGAAGCTGCCGAAATCGGACCTGCACATCGTCGGCGGCGCGACCAACCGCCGCAAAACGTTGCGCATCAATGGCGATCCGGCCGCGTTGACGCGGCGCCTGGACGACTGGCTGACCCGGGAGGGGCTCGATGAGCGAAGCGAAACGGATTGACGGCAAGGCCAATGCCGCCGCCCTGCGGGACCGCCTGACGGCCGCCGTGCGGGACCTCAAGGACGCCCACCGACTGGACCCCGGCCTCGCCGTGGTGCTGGTCGGGGAGGACCCGGCGAGCCAGATCTACGTGCGCAACAAGGTCGCGCAGTGCGCCGACGTGGGCATGGAATCCCTTGAGTTCCGGCGCACCGTCGACATCTCGCAAGCCGAGCTTCTCACCCTGATCGAGGGCCTCAACGACCGCGACGACGTGCATGGAATCCTCGTCCAATTGCCGCTGCCCGCCCATATCGATCCGATGGCGGTGCTGGCCGCCATTGATCCGGCGAAGGACGTCGACGGCTTCCACGTCATCAACGCCGGACGGCTGTCGACCGGCCAGGACTGCCTGGTGCCCTGCACGCCGGCCGGCTGCATGATCCTGATCAAGGGAGTCCTGGGAGACGACCTGTCGGGACTCGACGCGGTGGTGGTCGGGCGCTCCAACATCGTCGGCAAGCCGATGGCGCAGCTTCTGCTGCGCGAGAACTGCACGGTGACGGTGGCCCATTCGCGGACCCGCGATCTGCCGGAGGCGTGCCGGCGGGCCGACATCCTCGTCGCCGCGGTCGGCCGCCCGCGCATGATCGGAGCCGGTTTCATCAAGCCGGGGGCGACGGTGATCGATGTCGGCATGAACCGGATCGACGCCCCGGACAAGGGGCCGGGCAAGACCCGGCTGGTCGGCGATGTCGACTTTCCGGCGGCCCTGAGGGTGGCCGGGGCCATCACCCCGGTGCCGGGCGGGGTCGGCCCGATGACCATCGCCAGCCTGCTGCGCAACACGCTGCTCGCCGCCTGCCGCCAGAAGGGCGTCGAGGCCCCGGAGATCTGAATCGTTGGGCGTTTCGTTGGCGCGCGCCGCCCTCTATGTCGTCTACCTGCTGGTCCTCGTCGAGGCGTTCTCGGCCGTCTACCTGCTCTCGGGGGTGTCGCGGGTCTGGCACCGCCCGGCCTATTGGGGCGGCCACATCGCGGAGCCGGCCGATCAATGGCGGACCGAACACCATCCCTGGGGTGCCTGGCACCGGCCGGACGCCCGTGGCCGCCAACGCAAGGCCTGCTTCGACGTTCTCTACACATCCAACGCGGTCGGCGCCCGCGACCGCGCGCATCCGGAGGCATTCGACGGCCGCCGCCTGCTGATGCTGGGCGACTCCTTCGTCGAGGGCTATGGGCTGAACGACGCCGAGACCCTGCCGGCGGCCCTGGAACGCGAACTCGGGGCGCCGGTGATGAATTTCGGGGCGGCGGGCGATTTCGGCCCGGTCCAGGCGTTCCTCCTGTACCGTGATCTGGCCTCCAGGTTCGAGCACAGCGAGGTGCTGATCGGTTTCCTGCCGGACAACGACCTGGAGGACAACGATCCCGACCTGTGGCGCTACAAGGGGCCGCGCTACCGGCCCTATTGGCGACCGGCCGGCGACGGCTACGAGATCTTCCATCGCGTCGATCCGCCGGACGGCCCGCGCAGCTTCGCCGACCTGCGGCGGCGGGCGGCTGGCGGCGGCGCGGCCGCATGGCTGGACTCGGTCCTGCTGAACGCCACCTGGAGCCATGGCATCTGGCGCGAGGTGTCGCTGCTGATCCGTCTGAACAGCGGCGACGAAACCGGGTTCGGCAAGCGGCGCAGCCGTTATTTCGAGTTCTCCGAGCGGCGGCTGGCGGCGGCCGTGCATTTCCTGAAGCGGATCAAGACGGCGGCCGGGGCGCGGCCGGTCACGGTGTTCGTGATTCCGCGCCCGCACGACCTGGCGGCCGGGCAGGCCGCCGGATCGCCGGCGGTGCCGCCGATCGTCGCCGGGCTGCGCGACGCCCTGGAACCGATCGGAGTGCGGGTGATCGACCTTCTCGGGCCGATACGGACCCTGTCGGACGGCGACCCCCGGGACCTGTACCTGTCATGCGACGGCCATTGGACGGCGGCCGGGGCGGCCGGAGCGGCGCGCGTGCTGGCCCGTGAACTGTCCGCGCCAGCGGGCTTGTGACGGCGCCGCGCGGCGCTACAATGCACGGATTGGCAAGCATCGGACGAACTCGACATGATATCGCGATTTTTCAGTCTCGGTCTCGCCACCGCCCTGTGGCTGGCCGCCGCGCCGGCCGCCGTCGCCGAATCGGCGGCGGCGATCCTGCTCTATCACCGGTTCGGCGAGGACCACCTGCCGTCGACCAGCATCGGCGTCGCGCGACTGGAGGCCCATATCGCCGAACTGACCTCCGGGGCGTACCACGTACTGCCGCTGCCGGAGGTGGTGCGGGCGATCAACGAGGGCCGCGATTTGCCGGACCGCGCGGTGGCGATCACCATCGACGATGCCTTCCTGTCGTTCTGGGAGGCCGGTTGGCCGCGCTTCAAGGCCGCCGGACTGCCGGTGACCCTGTTCGTGGCCACCGACGCGGTGGACAAGGGGCATCCCGACTACATGACCTGGGACGACCTGCGGGCGGCGCGTGACGAGGGGGTGACCATCGGCAATCAGACGGCGTCGCATCCCCATCTTCCAAGGATCGACGACGCGGCGGCGGAACGCGAGTTCGCCCATTCGGTGGAGCGCCTGGGCGCCGAACTGGGCGGCCGTCCGGACCTGATCGCCTATCCATACGGCGAGGCCGGCCTGCGCGAGATGACGCTCGCCCGATCATATGGATTCCGGGCCGGGTTCGGCCAGCACTCGGGAATCGTCAATCCCTCGGAGCCGCGCTACTACCTGCCGCGATTTTCCATGAACGGCGCGTTCGGGGATCTTGAGCGCCTGCGCCTGGTCACCTCGGCCCTGCCGCTGGCCACCGCCGACTGGTCCCCCGACGATCCGGTGCTGCGCGGCGGCAATCCGCCGGCCATCGGCTTCACCCTGATCGACGCACCGGACAACATTGGGCGCCTGACCTGCTACGCGTCGCACACCAAGGGCGTGGAAACCAGCGTGCTCGGCTATGTGCGGGCCGAGGTGCGGGTCGACCGGCCGCTGCCAAGGGGCCGCAGCCGACTCAACTGCACCCTGCCGGGTCCGGATGGCCGCTGGTATTGGACCGGGCGCCAGTTCTACGTGCCGTAAGGCCACGCCGCGCGCCTCCGGCGCCGTTCGGCCGGCCCTCAGGGCAACCGGCAACCGATCATCATATGCAGGATTTCGGGATGGATGCGGGCGTTCTTGAGATTGCAGCGCCAGACCTCGGTGCCGGTGACGATCACGTTCAGCAGGTCGGCGCCGCGCAGGTCGGCGTCCGTGAGATCGGCATGCGACAGATCGGCCTCGCGCAGGTTGGTCCCCACCAGGATGGCGAACGACAGATTGGCGCCGATCAGGCTGGCGCGGCCCAGGTCGCAGTTGGATAGATCGGCGCCGCGCAGGTCGGCGTCGGCCAGATCGACCCCGCGCAGATCGAGGCCGCGCAGATCGGTGCTGGTCAGCACCGCCCGGTGGCCGGTTCCCAGGTCGGTGCGCCAGTGTTCGTGTTCATCGAGGATGGTGTTCAGTTCGATCTGGTCCACGGTGTCCTCCTGGCCGGTTTACACGTCCAAGTTTACCACCTTGAGCGCATTGGCCTGAATGAATTCGCGGCGTGGTTCGACCACGTCGCCCATCAGGGTGGAGAACACCTTCTCCGCCTCGTCGGCGTGACTGATCCGTACCTGAAGCAGAGACCGCACGTTGGGGTCCAGGGTGGTTTCCCAGAGCTGACCCGGGTTCATTTCTCCCAGGCCCTTGTAGCGCTGGATGGCGAGTCCCTTGCGGCCGGACTCCATCACCGCGTCGAACAGGCCGAGCGGCCCGTCGATCGGCGTCGCGCGCTCCTTGAGGGTCAGGGACGCCTCGCGGTCGTAGGTCTCGCGAAGCGATCCCGCGAGGTCGGCCAGCCGCCGCGCCTCGGCGCTCTGAATCAACGAACGGCCGATGACATGGCGCTCGGAGACTCCGCGCAGAGTCCGTTCGAGAACCAGGCCGCCGTCCGCCCCGACCTCGCCGGACCACCCGCGTTCCATCTCGGGGGCCTGGCGATCGAGCCGCCCGGCGATCGCCCGGGCGACGGGCAGGGCGTCCGCCGGAGCCTCCAGGACGGCCGGATCGAAGGCGCCGGCCACCGCCGCCTGTTCGAGGATTCCGACCGGCACCCGGCCGCCCATCCGATCCACGAGGCCGCCGAGGTAGCGCGCCTCGTTGACCTGACGGCGCAGATCGTTGCCGGCGATCTGGGTGCCGTCGTGACGGGTCAGCACCGCGCCGTCGCCGATGGCGATGCCCATCAGATGATCCTCCAGGGCCGGATCGTCCTTCAGATAAACCTCCGAATTGCCCCGCTTGGCCCGGTACAGGGGCGGCTGCGCGATGTACAGGTAGCCCTGTTCGACAATCCACGGCATCTGGCGGAAAAAGAAGGTCAGCAAAAGGGTGCGGATGTGCGAGCCGTCCACGTCGGCGTCGGTCATGATGATGATCTTGTGGTAGCGGCATTTCGCGATATCGAAATCCTCGCGTCCGATGCCGGTGCCGAGGGCCGCGATCAGGGTGCCGATCTCGGCCGAGCCCAGCATCTTGTCGAACCGCGCCCGCTCCACGTTGAGGATCTTGCCGCGCAACGGCAGAATGGCCTGAAACCGGCGGTCGCGGCCCTGCTTGGCGGACCCGCCGGCGGAATCGCCCTCGACGATGAAGAGTTCGCTGTGCGCCGGGTCGCGCTCCTGGCAGTCGGCCAGCTTGCCCGGCAGGGTCGAGATGTCGAGCGCCCCCTTCCGCCGGGTCAGTTCGCGCGCCTTGCGGGCCGCCTCGCGCGCCGCCGCCGCCTCGACGATCTTGCCGATCACCCGCCGGGCCTCGGTCGGGTGTTCCTCGAACCACTGGTCCAGGCGTTCCCCGACCAGGCTTTCGACGATCGGCCGCACCTCGGAGGACACCAGCTTGTCCTTGGTCTGGGACGAGAACTTGGGATCCGGCACCTTGACCGACAGCACGCAGGTCATGCCCTCGCGGGCGTCGTCGCCGGTGATCGCGACCTTTTCCTTCTTGAGGATTCCGGAGCCGCTGGCGTACTGATTGATGGTCCGGGTCACGGCGCCGCGGAACCCGGCCAGATGGGTGCC
Organism: Magnetospira sp.; assembly: GCA_028282245.1. Classification (GTDB taxonomy): domain Bacteria; phylum Pseudomonadota; class Alphaproteobacteria; order Rhodospirillales; family Magnetospiraceae; genus JANQGL01. The sequence goes on from JANQIL010000063.1 coordinate 6,342, forward strand.
GCCATCCCGTTGCGGGATGTTGTTGGTGAAACACAGCATGGTTTCGTGGTAGCTGTCGTTCCATTGCAGGGCCAGCTCGACCGTCACCCCGTCCTTCTCGCCGGACACCCAGACGGCCTCCGGGATCAGCGGATTCTTGGAACGGTCCAGGTAGCGGACGAATTCGATCAGTCCCCCCTCGTAATGCATCTCGACCGCCACCGGTTCGGCGTGGCGGGCGTCGGTCAGGCTCAGGGTGACGCCGGAATTGAGGAACGCCAGCTCGCGCAGCCGGTGCTCAAGGGTCGGAAAATCGAACTGGGTCATGGTGAAGGTGGCGCACGACGGCTTGAAGGTCACGTGGGTGCCGGTCTCGCCGTCGGCCGGTCCGACATCGGCCAGGGGCGCCTCGGCGTCGCCGTCGCGAAACCGCATCCAGTACGCGCGCCCGTCCCGGAACACCCGCAGTTCCAGCCACTCGGACAGGGCGTTGACCACCGACACGCCGACCCCGTGCAGGCCGCCCGAGACCTTGTAGGAATTCTGGTTGAACTTGCCGCCGGCGTGCAGCCGGGTCATGATCACCTCGGCCGCCGACACCCCCTCCTCGTCGTGGATGTCGACCGGGACGCCGCGCCCGTTGTCGGTCACCAGCACCGAGCCGTCCGGGTTGAGGGTCACGGTGACGGTATCGCAATAGCCGGCCAGCGCCTCGTCGATGGCGTTGTCGACCACCTCGTAGACCATGTGGTGCAGGCCGGTGCCGTCGTCGGTGTCGCCGATGTACATGCCGGGCCGCTTGCGCACCGCCTCCAGGCCGCGCAGGACCTGGATGGCGTCGGCGCCGTAGTCGGTGTTGCCGTTGCCGGCGGGTTCGGGGGTGTCGTTCATCGACATTCAATCCTTCGGGGTCACGGCCCCGTCCTCCACGTGGAAAAACCTTGCCCGCCCGGCCAGCGGCGCGAACAGGAGCGGGTCGGTGCCGGTCATCCAGGCCTGCGCGCCGAGCGCAAGGAGTTCCTCGAACAAGGCGCGGCGACGACTTTCGTCCAAGTGGGCGCCGATCTCGTCGAGCAGAAGCAACGGCGACGCGCCGCGCTCCAAGGCGCGCATCCGGGCATCGGCCATCACCACCGCGACCAGCAGCGCCTTCTGCTCGCCGGTCGAGCACTGGGCGGCGTCCAGGTTCTTGCCGCTGTGGCGGACCCGCAGGTCCGACCGGTGCGGACCGATCCGGGTGGCGCCGCGCTCGGCGTCGTCGCGCCGCGATGCCCGGAGGGCCTCGCGCAGGCGCTCCTCGGCGTCCAGCGCCGGCCCCTCGGCAAGCCAGCTCTCCAGATCGCCGACCGCCGCCAGATCGGCCCGAGGAAACGGTCCGGAGGCAAGGGCGCAGGCGTCGTTGAGCCGCTCCACCATGTCGCGCCGGGCGGCCGCGATGGACACCCCGCGCGCCGCCAGGGTGTCTTCCAGGCCGGTCAGCCAGACGTCGTCGGCCGGCCGTCCCTCGGCCTGTTCGCGGAGCAGCCGGCCGCGTTCGCGTAGCGCGTGCTCGTAGGCCGACAGGCGGCCGGCGTGGGCCGGGTCGAACCCGAACACCAAACGGTCGAGGAACCGTCGACGGCCGCCCGGGCCATCCTGGAACAGGCGGTCCATCTGCGGGGTGAGCCACACCGCGCTGACCACCTCGGCGAGCGCCGCCTGGCCGCGCGCCGGCGCGCCGTCGATGCGCACCAGCCGCCGCTCGCGACCGTCGGGCAATCTTTCGAGACCGGTGCCCAGATCGACGCCGCCGGTCGGGGTGCGCAGACGCGCCGCCACCGCCCAGCCGCCGCGCCCGCCCAGCCGCGCCGGCTCGGCCAGCGCCGCCTGACGCAGGCCGCGCCCCGGCACCAGAAACGACAGGGCCTCGAGCAGGTTGGTCTTGCCGGACCCGTTGGGTCCACTCAGAACCACCGGCTCCGGGCCGCACTCCAGGCGCTGGAAGGCATAGCAGCGGAAGTCGCTCAGGGTCAGTCGAGCCACCGACAGGGGCGCGGTTCCGGAGAAGGCGTCCGATCCCGGCGGCCGCTGCATGGCGTCGGTGGTCCCTCGGATGTTCATCAAACCCGCATGGGCATCACGACGTAGATCGCGCTGGCGTCCCCGGCGTCGCGGATGATGGTCGGCGACGCGGCGTCGGACAGCGCGATCTGCGCGCTGTCGCCCTCGATCTGCTGCATGATGTCGAGCAGATAACGTGAATTGAAGCCGATCTCGATCTTCTCGCCTCCGTAGGCGATCTCCAATTCCTCGGTCGCCGAGCCGGCGTCGGGGCTCGACGCGGTCAGCACCATGGTGCCGTCGGACATGCTCAGCTTGATGGCGCGCGACTTCTCGGTGGAGATCGCCGACACCCGGTCGACCGCCTCGGCCAGCGGGCCACGCGCCACGTCCACCGTCTTGTCGTTGTTGGCCGGGATCACCCGTTCGTAGTCGGGGAAGGTGCCGTCGATCAACTTCGAGGTCAGCACCGCCGCTCCGAAGGCGAAGCGGATCTTGGTCTCCGACAGCGACACCGCCACGTCGTCGGTGGTCTCGTCGATGAGCTTGCGCAGCTCGGCCACCGTCTTGCGCGGCACGATCACCCCGGGCATCGACTCCGCCCCCGGCGGCAACGGCACCTCGACGCTGGCCAGCCGGTGGCCGTCGGTGGCCACGGCGCGCAGCACCGGAACGCCGTCACGGCTGGCCGCGTGCAGATAGATGCCGTTCAGGTAATACCGGGTCTCCTCGGTCGAGATGGCGAACCGGGTGCGGTCGATCAGGGCGCGCAACTCCCCCGAGGACAGCGCGAAGGTGTGCGGCAGGTCGCCGCCGGCCATGACCGGGAAATCGGTGGTCGGCAGACAGGTCAGGGCGAACCGCGACCGGCCGGCGCGCAGGGCCAGGCGGGAGTCGCCGTCGGTCGTCTCCAGCGCCACCTGGGCGCCATCCGGCAGCTTGCGCACGATGTCGTGCAGGGTGTGGGCCGGGGCGGTGATGGCGCCCGGGGCGTCGACCGGCACGGCCACCGACTCGATCATGTCGAGATCCATGTCGGTGGCATTGAGGGTGACCCGGTCGCCGGCCGCCTCGATCTTCACGTTCGACAGAATGGGAATGGTGTTGCGGCGCTCGACGACGCTCTGGACGTGGCCCAGAACCCGGAGCAGATCGGCGCGTTCGAAGGTAATTTTCATGACGTTGCGAGAATCCGGCTGGCGATCGAGGGCCCGACGCCTTCCACGTCGCCCAGGGTCCACGGGCGGCGCCGGGAAACGGCGGCCAAGGGGGCATCATTATAGGCAAAGGCCCTTGAAACCCGAAACGATTTCACGTCCCGAGGAACCGCAAACCTCAGCCGTCCGGAGCCACGGGCACCGCCGGCCGCCTAGGGTCTGTTGACAATTAATAAGTTTTCAATCTGCGCATGATTCAAGGATCCTTTTGAGGGAGGGTTCTCGGATGAATACGGAGCGTTTTGTGATCGGCGACGCGGCCTGGAAGAAGATGGCCCCCCATCTTCCTGGCAAGGCGACG
>JANQIL010000077.1 GCA_028282245.1 Magnetospira sp.
AATCAAGGAACTTCCGGCTTCGCGCACTCTCGGATCGCCCAAGCCCAAAACCGCCCCAAACAACGAAACGGACATCGGGCAAAAACGATCCCTCAAAAAATACACTGCCAGAAGCCCAGAGCCAGTCCACAAAACCAGCCCAAAACCACCGACCGCGTATCCCTTCCTCTTAAATCAACAATGTCAAAGAACGATTCCCGACGCGGATGGGCGGGAAGGCCCCGCCCTGGCGTCGGGAGCCGGTTTATACGCGCCACGATGGGGCCTGTCAAACGCTTTCTTGACACCCGCGTGACACCCACGATCCAAGAATTTAAATCAATAAAATCAATTGATTAGATTCTAGTGGCCGGCTCTGGGCCACCGACCGCGCGGGCATATCGAGCGACCGCGACGACGCGCCGTCGCGTGGCGGCGCGCGGTGTCTTGGCGATCCAACCAAACGACTCCGCGAGGATACGCCCTCCGGGTGAAAGGGAAAGTTAAGACTTCGGCGCATAGTCTTGAAACGTATAGGTGTTTACAAGGAAACGCCGCTTGACAGAGGGACGGGGTTTGAGCATGGTTCGGCGAACACATCCACCGTTCTGCCCACCGGAATCCGAATTTGGGCAGATAAGGTCGCTTGCTCAGGGACTCGCTCAAATGCTCCTGCGGAAAACGCCGCTTGTCGCCGCTTTTTGCGCCGCCGCCCTTGTTGTCCTTTTGGCCTCGTCGCCGTCCGAGGCGCCGGGCGCCCACGGCCGGAGCAAGCCGATGCCGGCCCAGGCGGAGCGCACCGACGATCGGTCGAGCGACGCGGCCCTGGCATCCGATCCGTCCGCCAACGACACGCCCTCCCCGAACCACCACGTGGCCACCGTCGGCAAGGGCGACACCCTGGCGCGAATCCTAACCCGGGCGGCGCTGGCGCCGACCGAGGTGCACGACATCGCGCAGTCCCTGGGCGACGTTTACGACCTGCGCCGGATCCGGCCGGGGCAGCGGATCGAGATGACGCTGCGGCCGTCGGACGACGAATCGCCGACCCTGCGGCGCCTGATCCTCAAGGTCGACCCGCGCACCGACATACTGGTCACGGCGCGGGCCGACGGCGACGGCTTCACCGCCCAAACCCTCGAGAAGGAGTTGGCGCGGGAGCTGACCCGACGCGGCGGAACCATCCACGACAGCCTCTACCTTGCCGCCACCCGGGTCGGGGTTCCGGCGTCGGCGATTTCGGACCTGATCCGCATCTACTCCTGGGACCTGGACTTCCAGCGCGACATCCGCGACGGCGACCGGTTCGAACTGGTCTACGAACAGTTGATCGACGAGGATGGCCGGGTGGTCGGCACCGGCGCCATCCGGGCCGCCGCCATGACCCTGTCCGGCGACCGCCGGATGCTGTACCGGCACCAGTTGAAGGACGGCCGAATCGACTACTTCGACGCCGAGGGCCGAGGCGCCAGGAAGGCCCTGATGCGCACGCCGATCAACGGTGCCCGCCTGTCGTCCGGATTCGGCAAGCGCCGGCACCCGATTCTCGGGTATTCGAAAATGCACAAGGGAGTCGATTTCGCCGCTCCCACCGGGACCCCGATTCTCGCCGCCGGCGACGGCGTGGTGGAACGCCGCGGCCGCAACGGCAGCTACGGCAAATACATCCGGCTTCGCCACAACGCCACCTATTCGACCGCCTATGCCCACATGAGTCGTTACGCCAAGTCGATCTACGTGGGCAAGCGGGTGCGCCAGGGCGACGTGATCGGCTACGTGGGCTCCACCGGCCGCTCCACCGGACCCCACCTGCACTACGAAATCCTCAAGGGCGGCCGTCAGGTCAACCCGATGCGGGTCCGCATGCCGTCCGGCGAGAAGCTGGCCGGAACCGAGTTGGCCCGTTTCGAGTCCACCCGGGAGGCGACCGACCGCCTGTGGGCCGCGATGGTCAGCGACGCGCAGGTCGCGCGGGTCGACTAGTGGTTCGATGCCAACGGATGAGTCCCATCCGTTGGCTGAATCGAACCACTAGTGTCCTTCTCGAATCCGAAGTTCGAAAACGCCTGCCAAACAATGCTCCGAACTTCGGATTCGGGACACTAGGCGCCCATGGCCACCCCGGTCGACCTCGCCCATACGGCCGATGGCGGCGGCCCGCCGCTGCTCCTGCTGCACGGCCTGTTCGGGTCGAAGCGCAACTGGCGCGCCGTCGCCAAGGCCCTGGCGCCGCGCCATCGCGTGTTCGCGCTCGATCTGCGCAATCACGGCGATTCGCCCTGGACCGACGAGATGGACTATCCGGCCATGGCCGCCGACCTGGCGCAATTCGTCGCCCGCCACCGCCTCACCCCCTGCGCGGTACTCGGACACAGCATGGGCGGCAAGGCGGCGATGGTTTTCGCCCTCGCCCACCCGGAGGAGGTGGCACGGCTGGCCGTGATCGACACCGCGCCGGTCGGGAGCCCCGTCGCCGACGGCGCCTCGCCCGCCGCCATCCTGGCCGGAGTGCCGCTGGCCACGTGCGACTCGCGCGAGGACGCCGACGCCGCCCTGGCGGATCATCTGGCCGATGCCCGGATTCGCGGCTTCCTGCTACAGAATCTGGTGCGCGACACGGCGGGCAACCTGGCTTGGCGGGTCAACCTGGAAACGTTACGCCGCGCGGCCGACACGCTCGCCGGATTCCCCGACGTCACTTCCACCTACGCGGGACCGACCCTGTTCCTGGGCGGCGGCGAATCGAACTATCTCCGCCCGGCCCACGCACCGGAGATCCGCCGCCTGTTCCCGACCGCCGCCATCGAACACCTGCCGGGGGCCGGCCATTGGGTCCACGTGGACCGGCCGACGGCATTCGTGGAGCGGATCGAACGCTTCCTGTCGCCCGAGCCGCAGGCTTGATCAGGCATCCAGGAGGGCGAGCACCGACTCCGGAGGGCGGCCCAGCGCCGCGCCGTTCTCGGTGACCACGATCGGCCGTTCGAGGGCGCGCGGATGCGCCGCGAGGGCGGCGATCAGGGCATCGCCCTCCAGATCGGCGATTCCCGCCTCGCGCGCCTCCTTGCGCCGCATCACGTCGCGGGGCCCCTTGCCCAACTTGGATAGAATGGATTTCAGGTCCTCGGCCGACGGCGGCGTGTCCAGGTAGTGCACCACCGTCGGAACGACTCCCCGTTGCTCGATCAGGTGGAGGGTGGCGCGGGATTTGGAACAGCGGGGGTTGTGATAGATGGTAACGGTCGTCACGGCGTGGTCTCCCTGTCGCGGCGGTCGGTCCGGGGGACTCCCGTAACAAACCGGACCCCGCCGCCAACCTTCGGAACGATCAACAATATGACGGAACGGTCAACAATATGAATTCCGAAATTCTTCATTCGGGATTCCTGGGACTCGGGATTTCGGTCTTGATTGCACCAACCCGAACATGTTATATTGTAACGGTGTGATCGTGTCTTCGCATGCCCGTTGCGGGGACGGCGATCATGCCTCGTCAGGATCGCCCACGCGGCGATCCGCCTGCCGCTCGTCCGAAGCGGAAGAGGAGACGGATCCCCGGCCGTCTCCTCTTTTTTCTTATGCGAGACCAGAACGGATGATTTGGGCTTGAGCGCGTAATTCCGTGCGTTCGGATCGCCCGGGGAGCGATTTTTTTTCCGAGCGCGGGCCGGGCTATTGCCAGGGCCTCTCCAGGCGGCGACGTGATTCGAAATCGTCGATGCGCGCTTCCTTGGTGAGGGTCAGGCCGACATCGTCCAGGCCCTCGACGAGACAGTGCTTGCGGAACGGATCGACCTCGAAGGCAATGGACCCGCCGTCGGGGCCGGTGATCACCTGGTTGATCAGGTCGACGGTGACGGTGGCGTTGGCGCCCCGCTCGGCGTCGGCCATCAGCCTGTCCACATCCGCCCTCGGCAGGCGAATCGGCAGAATCCCGTTCTTGAAGCAGTTGTTATAGAAGATGTCGGCGAAGCTGGGCGCCACGATCACCCGGATGCCGAAATCGAGCAGCGCCCAGGGGGCGTGCTCGCGCGACGACCCGCAGCCGAAGTTCTCGCCGGCGACCAGGACGCGGGCGTCGCGGTAGGCCGGCCGGTTGAGCACGAAATCGGCGATCTCGTTGCCCCGGTCGTCGTAGCGCATCTCGTGGAACAGGTTGGCCCCGAGACCGGTCCGCTTGATGGTCTTCAGGAACAGCTTGGGAATGATCATGTCGGTGTCGACGTTGATCATCGGCAGCGGCGCCGCGACGCCGGTCAGGGTGGTGAATTTCCGCATCGCTCGCGCAGGCCCCGTCACATGAACCGGAGCCCGGTTTCTAGCCGATTTACCGCCCCCGCGCAATCGGCCGACGCCCGGTCCATGGCACCGCGCCCGCGCCGGCGGGCCGGAGGCGCGGTGCCACGGGCTCGGGGTCGGCGCCCGGAGGCCCGGTCAGGCCCGCCTGCGGTCGGCCAGTTCCGGGAACAGCGTCGCGAGGCCGCGTCGCGAGGCGGCCGCCACGCCGCGCTCGGTGATCAATCCGGTGACCAGACGGGCCGGCGTCACGTCGAAGGCATGGTTGGCCACCGGGCTGCCTTCCGGAATCACCCGGATGGTGGCGGTGTCGCCGTCCCCGGTGGCTCCCCAGAGGTGCGTGACCTCGGCGGCGGCGCGCTGCTCGATGGGGATGTCGCGAATCCCGTCGTGGAGCGTCCAGTCGATGGTCGGGCTGGGCAGGGCGACGTAGAACGGAACCCCGTTGTCCTGCGCCGCCAGGGCCTTCAGGTAGGTGCCGATCTTGTTGCAGACGTCGCCGTTGGCGGTCGTGCGGTCGGTGCCGACGATGCACAGGTCCACCTCGCCGTGCTGCATCAGATGGCCGCCCGCGTTGTCGACGATGCAGGTATGCGGGACCCCGTGCTGGGCCAGCTCGAAGGCGGTCAGGTTGAATCCCTGATTGCGCGGCCGCGTCTCGTCGACCCACACATGGATCGGAATTCCCGCGTCGTGCGCCTTGTAGATGGGCGCCGTCGCGGTGCCCCAATCGACGGTGGCGAGCCAGCCGGCGTTGCAGTGGGTGAGGACGTTGAGCCGCCCCTTGTCCGGCTTGCCTTCCCAGAGGTGACGGATCAGCATCAGGCCGTTGTCGCCGATCGCCGAGCAGATGGCCACGTCGGCGTCCGCGATCTCGGCGGCCCGTCGGTAGGCGGCCTCGGCCCGCGCCTCGGGCGCCAGGGGAGCCAGGAACGTCCGTTGCGCGTCCAGGCCCCAGCGCAGGTTGACGGCGGTCGGCCGGGTCTCGAACAGGGCGTCATAGGCGGCCGAAAGGTTGCCGTCCGAAGGGTCCTCGCGCATGGCGAGCGCCATCCCGTAGGCGGCCGTGGCGCCGATCAGCGGCGCCCCTCGGACCAGCATGTCGCGGATCGCGCGCGCCGCGTCGTCCATCGAGGTCAGCGCCACCGTCTCGAACAGGTGCGGCAACTTGGTCTGATCGATGATCTCAACCGTCCGGCCGTCGTCGGCCAGCCAGATGGTTCGGTAGGGGGTGCCATTGATGTTCATGAAAAACTCGCCTCCCAATGCATAGGCATTCCGCCATTCCATTCATGTCCGGACCATGCCGCGAAGGCCGCGCGGCGGAGCCGGCGGCTTGCGAAGACCGAGCGTGGGTTTGCGTTTTCTTCCCGGCCGTCCACGCGGCTCCGTCGGGGCGAATCGCCTTACCGAAACGGGTGCGATCCGCCCAACTGAAAGTCTAACAGAAACCCGGCCGAAACACTGCGGCGTTCCGACGGACGGACGCGCCGGTCCGGCGGTCAGCTCCTCAGCACCCGTCCCGCCACCGCGTCCAGCTTGGCGATCATCGCCGGGTCGCGCGCCTCGGGGGCGGTGATGAGGGCATTGGTCAGCGCGACGTGGCAGCCGGCGGCGCAGGATTCGGCGCGCCCGGCGAGCATCGGCGTCACCGACCGGACCAGGGTGCGGGCCTTGTCGGCGTTGGACATCAACACCGCGATAATGGCCTCCACGGTCACGTGGTCGTGGTCCGGGTGCCAGCAGTCGTAGTCGGTGACCATCGCGACCGGGCAATAGCAGATCTCCGCCTCGCGGGCGAGCTTGGCCTCGGGCATGTTGGTCATGCCGATGACATCGCAGTCCCACGACCGATAAAGATTGGATTCGGCCAGGGTGGAGAACTGCGGCCCCTCCATGCACAGGTAGGTGCCCCCCCGCTGATATGGAATCGACACCTCCTCCAGGGCCTGGGCGACCGCGTCGGACAGCCGTCCGCAGGCCGGATGGCCGAACCCGATATGGGCCACCAGGCCGGTGCCGAAAAAGCTTTTCTGGCGCGCGAAGGTCCGGTCGATGAACTGATCGATGATCACGAAAAAGCCCGGCGGCAACTCCTTCTTGAGCGAACCGACGGCCGACACCGACAGGATTTCGGTGACTCCGGCCCGTTTCAGCGCGTCGATGTTGGCCCGGAAGTTCAGTTCCGAGGGCGGAATCCGGTGACCCCGGCCATGGCGCGGCAGGAACACCATCGGCTGGCCGTCCAGGTCGCCGAACAGCATCTCGTCGGAGGGATCGCCGAACGGCGAGTCCACCTTGCGCCACCGGGTGTTGGACAGTCCCTCGATTTCGTAGACGCCGCTGCCGCCGATGACGCCGATCACGGGCGGGGTGCCGGGTGCGTTCATGCCTGTTAATCTCCCCCTGAGCCAAAAAAGCGGCGCATTGTGGCCCTGCGCGATGAGCGTTTGCAAGCCATGCGTGGCGTTTTAGAGTCCGTCCATTAGCGCCCACACAAGGATCGATTCGATGCCAACCACCGCTTCCCTGGTTCCGACCCTGGCCCTGGGGCTCGCGCTGGCCATGCCGGCGATGGCCGAGGACGATCCGCGCACCTTGGTCGATCTGCCGCCCGACATCCGCGATGGCTTCCTGGCCGAGATGCGCGGCCACATGGACACCCTGGACGATCTGGTCACCGCGATCGCCGAGGGAGACTTCGCGGACGCGGCGCGGATCGCCGACCTCAGGCTGGATTTCGGCCACCGGATGTGGGAGGCGATGGCCGATGCCGGGATGCCGCCCGAGCAGATCGCGGCCATGAAGGCGCGCATGAAGGCGATGGGCATGGGGTCCGGGCGCGGCATGCGGATGACGCCCGAACAGCAGCAGCGGACGCACGACCAGATGATGCGGCGGATGGAGCCCGGCATGGGCCGTGGCATGGGCATGGGCCGCGGCATGGGGTTCGGCCGTTACATGCCGCCCGAATTCCGGCGGATGGGGTTCGCCATGCACGAGGCCGGACAGCGACTGACCGCGACCCTGAAGGCCGCCGCGACCCCACCATCGGCCGACGACTTCCGGACGGTGCTCGGGTCGCTGGCCGAGGTCACCCTCGCGTGCCGGGGCTGCCATTCGGCGTTCCGGGTGCGTTGAGCGGCTCCATGGACAGGCGTCGCCGGCGAGAAGCGGCGGCGCGACCGCATGTCGACATGCCATCGACCCGCCTTCTCGGTTCCTCATATGGCGGTTTCCGGGCACATGAACTCGCCGTTGCTCCATCTGCTCGGAAATTAAGCTTTTTTTCAGTATATTGAGGAATGATTCACCGGTCGGGTCGGCACCATGGCGGATCATTTTTGACCGGATTGCGCGCACACGCGGGGTTTGCGGTCACGAGGACGCAACATCCTGATAAGGCGGGCGCATGTAACGGTTATGCGCCTGGTCCGCCGGCCCTTGTGATCGGGCCGAATTGCCGTTACTCTTGCCGCGTTGTTGGCAAATCGCGCTCATCGTCGGAGGATCGGCCAACCGATCGGCTCGGATCGGTGGCGCGATATTGCTCCAATCCCCTGATCCCGCAGGAAGCGTGCCATGGCCAAACATCCGCAAATCCCTCGCAGGCGTTCGCTGGCAAGCATTTTCGTCGCGCTGCTCGTTGCCGTTACGGCGACGGCCTGCGACGAGACCGGCGACGGCGCGCGATCCGCCGAATCCTATCTCGCCGAGGCACGACAACTCGTCGAGAAGGGTCAGATGCGGAGCGCCATGATCCACGCGAAAAACGCCCTGCGGGCGGCGCCGGACAACATTGAGGCCCGATCGCTGATCGCCAACGCGTTCTTGAACGCCGGTGATGCCTGGAATGCGGAACGCGAGTTCCAAAAACTGCGCGAGCTTGGCGCGCCGCCGGAGACATGGCTGAAGCCCCTGAGCCAGGCATGGATCGCGCTCGGCAAGAGCGATCGCGTGCTCAACGAACTCACCCTGCCCGACGACGCGCCGGCCCCCGATCGGGCAATGCTGCTGTCGCAGCGCGGTCGGGCCCGGGCGGCGCTTCAGGAATGGGACGCCGCGACGGCGCTGTTCGAGGAGGCCGCGACCCTCGACCCGACCCAGGCGGACGCCCACGAGGGACTGGCCCGTCTGGCTCTTTCCAGGGGGGACCTGAGCGTCGTCGAGACCGAACTCACGAGGGCGGAAATCCTCGCGCCGAACTCTCCCGAGGTGCTGTTCCTCAAGGGCGATCTGGCGAGCCTGCAAGGCCGGTTGGCGGACGCCGAGGCCGCCTACGAGGCGCTTTCCGGGGTGCTGCCGGGCAATCCGATGCCGACGATCTCCCTGGCCCGGGTACAGGTTCGGGCCGGCAGGATCGAGCAGGCCGAGGCCAATGTCCGCCAGTTGGAGAAAAGCCTGCCCGGGGCTTCGGCGGTCACCTACCTCCAGGCGGCGATCGCCTTTGATCGCAAGGATTTCGAAACGGCGGATACCCTGACCAGCAGGCTGTTGTCGGCGGATCCCGACAACCTCAGCGCCCTGGTCATCGCGGGGGCGTCCAAGTATGCCCTTCAGGAATACGAGCAGGCCGCCAAGTTCGTCGCCGGCTATCTGGCCGACAAGCCCGACGACGAGCGGGCAAAACGCCTCTATGGCGCGATCCTGTACCAAATGGGACAGGGGGAAAAGGCGGTGGATGTTCTCCAGCCGCTGGCCGAGGCGGAAACCGAGGACGCGCAACTGTTCTCCCTGATCGGCCGTTCGGCCCTGCAAGCGCGCGACCTGCAGGTCGGCCGCCTCTATATCGAGAAGGCGGTCGCGCTGCAGCCCGAGGATGCGTCGGCGCAGGCTCAGTTGGGAACCGTCAAGGTCAGCCTCGGCGATACCGACGCGGGCCTGAAAAACCTCGAAAACGCGGTCGAGCTCGATCCGACCATGGACGCCGCCGTGTTCACCCTGTTCGCCACCCTGCTCCGGGAACAGCGGTTCGACAAGGCACTGGAGTTGGCGAAAAAGATTCAACTTGAGGAGCCGAACAAGGCCCTGGGCTATTCCATGCAGGGCATCGCCCACATCGCCCAGGGGGATATACGGTCGGCGCGCGCCGCGCTTGACAGGTCGCTTGAGATCGAACCCGGCGCGGTCGACAGCGTGAAGAACCTGTCGCAACTTGAACTGGCGGCCAAGAACCCGGACGGGGCGCGCGACTATCTATTGCAGGGAATCGAGCACAATCCGAGCAACACCGAGCTCATGCTGCTCCTGGCCGACCTGCAAACCGCGACCGGGAACGAGGAGTCCGCCCGGACCTGGCTGAACAAGGCCATCGAGGTAACGCCGACCGCGCCGGAGCCCCGGATCGCCTTGGCGCAACGCTACCTGGTGGACGACAACCCCTTGAAGGCGCTCGGCATTGCGCAGGGTGCGTTGATTGGTTCTCCGAACGATCCCGAGTTGCTGAAGGTGATCGGACAGGCACAGCTCATGGCGCACGAGTTCTCCGATGCCGCGGACACGTTCCGGCGCCTTGTCGGCGCCGAGCCCAAGAGCGCCCACAATCATTTCCTCTTGGCCACGGCCTATCTGAACACGAACGATCGGAACCGCCTGATCGGATCGCTCGAGGACGTCATCGAGCGGGCGCCGGGGCATGTCGAATCCCGCCTGATGCTGGCCCGCCTGTACGTGGAGGAAGGCCGCTTCGAGGAAGCGGTGGATATCTATCGGCCGATCAAGCCATCGGAAGGCGTGGATGGACGCATTCTGGAAATCGAGGGCCTCGCGGCGCTACGCCAGGACAAGCCGGCGGACGCCGCGGCCTTGTTGGCGGACGGTTTCAAGGAACTGGAAGCTCCGGGTCGCTCGCTCGCCATCATGCTCTCCGAGGCCCAATGGCGCAGTGGCGATCGCGAGGAATCCCAGGCCACCCTGGCATCCTGGATGGCCGACAACCCAGACGATCAGAGCACCCGATTTCTGTTCGCCTCTCGCGCGATGGACATGGGCCGCGAGCAGGAGGCCGCGCGCGAACTCCGGGCGGTGATCGAGGTGCAGCCGGAAAACTGGGCCGCCCGCAACAACCTGGCATGGGCGCTCCACAAGCTGGGGGACAATTCGGCGGCGATCGTCGAGGTGCGGGAGACCCTGAAAGGGGCCGGCGATCAGCCGCCGATTCTCGACACCGCCGGCGTGGTGTTTCTCGCCAACGGCAACATCTCGGAATCGGTCGACGTTCTGCGGAAGGCCGTCATGCTGGCGCCCGATGTCCCGACGTACCGTTTCCACCTGGCGCGGGCCCTGGTTGCCAAGGAGCACGGCGCGGAAGCCTCCGAGCATCTGCGCAAGGCATTGTCGAGCGAAAACGCGTTTCCGGAACGGGAAGCGGCGGAAAGCCTGCTGAAAGACATGGGGGAATGACCCATGGGAGGGATTGCGGTGACGGAAAGCGGCTCTTTCACAAACACGCAAGCGGACGGAACAGGGGGCGCGTCGGAGAATCGGATGGTCGATCTCTTCCGATCCTATTTCGAGGTTGTCCACGCGGATACGCCACAACTTAGGCGCGAGGCTTACCGGCTTCGCTATCAGGTATTGGCGGTTGAACACCACTATCTCAGGCCGGAGGATTATCCGGACGGCGAGGAACGCGACCCCTACGACACGCATTCCGCCCACTGCCTTTTGATCCACAGGAAGACCGGCGCGACGGCGGGCACCGTGCGCGTGGTGCTGCCGCGACCGGACATGGAGGGTGGGGGATTACCGATTACCCGGCATTGCGCCGATCCGATACTGCGCAACCCGGTTCGTTTTCCCCCGCTCAGTTGCGGAGAGATCTCGCGGTTCAGCATTTCGAAGGAATTCCGACGCCGCGCCACCGACGGCCTGATCCCGGATGCGATTGACGGTCGGTCCGGGGCGGACCCACGACCCAATGAGATACGCCGACTCGTTCCCTACATGACCCTCGGGTTGATGCAGGGATTGATGGGAATTGCCCTGGCTCATGGTCTGACGGTGGCCGTCGCGATCATGGAAAAGCAGTTCCTCCGCCTGCTCGCCCGCTTCGGCATTCGGTTCCACGAGATCGGACCGGAAATCCCGCTGTTCGGCTGGCGTCAGCCCTGTTATCGCGGCAGGGTCGATCTGCTGGAGGACCTCCGGGCGGAGCGGCCGGACGTCTGGGAACTGGTCACCGACGACGGCGCCTACTGGCAGGCCTGGGAACACCAGGATCAACAACTCAGACAGGGTGCCGGCTGATTGCGCCGCCCGCTTCCGCCGGTTCGGGAACACCTCCCGGACGCGCCACCATGTCCGAGCGGGCAGGCGCCGTACCGGCGGGCCAAACTCCGACTTTCGATTGACTTTCCCGACCGGCTCGGTTGCAACTCTCTCGACTGAGGGAGGCCCGTGGCGATCGCGCGCGGGAATTCACCGGCGACCGGCCCACGGGCGCAGGCCCGGCGACCCATGCGAAATCCCGTCGAACGAAGACTCCGTACGGATCGCCGGGCAAATCGAGGCCGTCCCGGCTCGGTTGACGGATGGCGCTCAGGCCGGCTGGGCGATACGCGGTTGCAGGGCGGCGTTGCGCACCAGCTTCTGAACCTTCTCGAAGGCTCGCACCTCGATCTGGCGCACCCGCTCGCGCGAGATCCCGTATTCGCGGCTCAGGTCCTCAAGGGTGGACGGCGCTTCCTTGAGGCGTCGCTCCTCGAAGATATGCCGCTCGCGATTGCTCAGGTGGTCCAGTGCCTGGCCCAGCAGGGTCCTGCGCTCGGTCAGTTCCTGATTGCGGCCAAGCAGGGTTTCCTGGTCCTCGCTGTCATCGACCAGCCAGTCCTGCCACTCGCCCTCGCCGTCCTCGCGCAGGGTGGCGTTCAATGAATGGTCGGGGCTCGACAGCCGGCGGTTCATGTTGATGACCTCGGTTTCCGACACATTGAGCCGCTCGGCGATGGCGGTCACCTTCTCCGGCGCCATGTCGCCGTCGTCGATCGCCTGCATCTGGCCCTTCAGCTTGCGCAGGTTGAAGAACAGCTTCTTCTGCGCCGCGGTGGTGCCGATCTTGACCAGCGACCAGGAGTGCAGGATGTATTCCTGGATGGCGGCGCGTATCCACCACATGGCATAGGTGGCCAGGCGGAATCCCTTTTCGGGATCGAACCGCCGCACCGCCTGGATCATGCCCACGTTGCCTTCCGAGATCAGCTCGCCGATCGGCAGACCGTAGCCCCGGTATCCCATGGCGATCTTGGCCACCAGACGCAGATGGCTGGTCACCAGCTTGTGAGCCGCGTGGTCGTCGCCGTGCTGCCGCCAGCGCTGGGCGAGCATGTATTCCTCTTCCGGCTTCAGCATCGGAAACTTGCGGATATCCTGCAAATAGCGGGTCAGGTTGGCGGACGGCGAGGTGCCCAAACCAAGGCTCACGGCGGTCATGTCTCGTTCTCCCGATGATCGGCCGGCGCGCCCCAAGGCCCGGCCCGCGAAAAAACCGAATGTCGTCTTTGAACGGAACAATAACCTAGTTTTTCAGTCAAGTAAACCCTAGTTCTTAAAAATTTCTAATATATATATTAATTCATTGATATCATTTGGTAAATCGACCTCGAAACGAATTTTTTCGCCGGTTTCCGGATGGATAAACCCGATCAAATATGCGTGAAGAGCCTGCCGGCCGATGCCGCGTTCCGCCGCCGCCAGGCCGGACGGCAGTCCGCGCGGCCGGCGGCCGTACAGCGGATCTCCGACGAGGGGATGGCCGGCGTGGTTCAGGTGAACGCGGATCTGGTGGGTGCGCCCGGTGGCCAGTCGGCACTCGAGAAGCGCCGCGTGAAGGCCCAGCGGCCGTTCGGTCCGGTAGCGGGTCAGGGCGGGCTTGCCGGCGCGGGCGACCACGGCCATCTTCTTGCGGTTGCGGGGACTGCGCCCGATCGGTCCGTCGAGCGTGCCCTCGCGCGGCGCGGGCGTGCCCCAAACGACGGCGCGGTAGGCCCGTTCCAGGCTGTGCGCGGCGAATTGGGCGGCCAGTCCGGCCTGCGCCGCCTCGGTCTTGGCGGCCACCATCAGGCCGCTGGTGTCCTTGTCCAGTCGGTGGACGATGCCCGGTCGCCGCACGCCGCCGATGCCCTTCAGGCCGTCGCCGCAGTGGGCCAGAAGGGCGTTGACGAGGGTCCCGTCCGGGTTGCCGGCCGCCGGATGGACGACAAGGCCGGGCGGCTTGTCGATCACGATCAGATGATCGTCCTCGTAAATCACGGCGAGAGGGATCGCCTGCGCCTCCGGTTCGGCCGGCGCCGCCGGCGGCACGTCGACGAGATAGGCCTCGCCCGCCCGCACCTTGGCCGACGGCGTGGTCATCGGCGTTCCGTCCAGGCGCACCGCGCCGTCGTCGATCAGCCCCTTCAGGCGGCTGCGCGACAGTTCGGGCAGGGCGTCGGCGAGCACCCGGTCGAGCCGCTGCCCGGCCTTGTCGGGACCCACCGCGACGGTGTATGTGAGGGGATCGTCTGACATGGACAACAGACTGGACCGGGTGGATGCTCGCACTCAAGACCCTGGTGGCCGGGCTCGGCCTATTGATCGTTCTCGCCATGACGGTCATTGGCTACGGCTTGATGAAAAAAGCCGAAGATCCGGACTTTTCCTTCTTCGGGCCGAGCGCGCCGCCCACGCCCGTCGTCCCGACGGTCGCCGGTCTGGCTCCGTTCGGCGACATCGCGCTTGGTCTGCCCGGCGACTGCGTGATCGCCGAGGCGGCGCTGGTCGCCGAATCGCGCATGCTGCTGCGGGTCGGCGGCCCCGGACCCTGCGCGCGGGCGGTGGTGGTCGACCTGCCGTCGGGCCGGGTGCTGGGCAGTGTGCGGGCCCACTGAAACGGCGGTGATGTTGCCCGAGGAGGCTCGGGCGATGATCCTGGCGGCAGCCGAGACGGCCTATCCCGACGAATGCTGCGGACTGCTCGTCGGACGCCGGCGGCCCGGCGCCGCCGTCGAGGTGACCCGCGCGGTGCCGGCCGACAACACGGCGGCCGGCGACCGGCGCGACCGCTTCGAGGTGGACCCGAGGGTCCGACTGGCGTTGCAGCGAGACCTGCGCGGCCGCGACGAAACAATCGTCGGCCATTACCATTCGCATCCCGACGCGCCGCCCGAGCCCTCGGCGACCGATCGGGCCCAGGTGCACGAGCCGGACCTGATCTGGCTGATCGTCGGGGTCGCCGAAGGGCGCGCCGAATCGATCACGGCGTGGCGGTTCGATCCGACACATCGGCGCTTCGCGGCCTGCGCGCTGCATCGGGGGCCGACCCGAAACGAACGGGATGATTTCGACAGGCCTTAGCACGGCTTCGGGACACCCCCTCGGAACTCGCGCGTCGCCGTCATCGCGGGGATGGCCAGGCGGATGCCCGCGCCGTTCGGCACCGAAAGGCCGCCGTCCCCATCCGTTCCCACGGACCGCCCCAACCAGGACAAGTCAAAATTAGATAAACCTAAATCAACGGCGCTCGATTCATTGCGCCACATGAATGAGAACCGTTCTTGATTAGGCAAAAAACTTTAAAAAACAAAATGATCGACAACGGAATACCGATTGGTCACTAAAAAATTCTTGCAATTCCTTATCGGTTTCGCAAAATGAAACAAAAATCGGACTGGTACAAAAAAACCAGCCTCGGGAGGCAATCGGAACATGTCGGTGAAAACCATCGCGGTCGGGTGGTTTTTGTTGGGGGTTGTCGCGCCATTGGCCGCGGCCCTCCCTAAGGCCCCGCGCCCGCTCCAGCCGTCGTCGCGAAACGATCGGCGGCCAAACCCAAGCGACCCCCCGTCGATACCGCGACGCGAGCCGCGCGTCGCCCGATACCGGCCCGCGAACCGGGCGGGGGCAACGGCCACGCGCTTCTTGGTCCGGCGCGGCCGCGCGGATCGGCGGCCCCCATCCGGCGGTCCGATCGCCGACATCTCGGAGACCGGGGCCGTGATGGCGCCGGCCCGAGCTCCCGAGGCCGTTTAACGAGGGACCCGAGATGGACAGTGCGGTGCTCGCGGCGGCCCTGACCGTGATCCGTGGCACGATCTTGATCCTGATGGGCGCGCACGCGGCGGCGGCCGGCGACCCGATGGTCGGAAAGGCATCGGCGCCGCTCTGTGCCGGATGCCACGGCCACCGGGGCGAGGGAAAGGTGGTGGGACCCGAGGCCATCCCCTCGATCGCCCGCCAGCACGAGGCCTACCTGGTTCGATCCATGCGCATGTACAAAACGGGGGAGCGCAAGGAAAAGGTCATGAACGAGATATTCGGAAGATTGAGCGACGAGGAGATCGCTGGCCTTGCGGCGTATTACGCGGGAATGAAGCAGCGACTGTAGAGGGCATCCGGACATACGGGGAAAATTGATGTGGCGATTGGTTCTATTGTCGGTTTTTGCCCTGCCTTTTCAGATCTTGTGGTCGCCGGTCGCCGCCGTGGAGCAAAACGGACCACCGTCCCCCGCGCGGACCTCCGCCGCGCAGCCGCCCCCGTTCACGGTCGTCGCGCGCCAGGACAACCTCCTGTTCTACCCCTGCGGCCGGTGCCACGAGTTCATGCCCGAACATCCCCTGCTCGTGGCGGCGACCCGCCCGCCGCCGCCGCATCCCGAAAGCCTCAACCACGGCGGGGACCGGTTGTGGTGCCAAACCTGCCATTCCCTGGACGATGCGGATCATCTGCGCACCCTGAGGGGAACGCCGGTCCCGTTCGATCGAGCCTACCTCGTCTGCGGGCAATGCCACGCCAATCGGGAACGGGACTGGCTGTTCGGAGGCCACGGCAAGCGGGTGGCGAACTGGCGGGGGACGCGCGAGTTGTACCTGTGCACCAACTGCCATGATCCCCATGACCCGACGATCAAGCCGCGCAAGCCGCGCAAGCCGCCGCCGCTCCGGGCGGATCTCGGGCCGGTCGCCGCGACGCCCAAGGGACCGATCATGATCTGGGACGAAAGAGTTTCGCCATGACGGGAAACCGCGAACCTCGGGACGCGCCCTGCCCGCGCGACGGATCCCGGCGTGAATTCCTGAAAAACCTCGGTGTCGGCGGCGTGGCGACGATTGCCGGCACCGGCGTTGCGCTGGCCGCGCCCAACCTGGGCGGCGATGCCCTGGCGGACGCCTGGAGCGATTTTTTCCAGGACCATTACCAGCGGATGACGCCGGAGGAGTTGGCGAACGCCCTGGCCCGCATCGAGCGACGGGCCAGGCGCCGGTTCGGGGTCGACATCCGGTGCGAGGACACGCCGCCACTGGACGGCGTCGTGTTCGGGTATGCCCTGAATATCTCGAAATGTCGCGGATACCGCGAATGCGTCGAGGGCTGCGTTCGCGAGAACAACCCGGGCCGGGACTCCCAGGTCCAGTACATTCGCGTCCTGGAGATCGACAGGGGCACCATGAACCTGGAGGGCTCCGATCATTACTACGATCCGGAAACCGTGCCCAGGCCGGGCAAATTCTACCTGCCCGTCCAGTGCATGCAGTGCGACGACCCGCCCTGCGTCAAGTCCTGTCCGGTGGAGGCGACCTGGAAGGAACCCGACGGCATCGTCGTCATCGATTACGACTGGTGCATCGGATGCCGCTATTGCATGGCCGCGTGCCCCTATTGGGCGCGCCATTTCAACTGGACCGATCCATGGATTCCGCCGGCGGAGATCAACCCGGTCACCAACTACCTGGGCAACCGCCCGCGCGCCAAGGGCGTCACCGAGAAGTGCCACTTCTGCACCCAACGGACCCGCAAGGGGCGCCAACCGGCGTGCCAGGAGGCCTGCCCCACGGGGGCCAGGATCTTCGGCAACCTGCTCGATCCCACCAGCGAAATACGATACGTCCTTGAAAACAAGACGGTTTTTCGCCTGAAGGAGGAGTTGGGCACCGATCCGAAATTCTGGTACTTCACCGATTGAGGCCGGCCGATGCCCTTTCTCCATTTCCTTCGGGACGGCCTCAAGGCGATGTTTTCGGGCGGCCGGTCCTATTGGATGTGGGTCGGCGTCCTGGGAGTCCTCGTCGGCTTCGGAGCCTGGAACTACGCTCATCAACTCGATCGAGGCCTGGTGGTCACCGGCATGAGCGACCAAGTGTCGTGGGGCCTCTATATCGCGAATTTCACGTTTCTGGTGGGGATCGCCGCGTCGGCGGTCCTGCTCGTCATTCCCGCCTATATCTTCAATCGTCCGGCCATCAAGGACGTGGTCCTGTTCGGCGACGGAATCGCGGTGGCGGCGGTGGCCATGGCGATGATGTTCGTGCTGGCCGATCTGGGGCGTCCGGACCGGGTATGGCATGCCCTGCCCTATCTGGGACGGTTCAACTGGCCGGCCTCCCTGCTGGCCTGGGACATGGTGGTGCTGAGCGGATATCTGCTGCTCAACATCGCCATTCCCGCCTACATCCTGTACTGCCACTACCGGAACCGCGAGCCGAACCTGCGGTTCTACTTTCCGCTGATCGTGGTGGCCATTTTCTGGGCCATCTCGATCCACACGGTGACCGCCTTCCTGTTGTCGTCGAACCCGGCGCGGCCGTTCTGGCATACGGCCCTTCTGGGACCCAGGTTCATCGCCTCGGCGTTCGCCTCGGGGCCGGCGCTGATCATCCTCGTCTTTCAGCTCATTCGCCGGGTGACGGCCTATCCGGTTCAACAGGAGGTTATCCGGACCCTGGCGTGGATCATGGCCGTGGCGATGCAGATCAACCTGTTCTTCGTCGTCGCCGAGTTGTTCACCGATTTCTACAACGAGGGAACCCACGCGGCCTCCATCCGCTATCTGTTTCTCGGCCTGCACGGCTTCGATTCCCTCAAGCCGTGGATCTGGACGGCGATGATCCTGAACCTGATCGCCGTGATCATTCTCACGATCCATCCGCTACGCAACAGCATGCCCTGGCTCAATACGGCCTGCGTGGCCGGATTCGTCGGCATCTGGATCGAGAAGGGCATGGGGCTCGTCCTTCCGGGGTTCATTCCCACGCCGCTCGGCGAAATCTTCGAATACACGCCGACCGGCACGGAAATCGCGGTCGCGATCGGCATATGGGCCACCGGAATCCTGATTTTTACGCTTCTGGCGAAGGGGTCGATTCCAATGAAGCTGGGCAGGCTCCGGCATGGCCGCCCGCAAGAGAAATCCCATTGATCCGCCGCTCCGGATTTCGGCGCTTGCCGGGAGACCGCATGATTGAAACACGTGGAGAGAGAACATGAAACGCTTTGCCATCCGTGTCGGCATGCTTGGCATCGGCGCCGTGATGCTCGCGACGTCGCCGTATCTCGCGCGGGCCGCCGAGCCCCCGGCCGCCACCTCGGAGTACCGGAATGCCGCCTCCAATTACCGCATCGCCGTGATGCAGATTTTCAAGCGGCACATGATGGCGCTCGACATCGCCGCCAACGTCAACAGCCCCTTGGACTATAACCTCGTGATTCACGCCCGCGCCCTGCGGGAGACCGCGCGGATGCTCGAAGAGCTTCCCATTCCGGAGCTGCCGGCCAGGGACACCGCGAAGTTCTCCATTGCCGACCAGCGCGATTTTCTCGAAATGGTGAGCAAGGGCATAGACGCCGCCGACGAAGTCTATATCGGCGCGCGCCTGATCCGGTTCGAGGGACGGAACCGGTTCGAGCAGGCCCTGTTCCAGATGAAGTCCATCTGCACCGAGTGCCACCGCACCTTCCGCGACCCGTTTCGGAGACTTCAGTGACCGTCATGGCGATCGCCGGCCTCGCTCGCTTTCTGGTCGGCCCGGGCCGGACCCCGGCCGGCGGCGCGGGGTGCCGGCGAGCCGTCCCCGGCCATCACGCCGATCTCGCGAGGATCCCGCCATGCGCATTCTGATTGCCGCCCTGTTCGTCTTCTGGTCGCCCCTTGAGGCGGCGGCCGTCGATGTCCTCAACGGTCGCCTGATCAACAAGCGATGCGCCCTGTGCCACGGCACCTTCGGACAGGGGGCTCCGGGACCCAACTCGCCCAGGATCGCCGGCCTGCCCAAGGACTACATGATCGATCTCCTCAACGACTTCGTCAGCGGAAAACGCGTCAGCGTCGCGATGGTCATGGCCGCCGGCCTCGATCAACTCACCGAGCAGGATATTCACGACGTGGCGGCGTTCCTGGCCGAAATCGACCTCAGGAACGATCCCCGCTTCGTCATTCCGGTTCCGCCCGGCGACGTCGAGGCCGGGAAGGACCTGTTCATGGGCGAGTGCAGGCGCGGCTGCCATCAGCGGGACGGCTATGGCAAGCCGTCCAAGGGCGTGCCGCCCCTGACCGGTCAGCACTCCGATTACCTGGTCCACGCGATCAAGGGCTTCCAGGTCCGCCAGAGGGTGCACGACAACGACCCCGGCGATCCCACCTTCGACGATTTGAGCGACCAGGAGATCGCCGATCTTGTCGCCTTCGTCGCCACACTCGACACGCCGACGACCCCTCGATTCGCCGAGTTGCCGCAGATCGACCTCCAGGAGGTGATGACGCCGACGACCCGGACGGCCATCCTGATCGATGACGTGATCCAGACCGTCGCCCGCATCCCGCTCCAGTGGGGCGTGTCGCGCGATGACGCCATCACGGCGATGAACGACCGCGCCGCCCAACTCGACATGGATCTGGTGCGTCGGCAGGATATCTCCGACGATCTGGCGGCGCGGGGCATCGCGGCTCCCTACGTGGCGATCTTCCAGTATTGCGATGTTTTCGAATCCAGCGAGATCGTCGCCAATAATCTCGTGTTCGCCGCCTACATGCCGTGCCGGATCGCCCTGGTCGAGGACGCGGAGGGTCGGGACTGGCTGGTGATGATGAACCTCGACATGTTGGTCAACAACCGGCTGGTGGAGGGACTCGGGGCGCAGTCGGTCATCCGAGTCAACCAGCGCATGCTCGATATCATGATCGCCGGCGCCACCGGAGAACGGCCCTGATCGCGGCGGACCCGGATCGTGCCGGCCACATGGAACCCGAATCATCCATCCGATGGGGTTTCGCGTCGCGAGGCGGTACAGGCAAGTTCCGGATATTCCCCCGCGAAACGGCTTCGCGTGCCCCTCCGCCGCCTACCCGAGCGGGGCGGCGGAAACATGAAAACCGCCCAAAACAGCGAAACCCCCGGGTTTCCCCGGGGGTTTCGATGGTGGAGCCGGACGGAATCGAACCGACGACCTCTTGAATGCCATTCAAGCGCTCTCCCAACTGAGCTACGGCCCCTTGGAGGCGCGGTGGGTAAAAGCCCCGCGCCAAGGCCCGGGACCATAAGCGCCGATTCGAGGCAAGGCAAGGGAAAAATCACCCGCTTCGGGCGCTTCGAACGCGCCCTATTCCTTATCCTTAAGGCCGTCATCCAGGTTGTCGATCACCTCCGCCATATCGCCGTTGTCGTCGCCCAGATCGGAGGCGTCCTCGATGATTTCCTCGTCCGTGTCGTCGTTGACCGGCGCCGTTTCGATGCCGTCCACGTCTTCCGGAGCCGGCTTCGGCTTCGGGGATGGCTTGGCGGGGGGCGTGCCGCGTCGCGCCCGGGTCACCCGGTCGGGGTCGAAGGTCGCTCCGCACGACGGGCAGAGAATCGGCGACCGTGTCATGTCGTAGAACTTGAGCCCGCAGCTCTGGCAGGTCCGTTTCAGTCCCCACTCGGGTTTCGCCACGTGATGTCTCCTCCAACCGATCGGCCCGACGTCGCCTCGATGGTCTCTCGCGCGGACCGCCTGGGGGACGGCCGGGCTTGCCAATTGCCACGTTCGCTCGCCGGTTGTCAAAACCAAAATGCAGCTCCGGAGCCACAAACGCGTTGCAATTCGCGGCCCGTCGCCGCAGTCTCCGGCCGGTTGGCATCCGCTGTCCGACGAGGCCTCCCATGTCGCCTTCCCAAGCCACGTGTCGTCCGCTCGCCGCCCACCGCCACGGCGCCCTCCGGGGCGTCGCGCGGGCGCCGGGCGACAAGTCGATCTCGCACCGCGCGGTGATGATCGGCGGCCTCGCGGTCGGCGAGACCGCCATCGAGGGGCTGCTGGAGGGCGAGGACGTGCTCCGCACCGCCGCCGCCCTGCGCCTTCTGGGAGCCGAGGCGTCGCGCGACGACGACGGGACCTGGCGGGTGTTCGGACGCGGCGTCGGCGGCCTCGCCGAGGCCGCCGACGTCATCGACATGGGCAACTCGGGGACCGGGGCCCGGCTGCTGCTCGGCATCCTGGCCGGCCACCCGTTCACTGCCGTTCTGACCGGCGACGCCTCGCTACGCCGCCGCCCCATGGCCCGGGTGACCGAGCCGCTTGGCCGCATGGGGGCGGCCTTCACGGGCCGCGCCGGCGGCCGGCTGCCACTGGCGGTGACCGGCCCGGTCGACCTGCTGCCGATCTCCTACAACCTGCCGATCGCTTCGGCGCAGATCAAGTCGGCGATCCTACTGGCCGGCCTGCACGCGCCGGGACGGACCACGGTGGTCGAGCCGGCGGCGACCCGCGACCATACCGAACTCATGCTGGCCCACTTCGGAGCCCGCGTCGAGGTCGACGAGACGGCCGACGGCGGGCGCGTGGTGACCATCGACGGGCAACCGGAACTCACCGGGCGCCCGGTGCGGGTGCCGGCCGATCCGTCGTCGGCCGCGTTCCTCGCGGTGGCGGCGCTGATTACCCCGGAGTCCGAGGTGCGGCTGCCCGGAGTCGGGCTCAATCCGACCCGAGGCGGCCTCTACAAGGTGCTGACCGAGATGGGAGGCGCCGTCGCCGTCGAGAACCACCGCCACGAGGCCGGCGAGCCGATCGGCGATCTGGTGGTGCGCGGCTCCGAGTTGAAGGGAGTCGCGGTGCCGGCCGACATCGCGCCGACCATGATCGACGAGTATCCGATCCTCGCCGTCGCCGCCGCCTGCGCGACCGGCACCACCTCCCTGCGCGGCTTGGCCGAACTGCGGGTCAAGGAGAGCGACCGCCTGGACGCCATGGCGAGGGGACTCGCCGCCTGCGGGGTGACCCTGGAAGCCGGCGACGACTGGCTCGAAATCCACGGCACCGGCCACCCGCCGGCCGGCGGGGCGACGATCGCCACCGATCTGGACCACCGCATCGCGATGTCGTTCCTGGTCCTGGGCGGGGTCACGTCGGCTCCGGTGGCGATCGATGACGGCCGCCCCATCGACACCAGCTTCCCCGGCTTCGTCGATCTGATGAACGGCCTGGGCGCGAGGA
Source organism: Magnetospira sp. (assembly GCA_028282245.1). GTDB lineage: Bacteria > Pseudomonadota > Alphaproteobacteria > Rhodospirillales > Magnetospiraceae > JANQGL01. Next base: position 22,498 of record JANQIL010000077.1, read on the forward strand.
TCGGAGCCGCAGAAGGCATCATATGAGTGGAACCGGGTTTGATATTGATTTGAAGCCGCTGCCCGACTACCTTTTAATCGAGCCCTTAGCAACCTGGGTTTCTTGCCGCAACCAAGAACGGTGCCCACCAATGTCTGATTTTTCGAAGAAATACGCAGGATCGGGATTTTCAGGCAGCTTCAATCCTTTAAGGCAGAGCCGTGGAGAACTCGACAATCATCTTGCAGGTTGGAGTCAAGGGTATAGTTTTTACCCCCCCACTCAAGCATCGGGAAGGCTTGTGAATGGCGCTTTTTGTCAGAATGATTACGCGGCATTGTGCTCGGATTTGAATGCGGTGGGGGCAGATCTGTGGGGAGCTTTGAGTGACTTCAAGAAACCATAGTAAAGACACGCATAAAGATAAATTAAAAACAAATAGAAACAACATATTTCACGATGTTTCTGGAGAAGAGCCGCAAACTTCGGACGACGACAAAGAACTCCCGTCGATGGTCACGACGGAGATTATCGAGGAATTGAAATCCCTCGGCATCGACATTTCGGACCCCACCGCACAGCTCGTTATTAAGCAGGTAAGAGCATTAAGCCTTTACCAGGGATCGTTGCCGCCGCCGGAGTTGCTGGAACACTACAATCGAACCATTCCGGGGTTGGGAAATCGGTTGATCGACAATTGGGATTCGCAGATTTGCCATCGGCAATCCCTGGAAGCGCAAATGACCGAAAAGGCACAAGCCCGGATGGATAGGTCCCAGCGTAACGCTTTGATCGTGGCGGTTTCGGGAATGATACTGTCAGCTTTCGTGGGTATATGGGGCCATTGGTTCGCAGCCGCCGTATTGGCTGTCGTATCCGTTGGAGGCCCCAGCGCGGCAATGCTCCTTGCCAGGCATTTGGAAAACAAGGACCGCCATCTAGAAGGTGGTTCCCAATGATCATCGCCATCGATGGGCCGGCGGCGGCCGGCAAGGGCACCCTGGCGCGGCGACTGGCGGCGCACCTGGGCTATGCCTACCTGGACACCGGCCTCCTCTATCGGGCGACCGGCTGGAAGGTTCTGGAGTCCGGCGCCGACCCGGAGAACCCGGCGGCGGCCGAGACGGCGGCGCGGGCGCTTGACCCTTCGGACCTGGACAACCCTTCGCTGCGCGACGACGGCGCCGCCCAGGCGGCCTCCAAGGTGTCGGCCATTCCGGCGGTGCGCGCCGCCCTGCTCGACTTCCAGCGCGCCTTCGCGCGGCGTCCGCCGGGCGGCGCCCCGGGCGCGGTTCTGGACGGCCGCGACATCGGCACCGTCGTCTGCCCCGACGCGCCGATCAAGATCTTCCTGACCGCCGATACGGACGCGCGGGCCGAACGGCGCCTAAAGGAGTTGCGGGACCGCGGGATCGACGCTATACCTGCGCGCGTTTTGCAGGATATGAAGGAACGCGATGGGCGGGACATGTCCCGCGCCAACGCCCCTTTGAAGCCGGCCAGCGACGCATTCCTGCTCGATACCACCGACAAGGACGCGGATGCCGCCTTCGCGGCGGCGCTGGCTCATATCCGACACGATCAGCCGACCGGGTAACGACCCGGTCGCCATAACGGGCATGGTCGGGCCGCCCGACGCCGGATACGCCGGCGTGGGGTGTGGTCCGCCGGGTTCCAAAGACCGCCGGAAACAACCGGTCGGCCGGTAAACGACATACTTGAAAAGGACTGAAGCCGCATGAATGAAATCACCGCCTCCGAGGCAACCCCGAACGAGGACTTCGACAGCCTGCTCGCCGAAAGCTTCGGCCAATCCGCGCGCCTGGACGGGCGTGTCGTCCATGGCACCGTTGTCGCCATCGATTCCGACGCCGTGACGCTCGACGTGGGCCTTAAGTCCGAGGGCCGCGTTCCGCTTCGGGAATTCAAGGCCCCGGGCCAGGAACTCTCCCTCGACATCGGCGACGGCGTCGACGTCTACGTGGAGCGTTACGAGGACCGCGAGGGCGCCGTGGTGCTGAGCCGCGAGCGGGCCCGCCGCGAGGAGGCCTGGACCCAATTGGAGAAAGCCTTCGAGAACGGCGAGCGCGTGCAGGGCGTCATTTTCGGGCGCGTCAAGGGCGGTTTCACCGTCGACCTCAACGGCGCCGTGGCGTTCCTGCCGGGCAGCCAGGTCGACATCCGGCCGGTGCGCGACATCACTCCCCTGATGGGCAATCCGCAACCGTTCCAGATTCTCAAGATGGACCGTGGGCGCGGCAACATCGTGGTATCGCGCCGCGCCGTGCTCGAGGAGACCCGGGCCGAGGCGCGCTCCGAGTTGATCGCCAACCTGGAGGAGGGCCAGATCCTCGAGGGCGTGGTCAAGAACATCACCGATTACGGCGCCTTCGTCGACCTGGGCGGGGTGGACGGCCTGCTGCACGTCACCGACATCGCCTGGAAACGCATCAACCACCCCTCCGAGGCCTTGCAGATTGGCCAGACGGTGACCGTGCAGGTGATCCGCTTCAACCCGGAGAACCAGCGCATCAGCCTCGGCATGAAACAGCTCGAGGCGGACCCCTGGGAGGGCGTCGAGCTGAAGTATCCGGCCGGCACCCGGTTCACCGGACGGGTCACCAACATCACCGACTACGGCGCTTTCGTGGAACTGGAGCCGGGAGTCGAGGGCCTGGTTCACGTGTCCGAGATGAGCTGGACCAAGAAGAACGTGCACCCGGGCAAGATCGTCTCCACCAGCCAGGAGGTGGAGGTGATGATTCTCGACGTCGACCCGCAGAAGCGGCGCATCAGCCTCGGCCTCAAGCAGTGCATGGACAACCCCTGGAACTCGTTCCTGGAAACCCATGCCGTCGGCTCGATGGTCGAGGGCGAGGTGAAGAACATCACCGAGTTCGGCCTGTTCGTCGGCCTGTCGGGAGACATCGACGGCATGGTCCACATGTCCGACATCTCGTGGAACCTGTCCGGCGAGAAAGCCATGGAAGGCTACAAGCGCGGCGACCACGTGGCCGCCAAGGTGCTTGACGTGGACGTGGACAAGGAGCGCATCAGCCTCGGCATCAAGCAGCTCGACGACGATCCGTTCACCGCCGGCGTGGCCGGCTTCAAGCGCGGCGAGGTGGTCACCTGCACGGTGACGCAGGTCACCGACGGCGGTATCGAGGTGGCGGTCGCCGAGGGTCTGACCGGGTTCATCCGCAAGTCGGATCTCAGTCGCGAGCGCTCCGAACAGCGTCCCGAGCGGTTCGCCGTGGACGAGAAGGTGGATGCCAAGGTCACCCAGATCGACAACAAGACCCGCCGTGTCTCGCTGTCCATCAAGGCGCGCGAGATCGACGAGGAGAAGAAGGCCATGGAGCAGTACGGCTCCACCGACTCCGGGGCCTCGCTGGGCGATATCCTGGGCGCCGCCCTCAAGGAGAAGCAGCAGAACGGCGAGACCTGACGCCCTTGCGGCGTCCTCCGGGTTCCGCCGGTCCATAACGGGCCGGCGGAGCGCGATCCATCCGATCGAGCAGCGTGACAGGAGAACCGCCGATGCGCCCTTGGATCGCGCTGGCCGCCGCCAACGGATGTCTCGCCGTGGTTGCCGGCGCCTGGGGCTATCATCGATTGCCGGAAACCGAGATGGCCGGCTACGCGCCCATCTTCGAGATCGCGGTGCGCTACCACATGTGGCACGCGCTGGCCCTGCTCGGTGTCGGCTGGCTGGCCGACAGGGCCCCGAAAAGCCGTCTGGTGCCGGCGGCCGGAGCCGCCTTCCAAGGCGGAATCGTCCTGTTCTGCGGCACTCTGTATGGTCTGGTGCTGACTGCTCGGCCGCCTGTCGCCGGCATCGCCCCGGCCGGCGGCCTGTTGCTCATGGGCGGCTGGTTGCTGCTCTTGGCGTTCGCCCTACGCCGCACGCCGCGCTGATCGGCGGGTGACGGTCGTTCCAGCCAACGGACGCCGTGGCGCTGGCTGGATCATCGGATCAGAGTTCGTGCGGATTGCCCTTGACGACCGAGAAATCGCCGACTGGCCGCCCCCGGTGAATGACCACGAAACGGTCGGAGCCGCGCCGCACGATGCCGACGCAGGATTCACGCACCGATCCTTCCCATTCGACGCAGTGCTGGCCCGAACGATCGACCCACCAACGGCCGAACAGGTGGCCCTCCCCCTTCAGCGCCCGAACCGATCCGTCGGAATCGTAATAGGCGACGATCCCCGGACCAAGCGCCGTGTTGCCGGCGATCAGACGCTGCGCGGAGTTGCTGTCCATCTCCCGGCTTGTATTGCTGCTAAGTTCCTCTGCCGACGACGAGAATGCGAAAACAACGGCGATTCCCAGAATCGCCAAGCCATGACGCACCATATTAGACCTCCCTAATTAATGGTTTTTATTGCCTACAGGGTATTTCATCTTGGGCGATTATTCAACGATTCCTCGGATTCATTTTTATGATATCGAATGATTTGTTATAACGTTGCTGTTTTTACGTGGTGCGTTCGGGGCGCGTTCGGGGCGTGACCAGCCCGATCGCGACCGACCGGCAACATGAATGTCCGTTCGCCGACGTTGGGGAGCTTGGGGCGTTACGCGCCAAGGCCTTGGAACCGAACGCTCTTACGCGAATTTCGCGTATATTGATCCGGGTTTCCGGCCTTGAATTGCGCCAGGGCGGCGCCGTCGTCCACGTCGGCCAGGGCGTCGATCATGCCGATCCGGCATCCGGACAGGCCGCGCAGGGTGACGGTCAGGGTGTCCGGACGCGACCACCGGACGCCCGCGTAGAGGCCGGGCGGGACGCGCGGACGGCGGCGGACCCCGACCAGCCAGAAACCGCCGTCGGCGGCCGGACCGAACACCGCGTCATGGTCTCCCAGCAAGGCGAAGGCCCGCGCGATGTGGGTCTTTTCGATGCCGGGAATGTCGGTGCCGACGATCACCACCGGACCGGGCGGCAAACGGAACAGCGGACGCGCCATGCGATCCCCCAGGTCGCCGGTCCCCTGCGCGATCGCCGTCCATCCGGCCGGCCAGGGGTGGCCGCCGACGGCGCCGTCGGGGGTCACCGCCAACCAGCGCCGCCAGCGCGGATCGCCGAGGCGCCGCGTCACGCCGTCGACCATCCGACGATGGAACGCCCAGGCGGCGACGGCGCCCACGTCCCGGGCCAGGCGGGTCTTGACGCGGCCCAGGCGCGGCTGCCTGGCGAACACCACCAGATGCCTATCCATACCAGCGCGCCAGCCGATGGGGGGAAACACCCGCGAAATACAGGCCGAGCAGGGTCAGATTGCGCAGCGGACGCCGCAGATAGCCGTCGCGCCGATAACGTTCGGCCGAGCTGACCGCCGCCATATCCAGGGGAACCAGCCGGCGCCGGCCGATCCGCCGCGCCAGATCGACGTCCTCCATCAACGGCAACGACGCGAACCCGCCGAGGGCATCGTAGAACCGGCGCCGGATCAGCAGACCCTGATCCCCATAGGGCAGGCCCAGGGTCCGGCAGCGCCAGGCGACCATGCGTTCCAGGCGCCGCGCGGCGGGGCTCGGGTCGTCGAGCGCGAAGGCCCAATAGGCGGCCCGTTCATGGTGCGCCGGAGCGGCCAGGAACGCCGATGCGGCACGCCCCCAGCCGGGCGGCAGTCTGGTGTCGGCGTGCAGGAACAGCAGCCCGTCGCCGCGCGCCGCCCCCGCCCCCGCGGCCAGTTGGGTCCCCCGGCCGCGCGGCGCCGCGATCACCCGCGCGCCGAGTTCGGCCGCCACCCGGCATGTGTCGTCGGCCGACCCGCCATCGACCACCACCACCTCGCGCGCGCGCGGCCCGTCGTCCAGGGCGGCGAGGCAGGCGGGAAGGGTCCGGGCGGCGTTCAAGGCCGGAATCACGACGCTCAGCATGAAGGGCTTGATAGCATGCGGCGACGATCGATTGGACCGCCAATCCAGCTCTCGTTTGTTCTTGCAATGTTCTTGTCTTGTCGATAGCCTTTCCGCATGATGGAAACCCCGCCGACCCGGGCCCGCAAGGGACGCGGCGCCACCTTCAACCCGGATGTCCGATTCGAGTCCCAGGCCCGATCGGTGGTCGACGACGGCTGGGGAACCGTCGACGAGCCTCTACCGCCGCTACGCACCACGGTGGAGACCGACGCCAGCCGCAGCGTGCTGACCCGCAACACATCGCCCGACGTGCCGTTCGACCGCTCGATCAACCCCTACCGGGGCTGCGAGCACGGCTGCGTCTATTGCTTCGCGCGGCCGAGCCACGCGTTCCTCGGGCTGTCGCCGGGCCTCGATTTCGAGACCCGGTTGTTCGCCAAGCCGAACGCCCCCGCGCTCCTCGAAAAGGAACTGCGCCGGCCATCCTACCGCTGCCAGCCGGTGGCGCTGGGCACCAACACCGACCCCTATCAGCCGATCGAGCGCGAACACCGGATCACCCGGGGCATCCTGGAGGTTCTGCGCGACTTCAATCATCCGTTCACGATCGTCACCAAGTCGGCCCTTATACTGCGCGACCTGGATATCATCGGGCCGATGGCGGCGCGCGGCATGGCCCGGGTCTGCCTGTCGGTGACCACGTTGGATGACGGTCTGGCCGCCACCCTGGAGCCCCGCGCCGTCCGCCCCGGACGGCGGCTGGCGGTGCTCCGCGAGTTGTCCACCGCCGGGGTGCCGACCGGAATTCTGGCGGCGCCGATGATTCCCGGGCTCAACGATCATGAACTGGAGGCGATCCTGGCCGCCGGGCGCGATGCCGGAGCGGTCCGTGGCGGCTACATTCTGATTCGCCTGCCGCACGAACTGGACGCCCTGCTCGCCGACTGGCTCGCGACCCATGTTCCCGATCGGGCGCGGCGGGTCCTGGCTCTGATCCGCCAGTGCCGCGAGGGCGCGCTCAACGACGCCCGGTTCGGCCTCCGGATGCGCGGCGCGGGACCGCTGGCCGACTTGCTGGCCCGGCGGTTCCAGGTGGCGTCGCGTCGCATCGGCATGGAGGAAGCGCGGCTACGGCCGGACCTGGATTGCTCGCGGTTCATGCCGCCACCGCGAGCGGGCGATCAATTGACCCTTTTCTGAATTGAAAAGTTATATTATAACGCTCTTCATGAAACGATTGACGACGCTCCTTGCCCTTCTTCTCCTCGCCACCCCGCCGGCGCTGGCCGAGGACTGCCTGTGCGACTCCGAGCATCCGCTGAGGTTCGTCGCCACCGACGACGGCGCGGCGGCGCTGATCGACGGCGGCCTGGCGGCGCCGATCCCGGTGCGCGGCTTGTTCGACGGCGCCTCCGACCGTCGGCTTCTGCACTTCGTGCTGCGCAATTGCCGGGTTTACGTCGAGGCGCGGGCCGGTGGCGACGCCGCCTGTAAGATCGTCGACACGAACACTCACAAGATCTTCGCGCCACCGGGCGGCTGTCTCGCGGCGGACCACCCGACCCGCGCGTTCCGGCTCGGTCAGGCGGCCTGGATCGCCGTCTGGGAGGAGGAGGCGCGCCGGTTTCACCTGGGCACCTACACGCCGAAAAGCGGCAACAAGGTCCGGTTTTCCTACCATTACGCCGACGGGACGCCGATTGACACCTGGCCGGTGCGCGGGGCGATCCGGATGAGCACCAACTGCGACCTGTCGTCCGATGGCTGTCGCCACAAGTTCGAACGGCCCTGGGCCTGGGAGTTCCGGTCCGACAGCGGACTCTCGCGGATCTTCGGGCGGTGACGGCAACCACGGCATCCTGTTACCGAAACCCCTCAACGGATACTAGATTTCGTATTGTTAAACGTTTTTCTGTCTACATGTGATGAAAATCACGGTACTGTATCCGGCATTGGCTCATAATTCACTTGATACTAGATCTCAAGGGAGGCTAGGCCAATGATCAAGCAAACCCCGGCGTCGTTCGCCCGTCGCATGCACCGCCAAGGCGGCTACCATGCCGACCACGTCATTCGCGCCATGCTGGCCGGCAACCGCAGCCCGGCCGACCGCAGTTTCCTGCTGCGCGCCCTCGGCGAGTTACAAATGCTGCGCCTGACCGAGCGACATCCCTCGTTCTAACGGGGACGATCGCCGGCAGGGGCCGGCCGGTCACCCAAACTTCACCTCCGTTTCATTGATTCGAAACGACTCACGCCTACATTAGGATGTGGCGCGGTCAAAAACGGCGTGCCGCGAGGACGTCGGAAAACGGCGTTCCAAGAACAACAATTCGGATCAATGGAGGGTTCCCATGCCCAACAGTCTCCTTGCAAGCCGCCTGATCGTTCCCGGCCGAAAGCCGGTGGTCATGCGCACCATCCGTCGGCGCTAGACCGCCGATAGGTCCGCCGGTCGGGACCCGAGTTCCCGGCCGGGCCTAAGCGGGGGCGCCCGCCCCGATCGACCGGAACAATCCCCCCACCCTTCGCGACCGGCGTGCCGGCCGCTGGCTTTCGATCGCCGCGCCGCAAGGTGTCGCGAACCGTCGGTTCGCCACGCCACGAAGCGGATTTTTTGGTGGTTTTGCCGCTCGCGGACTTGGTATATTTCTTCCCAAGGCATGGAGCTTCAACGATTTCGAATGGCGGGGTGATAGCGATATGCGGACCGTGGGCTCCCACGCCCCACGCAAATACGGCACCATCGCCGCGGCGACCCAGAAACTGATCAACGATGTTGGCGGATTGAAGGAAGCGGAAGCGGCGTGCGAGCGCGGCAAGACCGTGCTTCATGATTACGCCGATCCCCACAAGCCGGACCGCAGCATGCCGGTTCACATCGTGCAGATCCTGGAGCGCGAGGCGGGCACCCACCCGGTGACCGAGCACCTGGCCGCCGAGGCCGGGCTGCTGGTGATCGAGGTGCCGCCGGAAACCACCGATCTCGAATGGCTGGCCCATATCTCGCGGGTTTCCAAGGAATTCTCCGATGTGCTGCGCAAGACCTACGAGTTCCTGGAGGACGACGGCGTGATCGACACCGACGAGGCGCGTTTCCTGCTCAAGGAAATCGACGAGAATCTGATGGTCCTGGCCGACATGCGCGAGGCGGTGCGCCGTCGCCTGGGCACCGCCGAGTGACCCCGCCGCCGGCCGGAAGCGATACGGTCTTCCCAATGCCCCCGAGGGTGCTGGTTCCGGTGACCGGCGACGGACGCCTGTTCCCGGTTCGTCACATTCACTGCGTGGGCCGCAACTACGCCGACCACGCCCGCGAGATGGGCGCCGACCCGGACCGCGAGCCGCCGGTTTTCTTCGCCAAGCCGGCCCACGCGGCGCGCGGCGGCGTGGCCGTCTTCGCGGTGCCCTATCCGCCGGCCACCGGACGCCTGGACCACGAGGTCGAACTGGTGGTCGCGGTCGGCCCCGGCAACACGGCGTTCGGCCATGCGGTGGGCATCGATCTGACCCGACGCGACCGGCAGGCGGAGGCCAAGGCGCGCGGCTGGCCCTGGGAGGCCGCCAAGGCGTTCGCCCATTCGGCGCCCATTGGGCCGATCCATCCGGCGGCGGCGACCGGCCGCCTCGACGCCGGCCGGATC
>JANQIL010000120.1 GCA_028282245.1 Magnetospira sp.
GCGGCTCCGAAACCCAACCTTCAACAGCAGAGGAAACAGACCAGATAAATCCAGCCGGGTCCACCGGCCGGTAGGCCATGCGCTCGACCGAACACGTAAAGCCGACCAACGTCAGAACGGCCCAAAAAACACGATGGTGAGAAATCCGGGCTAGTGGTTCGATGCCAACGGATGAGCCCCATCCGTTGGCTGAATCGAACCGCCAGATCAATAGCTTAGTGGATCGACCGATCCAAAGCTTGGGTACCAAGCGTTGGATCCGATCCACTAGGCGCCTCAAGACCCTCAAGGGCTTTCCGTCCCGTCAAACATCGGTGGCGGGCGTTCGCCGGATACCGTTCAGGAACACGTCGGCCGCGAAGGCCAGGGAGTCCTCGAGGGCGTTCCGGTCGCGCTCGGTGTCGATGTCGAGCAGCGCGCGCTCGTAAATAAATCCGCGCACCAGCGCGAAGAAGCCTTCGGCCGTCTGGCGGCTGTCGATGTCGCGAAAGATGCCCTCTTCAGTCTTTTCGCGGATATAGTCGGCCAGCAGGCGGGCCGCCGCGTCGTGAGCGGATTCGTAGAAGACCCGCCCCAGATCGGGAAACCGTTCGGCCTCGGCGATCACCACGCGATACAGGCTCAGCCCCTCGGGCGACAGCAGCACCTTCCAGAACATCCGACCGAGGGCGATCAGCGTTTCGCGCGGATCGCGGTCGCCGATATCGACCTCGCGCAACGGGGTTAGGATCACGTCGCAGTATTCCCGGATGATCGCGCCGAACAACGCTTCCTTGCTTGGGAAATGCGCGTAAAGGGTGCGTTTCGAGACGCCGGAGTCCTCGACGATCCGGTCGATGCCGGCGAGGCCGAAGCCGTCGCGCATGAAGGCCCGGGTGGCCGCGTCGAGGATCGCCCGCCGCTTGTCGGCGCGCAACTGGCGGGGCCGTGGGTGTGGGGTGCTGGAACGATTGGACATTGTGTTTGACACCGTAGCCGGTCGTGTCTTAAATGTAAACGAAACAGTTCTGTTTACCTTGGAGGTCGAGGTGATGCGTCTCGATGGGAATCGGAAGACCAGGCGCCGCCGCATCGTCGCCGTGCTGGGAGTGGCCATCGTGCTGGCGGTTGGTGGAACGGCGGCGACGTTCTTCGTCACGAACGGCGGATCGACCCCTCGTCCCGACGATCACGCGGTCCTCGGCGGGGAGGACGGAGCGGTTCTCGGGCCACACGCCGATATCGTTCGCCCGGCCCGGGTGATCGATGTCGCGGTGCGGCCATCGACGGAACTGCGCGCCTTTCCCGGCACCGTCCACCCGGCCCGCTCCTCGAAGCTGGCGTTCCGGGTCGGCGGCCCGCTGATCGATCTGCCGGTTCGCGAAGGCGAGGAGGTCGCCGCCGGCACCCTGCTCGCCCGGATTGATCCGCGTGATTTCGATCTGGCCGTCGCGGAACTCGAGGCGCGCCTCGACGCGGCCAAGGCGGCGCGCCGTCTCGCCGGACTCAACCATCGCCGGCGGGCGGAACTGGTCGAGCGGGGGGCGGTCTCCGTCGCCGACCTCGACCGGGCGACCGCCGAGCGCGACCGGACCTCGGCCGAGGTCGCCTCGCTGGTCGAGCAGCTGGCGACGGCCCGGGCGGCGCTTGAGGACACGCGGCTTCTCGCCCCCTCCGACGGGCGAATCGCCCGTCTGCATATCGATCTGCACGATTATGTGATGGCCCGCGCGCCGGTGCTCACGTTCCATGACACCTCCGGGGTCGATCTCATCGTCAACCTGCCGGAAACGATCATTCCCCGCCTGCCCGACGTGCTCGGAATCGAGGTCGAGTTGTCCGACCGGCCGGGTCGGCGCCATGCCGCCGAGATCCGGGAGATCGCCTCCGAGCTGGCGGCCGACACCGGCGCCTACCGGACCGCGTTGCGCATCGCCGGCTTGGATGGCGCCGCGCCGCTCGCGGGCCTTTCCGGCACCGCCCATGTCCGCTTCGCCGGACCCGCATTCGGATCCGAAAGCGAGATTCTGGTGCCCTCCAGCGCCGTTTTCGCCGGCACCGAGGGTGGCGATTTCGTCTGGGTCGTCGCCGGCGAGCCGCCGACGGTGTCGGCGCGGCCGGTCGCCGTGAGCGGAATCGCCGACGATAGCACGCGCCTCGCCGGCGGCCTCGAAGGCAACGAGCGCATTGTCGCCTACGGCGTTCACTTCCTGCGGGAGGGACAGCGCGTGCGACCCATGGCGTGGCCGCGCACGGCGATGGCGGCGGGGGACGATCGATGAATCCCGCGGTTTTCGCCATCCGGCGCAAGGCCTTCACCCTTTTCGTGGTGGGGCTGCTCGCCGTTCTCGGCGTTCAGTCCTATTTCAAGCTCGGGTGGCTCGAGGACCCCGTGTTCAGCATCAAGACGGCGACCGTCTATACGGCTTGGCCCGGCGCCTCGCCGGCCGATGTCGAGCGCCAGGTCACCGAGCAAATCGAACGCGCGGTCCAGGAAGTCCCGGAACTGGACCATGTCCGCTCGCTGTCGCGGGCCGGCGAGTCGATAATCTTCGTGGACATCGACGACCGCTACCGATTGGAAAAGCTTCCGCAGATCTGGGACATGCTCAGGCGTCAGGTCAACGACGTCCAGGGATTGTTGCCCGAGGGCGTGCTGCCCTCTCAGGTCAACGACGATTACGCCGACGTCTATGGCGTGCTGCTGGCCGTTTACGGCGACGGCGTGCCGCTCGCCGAGCTTTCGGACTATGCCGAGGCGCTGCAACGCGAACTCCTTCTGGTCGACGGCGTGTCGCGGGCCGCCTTCTGGGGCGAGCGCAAGGAGACCATAGAGATCGAGGTGTCGAGCGCGCGTCTCGCCAATCTCGGCCTGACCGTCGACGATGTCCTGCGCGCCCTGTCCACCCAGAACCAAGTGGTGCCGGCCGGCGCGTTCGAATCCGGGCGCGAACGCCTTCGGGTGGAAATCACCGGAACCTTCAACGCGGTCGAGGACATCGGCGGTCTCGTGGTGGGGCGGGCCGTCGACGATCGCCTCGTCCTGCTGCGCGACATCGCGGACGTCCGGCGCGCCGTCGTCGATCCGCTCGATCGGCTCATGCGGTTCAACGGCTACAACGCCATGGCGATCGGATTGTCGCCGGTCGCCAGCGCCAACATTGTCCGCATGGGGGAGGCCGTCCGGGCACGGCTCGACGAGCTCGAGGCCCAGCGTCCCGTCGGCATCGAGATCGGCATCGTGTCCTATCAGCCGGCGATCGTCGATCGGGCGATCGGCTCCTTCGTCCTCAGCCTGGTCGCGGCCTGCGTCATCGTCCTGGGTGTCGTCTGGCTATTCATGGGCCTGCGGGGTGGCCTGATCGTCGGGCTCGGCCTCGTCCTGACGATTCTGGCGACGATGCTGGTCATGCGCATCGCGGGCATCGACCTGCAGCGCATGTCGGTCGGCGCGATGATCGTCGGACTCGGCATCCTGGTCGACAACGCCATCGTCGTCACCGATTACATTCTCGTGCGGATGAAACGCGGCGACGGCCGGATCGACGCGGCGGCGCGCGCGATTCGCGATCTGTCCTGGCCCCTGCTCGGCGCCACCCTCGTCGGCATCGCCGCCTTTCTGCCGATTTTCCTGTCGCCCGATGAGACCGGCGAATATGTTGCCACGCTGTTTCTGGTCATTGCCATCGCGTTGCTGATCAGCTGGGGTCTGGCGGTCACGGTCACGCCCGTGCTCTGCCACATGCTGTTGAAGTCGCCGACCGAAGGCGAGGACGATCCCTTTTCCGGGCCGGTATTCGCCATATATCGTCGCGCCCTGAACCTGTCGCTCAATTACCGACTGCTGATCCTCGGCCTGATGGTCGGGCTGATCGGCTTGGCCGGCTACGGCTTCACCTTCGTCAGCCAGAATTTCTTTCCGAGTTCGAACCGGACGGCGGTCATGCTCGATTATTGGCTGCCCGAAGGCGCGCGGATCGACGACGTTTCCGAGGATCTGCGCGAGATCGAGGCACACTTCCTGGAACTCGATCCGGTGGTGAGCGTCTCCACCTTCGTGGGATCCGGCCCGGTGCGGTTCCAGATCTCGCTCAATCCCGAGATCCCGTTTCGCAGCTACGGACAATTGATCATCGAACTGGAAAGCGCCGATTACGTCCCGGCGATGGTCGCCCATGGCGACCGGTATCTCGTCGACGGCTTTCCCCAGGCGGAGCCGCGCATGCGCGTGTTTCCGCTGGCGACGACCGAGAAATTCAAGATCGAGGCCCGTTTCAGCGGCCCCGACCCGAAGGTTCTCAAGGATCTCGCCGCCGAGGCCAAGGCGATTCTCGCCGCCGAGCCGGGCGCGAAATATGTCCGCGACGACTGGCGACAGATGACCCGGGCGGTCCGACCCGTGTTCGACCAGCCGCGCGCGCGGCGTTCCGGGATCACCCGCGAGGACGTCGCCTTCTCCCTGCTGCGGGTGACCGACGGCGCACAGGTGGGTGCCTACCGGGAGGGCGACGACCTGCTGCCCATCGTCTGGCGCCTACCGGCCGGGGAGCGCCGCGACGCCGACCGGCTCGAACAGGTGCAGGTTTATTCCCGTTTCGCGGACCACGGCGTGCCGCTCGGCCAGGTTCTGTCCGGCGTCGATCACACCTGGGAGCAGCCGCTGATCTGGCGCCGCGACCGTCAGCGCACGATTACCGTGCAGGCCGATCCCCAGGGCATGGAGGCCTATGAGTTGCAGGCCCGCGTTCAGCCGGCGATCGAGGCCATTCCGTTGCCGGAAGGCTATTCCTTCGAATGGGGCGGCGAGTACGAGGCCTCGGTCGACGGGCAGGCGAACGTGAACGCCAAGGTGCCGATCGGAATGATCATCACGCTCGTCATCCTGGTCGCGCTGTTCAACGGCCTGCGTCAGCCGATCATCATTTTCCTGACCGTGCCGCTGTGCATCGTTGGGGTTACCCCGGGACTTCTCTTGAGCGGCGAACCTTTCGGCTTCATGGCGCTTCTGGGCGTGCTCAGCCTGCAGGGCATGCTGATCAAGAACGGCATCGTCCTGATCGATCAGGTCGAAAGCGGCATGCGCGACGGCCTCGCGCCCTATGACGCGGTGCTCGCCGGCTCCGTCGGGCGCCTGGTATCGATCACCGTCGGCGCGCTGACCACCGCCCTCGGTCTGATTCCGCTGCTGTTCGATACCTTCTTCCGCGCCATGGCGGTCTCGATCATGGGCGGGCTGCTGTTCGGCACGGTGCTCACCCTGATCGTCCTGCCGATCCTTTACACCTTCGCCTTCCGCATCCGAACCCGCGAGGGCCGGGGGACATCCGGCGCGCCGCCGCGAGCCGCGCCGGTACCGGCGTAGGCGCCGGGGTTGGCCCATCGGCCGTCGCGTCGGCAATCGTTTCGGCGCGCCGGTTGCCGTGGCGCCGCACGTTAATGGAGGAACGGACAACCCTCTTGACCGGTGGCGGCCTTTACCGTAGATAACGGGCCTTGCTTCCGGGTCCCCTTCGTCTAGAGGCCTAGGACACCGCCCTCTCACGGCGGCAACAGGGGTTCGAATCCCCTAGGGGACGCCAATTTCAGTAACTGCCTGAAAGTAAAGAGAAAATCGGAACGTTACCGACAAGCAGGTTGTCCACTGTGTACAACACAGGAATGGACGATAAAGCTATGCTCGGCACCGATTTCGTCGACCGTGAAGAACGCGGCTCATGCGGCCTTACCTCTTTTCTTGGCGCCTTTCGCGGTGAGAAGCTGTGTTGGCGCAGGTGGTGCGGGTATGGCTGTCATGTTGGCTGCCGCAGATGGTTTGGGTCGCTGAGCCACCCGTATCACCGCCCGGGATCGACCGCTGATTACGCGATGCCCTTGATGGCTATGTAATACCAACGGCAATAATTATCTCGCCATGAGTGCCCAATCGCGCCATCCGATTGACATGATGGTTTGCGGGTTGCTGATCAGCTTGTTCCAGGC
>JANQIL010000135.1 GCA_028282245.1 Magnetospira sp.
CGATCTTCATCTCCCTGAATCTGACCGGCAATCCGGTTCCGCAGCTCGGCCTGTGGTCCGGCCTGGAGGACGGCACTCCGTTGCTGACCAAGCTGGACACCATCCTGACCGATCTCGGGTTCGCCCAGTATACGGCCATGAAGACGAACACGTTGAACATGATGCTGTATACAT
Organism: Magnetospira sp.; assembly: GCA_028282245.1. GTDB lineage: Bacteria > Pseudomonadota > Alphaproteobacteria > Rhodospirillales > Magnetospiraceae > JANQGL01. The sequence goes on from JANQIL010000135.1 coordinate 175, forward strand.
TCTCCCTGATGATCGGCACCGCCGGCCTGCCGCACGTGATCATCCGCTTCTTCACCGTGCCCAAGGTGCGCGACGCGCGGGCCTCGGCCGGTTGGGCGCTGGTGTTCATCGCCATCCTCTACACCACCGCGCCGGCGGTCGGGTCCATGGCCTACCTGAACCTGTCGCAGACCATTCAGCCGGGCGAGGTCGGCTCTCCCGAGGGCAGCCTGAGCTACGATGAACGTCCGCAGTGGTTCAAGAACTGGGAGACCACCGGCCTCCTGACGTTCGATGACAAGAACGGCGACGGCCGCATTCAGTACTACAACGAGAAGAACGCGGACTTCGCCGCCAAGGCGGAGACGTTCGGCTGGAAGGGCTCCGAGCTCAAGGTCGACCGCGACATCATGGTGCTGGCCAATCCGGAAATCGCCGGGTTGCCCAACTGGGTCATCGCCATCGTGGCGGCCGGCGGTCTCGCCGCGGCGCTGTCGACGGCGGCCGGCCTTCTGCTCGCCATCTCGACGGCGATTTCGCACGACATCACCAAGTCGATGATCAACCCGGACATCTCGGAGCGCGGCGAGTTGTGGGCCGCCCGTCTGTCGATGGCCGGCGCGATCGCGGTGGCCGGCTATTTCGGCCTGAATCCGCCGGGCTTCGCGGCCCAGGTGGTGGCGTTGGCGTTCGGTCTTGCCGCGTCGTCGATCTTCCCGGCCCTGATGATGGGCATCTTCATGAAGTCGGTGAACAACACCGGGGCGATCGCCGGCATGCTGTCGGGTATCGGGTCCACGCTGCTGTACATCTTCTGGTTCAAGGGGTGGTTCTTCATCCCGGGCACCGCGATGATGGCCAACACGTCGGACAACCACCTGCTCGGCATCGCGCCGGAAGCCTTCGGCGCGATCGGCGCGATGATCAATTTCGCGGTCGCGATGGCGGTCTCCAAGGTCACCTCCCCGCCGCCGGAGCACATCCAGCATCTGGTCGAGGACGTCCGGGTGCCGCGCGGTTCCGGCGAGGCCCAGGCCCACTAGTGGTTCGATGCCAACGGATGAGTCCCATCCGTTGGCTGAATCGCACCACCAGATCAATAGCTTAGTGGATCGACCGATCCAAAGCTTGGGTGCCAAGCGTTGGGTCCGATCCACTAGGCGCCGTGCACGGCGGTCCCGGCGACCGGTTGACACGCAACGCGGACCCCGCCCGATTGGGCGGGGTCCGTTGCTTTGTGCTACCATCCCAGGGTCCCTCGAATCGCCGCCCGGAGGCCGCCCGACATGGATATCGAACTGGTCGAGATCAGCGATTTCCTCGCCGAATACCACCCGTTCGATCTGTTGCCGGAGGAGGTCCTCAGAACGCTGCCGGCGAGCATGCAGGCCTCCTATGCCCGGCGCGGCATGGTGATCCTGGAGCCGGAGACGGACTGCGCGTTTCTCCACGTGGTGCGCAGCGGTGCCGTGGAGGCCCATTCGCGGGAAGGTCACTTGCTGGCCCGCCTCGGGGAGGGCGAGGCGTTCGGCAGCCAGGCCCTGATCGGCGACGGCAAGGCCATCAACCGGATCACCGCGATCGAGGACACCCTGCTGTATCTGCTGCCGAAGCCGCAGTTCGACCGGCTGCGCCGCGATTTCCCTCAGTTTTCCTATTTCTTCGCGCCGCCGGGAGCGGAGCGGTTGCGCGGCGCCCATGCCCATGGCCGGACCGCCGACGAACAGCTCAAACTGATGGCGCAGCGGCTGGGCGATCTGATGGAGCGCGCCGAGCCGGTGGTCATCGGTCTCGATGACAGCATCCAGGCGGCGGCGGCGCGGATGCGCGACGAGAACGTGTCCTGTCTACCGGTGTGCGACAGCGACCGTCTGGTTGGCATCATCACCGACCGCGATCTGCGCAACCGGGTGGTCGCCGGCGGCGTCGACTACGCGACCCCGGTGCGCCGGATGATGACCTCCGACCCGGTCACCCTGGACGCGGACGATCTGGCGTTCGATGCCCTGATGACCATGTCGCGGCGCAACATCAGCCATCTCCCGATCATGTCCGGCGGTCGCCTGGCCGGGGTCATCACCAACACCAATCTGGTCCGCCGTCAGACTCTGTCGGCGGTCTACATGGTGGGCGACATCCATCAACGCACCACGTTCGATGGCCTGGCCGGGGTGGTATCGCAGATTCCGCACCTGCTGGTCTATCTGGTCGACGCCGGGGCCACCGCCCACAATATCGGCCACATCATCACCAGCATCGCCGACGCGGCGACCCAACGCCTGCTGAAGCTGGCGGAGGAGGAACTCGGGCCGCCGCCGGTGCCCTATGCCTGGATGGCCAGCGGCTCGCAGGCCCGGCACGAGCAGACCGGGGTGTCGGACCAGGACAACTGCCTGATCCTCGACGACTCCTTCGACGCGGCGGCGCACGGCGACTATTTCACGTCGCTGGCCCGCTACGTCAACGACGGGCTGCACGCCTGCGGTTATGTCTATTGCCCAGGCGATATGATGGCCTCGACCCCGAAATGGCGCCAGCCACTCGCCCAGTGGCGCCGCTATTTCTCCAAGTGGATCGATCAGCCGGAGCCGAAGGCCCTGATGCTGTCGTGCATCTTCTTCGACATGCGGCCGGTGTGGGGCGAAAAGGCGCTGTTCACCGATCTTCAGGGTCTGATCCTGGACAAGGCGCAAAAAAACCAATTGTTCCTGTCGCACATGGTGGCCAACGCACTGACCCATTCGCCGCCGATCGGGTTCTTCCGGGGATTCGTGCTGATTCGCGGCGGCGAGCACGACAACGAATTCGATCTCAAGCATGCCGGCGTGGTGCCGGTGGTCGATATCGCGCGGATCAACGCCCTGGAGGAGGGCCTGCGTGCCGTCAACACGCACGACAGGCTGAACGCCGAACGCCGCAAGGGCTCGCTCAGCACCAGCGGCGCCCGCGACCTCCTGGAATCCTACGAGTTCATCGCCATCACCCGGCTGCGCCATCAGGCCGAGCAGATCCGCAATGGCGAAAAGCCCAACAACTTCATGGACCCGAACGCTCTGTCGCGGTTCGAGCGCGATCACCTGCGCGATGCCTTCCAGGTCGTCAAGACGATCCAGTCGTCGATGGCCAACGCGTACCACGTGACCATGTGACCCGGCGGGCGGGCGATGATGGGGTTTTTCCGGACCTGGGACGTGCGCCGCGAATGGCTGGCCCGCAAGGCGCCCGAGGGGGGCGTGCGGACGTTCTACCGTACCCCCTACCCGTGGCCGGAGGACGACTACCGAGAGATCGAATATGTCGCCGTGGACCTTGAAACCACCGGGTTGAACTCGGTCGAGCACGAGATCATCAGCATCGGCTGGGTGCTGATCCGCGACCAGCGCCTGGACTTCTCGGTGATGGGGCATCAACTGGTCCGGCCGTTCGGCGAGTTGACCGAGGAGTCGGCGGTCATCCACCGCATCACCCATGACGAATTGGTTGCCGCGCCGCCGCTGAGGGACGGGCTCGAACGCCTTCTGCCGGTGTTGGCGGGGCGGGTGATGGTGGCGCACCACGCGCGCATCGAATGGAGGTTCCTGAATGCCGCTTGCCGCAAGGTCTATCGTCTGCCGTTCGAGGTGCCGACCGTGGACACCCTGCTGCTCGAAAAACGGCTGCTGCGCGCGCGCGACCAGGAAATCACCAAGGGCGCCCTGCGCCTGGACGCGGTGCGCCAAGCCTACAATCTGCCGCGCTATCGGGCCCACAACGCCCTGGTCGACGCCATCGCCTGCGGCGAGTTGTTCATCGCCCAGGCCCAGCACCGGTGCGGCGCGAAGGGTCGGCCACTCCGCGAGTTGACGATTTAGCGCCATAACGGGTTATAACAACATAACAGGCTATAACAACGTGGGCCGGACAACCGTCCCCTGGAGGAGCAATGCTGTATCATCTTCTCGCCGTGTTCGCGGTCGGACTGGGTGCCTGGCTGTTGATCTGGTCGGCGTTCCGATCCCTGCGTCGCAAGCCGCCCCGTTTCCTGGTGCCCCTCGCCGTGGGGCTGTCCATGATGGCCTACAATATCTGGGATGAATACTCCTGGGCGACGCGGTTCAAGGCGCAGCTTCCGCCGCGCGTCGAGGTGATCCGCGAGATCGGCCAGTCGATGTTCTGGCAACCCTGGACCTACTTGGTGCCGCGCGTCGTGCGCATGGCGATGATCGACACCGGGGCGGTGGCCCGCAACGAATCGCTGGATGGATACGCGATGGGCGAGGTCATCCTCGCCGAGCGCCAGGGGCCGACGCGGTCGATCCTGCGCATGTCCGACTGCCGAAACGGCCGGTTCGCCGAGTTGTCGCCCGCCGACACCTTCGATGCGAACGGGCTGCCGATCGGGGCGACGTGGTTCGACGCCGAGCCGGGCGATCCGGTGCAGGCGGCGCTGTGCCAAGTGCCGACGGAGGCGGCCAGCAATGCCAGCCGATAACGCCGCCCGGACCATTCGTCGTTGCGCCTCGATGGCCGAGGTCAGGGCCGAGATCGACCGGCTGGACAGGCTGATCGTGCCGCTGCTGGCCGAGCGGGCCGGCTACGTGGCGCAGGCGGCGCGCCTCAAGCCGACCCGCGCGTCGGTGGTGGTGCCGGAGCGGATCGAGGACGTGGTGACCAAGGCGCGCAAGCGGGCAACGGAGAAGGGCATGGACCCGGATCTGGTGGAGGCCATCTATCGGCCGCTGATCGATGCCTTCATCGCCTTCGAGGACCGCGAGTGGGCGCGCCTGCGAACCGAGGCCCCAAGATGATTGTCAACAGGTCCTAGATCAAACTCCACGCCAGCTTGCCGGCCAGCCAAGCCATGATCGCGGCGACCGTGAGGTCGAGCGCCCGCCAGGCCCCCGGTCGCGCGAACAGCGGCGCCAGCAGCCGCGCTCCGTAGCCGAGGGCGACGAACCACAGCAGGCTCGCCGCCATCGCGCCGAGCGCGAAGCCGAGCCGGTCCGGGGGCGCGAAGCGGCTCGACAGGCCGCCCAGCAGGACCACGGTGTCCAGGTAGACGTGCGGATTGAGCCAGGTCAGCGCCAGGGCGACGGCGATCGCTCGTCGCGGGTCGCTTTCGGCGCCGCCGCCGCTGTCCAGGCGGCCCGGATCGAGCGCCGCCCGCGCCGCGCGCAGGGCATAGGCGGACAGGAACAGGACGCCGCCCAGGGTGACCGCGACAACGAGATCCGGATGAGCGGCGATCAGGCCGCCCAGGCCGGCCACGCCGGCGGCGATCAGCAGCATGTCGGACAGGGTGCACAGGGCGACCACGACCAGCACGTGGCGTCGGGCGATGCCCTGACGCAGCACGAAGGCGTTTTGGGCGCCGATGGCGATGATCAGGCCGGCCCCCAGCAGCAGCCCATCGAGGGCGGCGCTCACGGTCCGCCTTTGACCAGCCGCACCGCGACTCCGTTGGCGCCGGCATACATCTCCAGAGCCCCGGCGGCATGGCCCATCGCCTCGCGCAGTTCCTGGGTGTCCTCGAAGCCGATAAGGATCATCAGGATGTCCCGCGTGTCCCCGGCGATCCGGGTTCGCTCGGAATCCGAGGTGGGGCTGCCGAACGGTCCCTGGCGGTCGGCGAACACCGGCAGGCCCTCCAGGTTCAGATCGGCCCGTCCGATGCCCCGATAGGATTCGCCGGCTCCGGCGCGTCGGAAGACGATCGGGCCGTCGATCCGGTTGGAGTCGTAGCAGCCGATGGAATAGCCGGTGCGGATCGAGATCAGATTGTTGACGTCGACCACTGGATTGATCCGGTACAGGTCGCGGTTCTGCTTGACGCGGCGCAGCAGCGCCTCGGCCGATGGCCGGTAGCGGGCCGGGTCCTTGCCCAGCGCCCGGTAGGCGCGGCGGGTGCCGGCGATGGCCGGCCATTCGGCGATGGGGGTTTCGAACACCCGTCCGCGGGCCGTTTCCAGCGTCTCCACGAGGGCCGCGTCGAGGCCATTGGCGGCGGCCTGCGGATTGACGCGGCAGCGCAGGCAGCCGAGGGCGACGTTCAATCCTCGTTCGGCGAATTCGCTGGAGACGGCGATCTCCGTCATGCCATCCTTCTCGTTCTTGGCGACCACTGACGCGCGATGACGTGTCATGTGTTTGTAATGGGTCGGGAATGCAAAACGCAAGATCGGTGATGGTCGTCGCGGGACCCACCGCGAGCGGCAAGTCGGACCTCGCGCTTCGGCTTGCCGAGGCGGTCGGCGGCCGGGTGATCAACGCCGACAGCATGCAGGTTTATGATGACTTGCGCATCCTCACGGCGCGCCCGGAAGCGGCCGATCTGGCCCGCGCGCCGCACCGCCTGTACGGGATTCTGCCGGGTCGGGACATCTGCTCGGTGGCGCGTTGGCTGGACATGGCGGTGGCCGAGATCGGCGACGCCTGGGCGGCCGGCGCGCCGCCGATCCTGATCGGCGGCACCGGCCTTTATCTGCAAGCGCTGAGGGAGGGGCTGTCGCCGCTTCCGGACATCCCATCCGACATCCGGGCCGAGGCGCGTCGCCTGCACGCCGAACTCGGCGGCGCCGCGTTCCGGAACCGGTTGGCCGAGCGTGATCCACGGGCGGCGGCCCGTCTGCCGGACGGGGATGGCCAGCGCCTGATCCGGGCCTACGAGGTGGTTCTGGCCACCGGGCGATCGCTGGGCGACTGGCAGGCCGAGCGACCGCCGGCGCCGCCGCTGCCCGGCGCGGTGTTTCGAACGCTGCTGCTGGACCCGCCGCGCGAGCGGCTCTATGGCCGCGTCGAGGCGCGGTTCGATCGCATGCTGGCGGCCGGCGCGCTGGACGAGGTGGCGGCCCTGGACGCCCGGGGACTCGACGCGGCGTTGCCGGTGATGAAGGCGGTCGGGGTGCCGCCGTTGCGCGCGTACCTGCATGGGGCCTTGAGTCTGGGCGAGGCGAGATCCCTGGCGATGCGCGACAGCCGGCGCTATGCCAAGCGCCAGTTTACTTGGTTCCGCCATCGGATGCGCCCCGACGCGGTATTCGCCGAGACCGGCGCCGCGACGTGCGGGGCCGCGCGCCGGCTATTGTACGTCGCGGGAGAGGGCGCCGAGCCCGAGATCCGATAACGGACATGCCCGAACGCCGGCCGCTCGACGGCGGATCCGAAATCCGGTTCGCGGGTGCGAAAGAACGGCGCGAACCGGATATGGCCGGTTCCGGGGTGCGCGCGGCCGCCAAAACCACCGCCACGGCGGACGTTCCTGGTCTTCCGAGGGTGCTCCGCCGGCGGCGTCCGGCGGGCGCCCTCGGGATGCGGCGTGCTGTGCATGACTCTGTGGATGAACGGAGCGCGCCCGCAGGCTCGTCACCGTCCCGCCCATCGCCCGGCCAGGCGACGCCCGAGCGCCGCCGCCGACCGGGCGATGCGGATCAAAAATGTAAAGCCTCTCCATGAATGGCCATAAGCTCCTTGAACTCGGCTTTATTGTGCGGTCGCGAAGATTGACACGTCGGTGTCGGAGAGCTAAACCACGGAGTGGGCATTTCCCACCCGTACAGGTCGTCCGCCGGTTTGCGGAGGCCGCTCGCACCGCCAAGGGACGCTTGAGCATGACCACCGGAGACCGGCCGCTTTCCCCCCACGTTTCCATCTACCGCAAACAGATCACGTCGGTGCTGTCGATCCTGCATCGGATCACCGGGGTCGCCCTGTCGCTGGGCGGGCTTCTGTTCCTCTATTGGATCGTCGCCGCCGCCTACGGGCCACAAGCTTTCGGCACCGCACAATCGGTGATCGGCTCGCCGGTCGGCCGGCTGGTTCTGATCGGGTTCACGTTCAGTCTGTTCTATCACCTCCTGAACGGCATTCGGCACCTGTCCTGGGACGTTGGCCTGGGATTCGAGCTCGCGACCCTTCGGGTCACCGGATGGAGCGTGGTCGCCCTCGCCGTCGTCCTGACCGGGCTGACCTGGCTCGTCGTTCTGCTTTAGGAAAGGGACCGATATGCCGCGCTACCGAACCCCGATGTCCCGCGTTCGCGGCCTCGGCGCCGCCCACGAGGGGGTCGGTCATTGGTTGGCGCAGCGGCTGAGCGCCGTTGCCCTGGTGCCGCTGAGCCTGTGGCTGGTTGTCTCGGTGGTGTCGCTGGAGGGCGCCGATCACGCCGCCTTCAAGGCATGGCTCGGCATATTCGGCAACGCGGTGCTGCTGGTCCTCTTCATCCTCGTCGCCTGTCACCACATGGCGCTCGGCCTGCAAGTGGTGGTGGAGGACTACGCGTCCGGCGAGACGTCGAAAATGATCGGCCTCGTCGTTACCCGGTTCGTCGCCGTCCTCGCCGCCACCGGCGGCGTGCTGGCCGTCGCGCGCGTTGCCTTCGGAGCCTAGGAGACCCCATGTCCGCATATGAAATCATCGACCATTCCTACGACGTGGTGGTGGTCGGCGCCGGCGGCGCGGGTCTGCGCGCCACCCTCGGCATGACCGCCGCCGGCCTGCGCACGGCCTGCGTGACCAAGGTGTTCCCGACCCGCAGCCACACGGTCGCCGCGCAGGGCGGAATCGGCGCCGCGCTCGGCAACATGGCCGAGGATTCCTGGCAGTGGCACATGTACGACACCGTGAAGGGGTCGGACTGGCTGGGCGATCAGGACGCCATCGAGTACATGTGCCGCGAGGCGGTGCCGTCGGTCCTTGAACTGGAGCATTTCGGCGTGCCGTTCTCGCGAACCGAGGATGGCCTTATCTACCAAAGACCCTTCGGCGGCCACATGCGGAACTTCGGCGAGGCGCCGGTGCAGCGTGCCTGCGCCGCCGCCGACCGCACCGGGCACGCCATCCTGCACACCCTGTACCAGCAGAGCCTGCGGCACGACGCCGAGTTCTTCGTCGAGTTCTTCGCCCTTGACCTGATCATGGACGCCGAGGGCGTGTGTCGGGGGGTCGTCGCCTGGAACCTGGACGACGGCACCATTCATCGGTTCAATGCCCATCTGACGGTGCTGGCGACCGGCGGCTACGGCCGCGCCTGGTTCTCCTGCACCTCGGCCCACACCTGCACCGGCGACGGCAACGGCATGGCGGCGCGAGCCGGCATTCCGCTGCAGGATCACGAGTTTGTGCAATTCCACCCCACCGGGGTCTACGGGGCCGGGGTTCTGATCACCGAGGGCGCGCGCGGCGAGGGTGGCTACCTGACCAATTCGGAGGGCGAGCGGTTCATGGAGCGCTATGCGCCGACCGCCAAGGACCTCGCGTCGCGCGACGTGGTGTCGCGCGCCATGACCGTGGAGATCCGCGAGGGGCGCGGGGTCGGTGCCGGCGGCGACCACATCATGCTGCACCTGGAGCACCTGGGGCCGGACCTCCTGATGCAGCGTCTGCCGGGGATTACCGAGACGGCGAAAATCTTCGCCGGGGTCGACGCCACCCGCCAGCCGATCCCGGTGCTGCCGACCGTGCATTACAACATGGGCGGCATTCCGACCAACCACATGAGCGAGGTGCTGCGGCCGACGGCCGACGATCCGGACGCCGTGCAGCCGGGTCTGATGGCGATCGGCGAATGCGCCTGCGCCTCGGTGCACGGGGCCAACCGACTGGGCACCAACTCGCTGCTGGACATCGTGGTGTTCGGGCGGGCGGCGGCCATCAAGGCGCGCGAGGACATCGCGCCGGGGCATCCCCCGAAGCCGCTGCCGGCCGACGCCGCCGAGCCGTCCCTGGCCCGCCTCGACCGGCTGCGCCATGCCGGGGGCGATCTGTCGACGGCCTGCATCCGGGACTACATGCAACGCACCATGCAGACCGACGCGGCGGTGTTCCGGACCGCGAAGACCCTGACCGAGGGGGTTGCGAAGATCACCGACATCGCCGCTTCGCTCGACCGCGTCAAGGTGACGGATTCGTCGCTGATCTGGAACTCCGATCTGGTCGAAACCCTGGAGTTGGAGAATCTTCTGGCCTGCGCCAAGGCGACCGTGGTTTCCGCCGAGGCGCGCCGGGAGAGTCGCGGCGCCCATGCCCACGAGGATTTCCCGGAGCGCGACGACGAGACCTGGATGAAGCACAGCCTCGCCTGGTTCGGCGACGACGGCAAGGTGACCCTGACCTATCGGCCGGTCCATGCCTGGACGCTGACCGACGAGATCGACTACATCGCGCCCAAGAAGCGCGTCTACTGAGACCGCGAGGAGAATCCCAGATGGTCCAGCTCACTCTGCCCGCCAACTCCCGGGTCGCCGAAGGGCGCCATCACCGGTCGGCCGACGCCGGCGCGAAAACGCGTCTGTTCAAGATCTACCGCTACGATCCCGACTCCGGACGGACTCCGCGCCTCGACACCTTCGAGGTCGATCTCGCGACCTGCGGTCCGATGGTCCTCGACGCCCTGATCAAGATCAAGAACGAGATCGACCCGACCCTGACCTTCCGCCGGTCGTGCCGCGAGGGGGTCTGCGGCTCCTGCGCCATGAACATCGACGGCACCAACACCCTGGCCTGCACCAAGCCGATCGCCGACATCCGGGGACCGGTGGCCGTCTATCCGTTGCCCCACATGCCGGTGGTCAAGGACCTGGTGACCGACCTCACCGTGCCCTATGCCCAGTACGCCTCGATCCAGCCCTGGCTACAGGCGACCACGCCGCCGCCCACCAATCGGGAGCGTCGCCAAAGCATCGAGGATCGGGCGGAGCTGGACGGGCTTTGGGAATGCGTGCTGTGCTTCTGCTGCCAGACATCCTGCCCCAGCTACTGGTGGAACGGCGACCGCTACCTGGGGCCGGCGGTGCTGCTGCAGGCCTACCGCTGGATTGCCGATTCGCGAGACGAATTCACCGGCGAGCGCCTCGACGATCTGGAGGATCCGTTCCGGCTGTACCGCTGCCACACCATCATGAACTGCACCAATACCTGTCCGAAGGGTCTCAACCCGGGACGGGCGATCGGCGAGATCAAGGCGGCCCTGGCTCGGCGGCGTTGACAGGTCGCGGCGCGGCGTCGCAAAATGCATTTGCGGAGGCCGCGTTCGCCAATTCACCGCGTCGGTGGGTGCGACTCCCTTGACCACAAGTCCGTGCCGTGAATCTTTTTTTAATTCCTGAAATTTCTGGATGCATTCGCGGCTTGGGCCGATTAAAGTGCGGCAAGCCATGTTGACAATTTCGTTAAGAGGAAATCAGCCATGACCGAGTCCCGCGAAGACAGGATTCGCCAGCGCGCCTACGAAATCTGGGAGGCCGAGGGCAAGGTTCCGGGCTTCGAGAGTGATCATTGGGAGCGTGCGGTCAACGAAATCGGGGCTGAGGACCGGGCCGCGAAGGGCAGGAAGAAGACGACCGCGACGAACGGCGCGGGACCCGAGAAGAAAACCACGACGCGCAAGACGACGACCCGCAAATCAACGGCGGCGGGATCCAAGAAAACCACGGCCGCCAGCACGACCGAGGCAAAGCCGACCGCCGCGGCAAAGGCCGTCGGGAAGACATCCGACTCGCCGGCCCGGGCGGCGCCCGCTGGCGCGGCGTCCGCCGCCGGCAAAACCGTCAAGAAGTAAACCGGACGTCCGAGCGGCCGGCCTGCATCGTTCCCGCGGAGCAGAAACGACAGCCGCCGACGCGACGGCATTGTCCGCGCGGCGCGGTGTTCCAGCAACCCGACGCGGAGGATGGCGCCGATGGACCTGCCCCTCGACCGCAAAGTTTGGCCGGGGCGTCCCTATCCGCTGGGGGCGACATGGGATGGGCGCGGGACCAATTTCGCGCTGTTCTCCGAGCATGCCGAGAAGGTCGAGTTGTGTCTGTTCGACGCTTCCGGGCGGCGCGAGGTGGAGCGCGTCACGCTGACCGAGCACACCGAGCAGGTCTGGCACGGCTATCTGCCGGACCTGCTGCCGGGCACGCTGTACGGCTACCGGGTCTATGGGCCCTACGATCCGAACGCCGGGCATCGCTTCAACCCCAACAAGCTGCTCGTCGATCCTTACGCCAAGGCGCTGACCGGTTCGCTGCCCTGGAAGAAATCGAATTTCGCCTACCGGCTCGACAGCGGCCGCGAGGACCTGTCGTTCGATCGCCGCGACAACGCCCGCCACATGCCCAAGTGCGTGGTCGCCGACACCTCGTTCAACTGGGGCGGCGACCGGCTGCCCGACGTGCCGTGGCAGGACTCGCTGATCTACGAGGCCCACGTGGTCGGCATGACGGCGCGCCATCCCTCGGTCGCCGAGGACCGGCGAGGCACCTTCGCCGGCCTCGCCCATCCGGATATCCTCGATCACCTGGTCAAGCTCGGGGTGACGGCGATCGAGTTGCTGCCGGTGCACCCGTTCGCCGACGAGACGCACCTCCATTCGCGCGGCCTCCAGAACTACTGGGGCTATAATCCCTACACCTATTTCAGCCCGGAACCGCGCTATCTGGCGACCGGTCATCCGAACGAGTTTCGGACCATGGTGCGGCATTTCCACGAGGCCGGAATCCAGGTCATCCTCGACGTGGTGTACAATCACACCGCCGAGGGCAACCACCTCGGGCCGACCATCAGCTTCAAGGGGATCGACAACAAGTCCTATTATCGGCTGATGCCCGACGACCCGCGCACCTACGTCAACGACACCGGCTGCGGCAACACCCTCAACACGGCGCACCCGAGGGTCGTTCAGATGGTCATGGATTCCCTGCGCTATTGGGTCCAGGAGATGCACGTGGACGGGTTCCGGTTCGACCTCGGCACCGCCCTGGCGCGCGGCGTCGACGGCGCCTTCGAGCCGCAGGGCGCGTTTCTTTCCGCGGTGCGTCAGGATCCGGTGCTGTCGCGCGTCAAGCTGATTTCCGAGCCCTGGGACATCGGGCCGGGCGGCTATCAGCTTGGCCGCTTCCCGCCCGGCTGGTCGGAATGGAACGACCGCTACCGGGATACGGTGCGCGCCTTCTGGATCGGCCAGGCGCCGGGGGTGGCGGAGATGGCCTCGCGCCTCACCGGGTCGAGCGACATTTTCGATCAGCGCAGCCGCAAGCCGCGCGCCAGCGTCAATTTCGTCACCGCGCACGACGGCTTCACCCTCAAGGATCTGGTGTCCTACAACCGGAAGCACAACGAGGCCAACGGCGAGGACAACCGAGACGGCACCGACAACAACCTGAGCTGGAACTGCGGCGCGGAAGGGCCGTCCGACGATCACGAGGTGCGGCGGACGCGGCGGCGTCAGCGCAAGAACCTGATCGCCACCCTGTTCCTGTCGCAGGGGCTGCCGATGCTGCTCGGCGGCGACGAGTTCGGCCGTACCCAGGGCGGCAACAACAACGCCTACTGCCAGAACAACGAGACCAGTTGGATCGATTGGGAGGCGCTGTCCGAGGACGATCTGGAATTCCTGGAATTCGTCCAGGAATTGAGCCGGCTGCGCCGCCGCCACCCGGTGTTCCGGCGCCCGGGCTTCTTCACCGGGACGCCGCTGGAGGGCAGCCCGATCAAGGACATCACCTGGCTTTCGCCGGACGGGCGCGAGCTTCGCGACGAGGACTGGCGGCTCCCCTATGCGCGCTGCTTCGGGTTCCACCTGGGCGGCGACACCGGCGAATATTTCACGCGCGGCGGCGATCGCCAGATCGACAACCGCTTTGTGGTGCTGCTCAATGGCCATCACGAAAGCCTGCCGTTTCGGCTGCCGCCGGGCGAATTGGGCGAACCCTGGAATCCGATTTTCGATACCGCGCGGCCGGACCTCGGCGGCGTCAGCGACGCCTACTGGTCGCAGGAACCCTATCCGCTGGTCGACCGATCCCTGGTCATCCTGATCCGCCACGAAAACTGAGGAGACTGCCGGTGAGCGAGCAATTGGCACGGTTGGCCCGATTGGCGGGAATCGAGGAGCAATACTGGGATATCTTCGGCAACCACTTTCGGGTCGACGACGACGCCAGACGCCGCCTGCTGGCCGCCATGGGAATCGCGGCCGACACCGAGGCGCTGGCCGAGCAATCGCTGCGTCATCTGGAGGAGATGCCCTGGCGGCGTCTGGTCGAGCCGGTAACGGTCGTCCGCGACGCGTTGAAGGGACGGGTCACGGTCACCGTCGACGACGCCGACGAGGCGTCGATCGTGCGCTGGACCCTGCGTCTGGAGGACGGCCGGACGCTCGACGGCGCGCCGCGCGGCGATGCCCTGACCACCATCGCCGCCCGCGAGATCGACGGGGTACGCCGGCTGTGCAAGGAGATCCGACTGCCGGCCGATCTGTCGCCGGGCTATCACCGGCTGGAGGCGGAGTGCGGCGGACGGGCCGGGTCCGGGCGGCTGATCGTGGCGCCCCGCCGCGCCTATCTGCCCGACTGGCTGCGGCGTGGGGGGCGCCAATGGGGGCTCGCCTGCCACCTGTACGCGGTTCGCCGGGCCCGCGACTGGGGGATCGGCGATTTCACGACCCTGGAGCGGATGGCCGACATGGGCGGCGGCATGGGTGCCCAGGCGCTCGGCCTCAATCCCCTGCACGCCATGTTTCCCGGCTGGCCCGAGCACGCGAGTCCCTACTCGCCGTCCAGCCGGCTGTTCCTCAATCCGCTGTTCGTCGACCTGGAAGCGGTTCCGGAGTTCGCGGCGGTGCGTGACAAGCTGTCGAAAACGTTCATGACCCGGATCAAGGCCGCGCGCGAAGCCCGTCACGTGGATTACGCACTGGTTTCGGATCTGAAAACCGAGGTGTTCGGCGAGATGTTCGCAGCCGCGCGGCGCCAGGGCGGGGCGCGCTGGGCCGCTTTCGAGGCGTTCACCGAGGAGGCCGGGCCGACCCTGCGCACCTTCTGCCTGTTCGAGGCGTTGAGCGAGCGGTTCGAGGACGAGTCCTGGCGCGACTGGCCGGATGCCTACCGACGTCCGGACAGCGCTCGTTCCGAGGCCTTCGCGCGCGACAACGCGGAGCGGATGAGCTTCCATGCCTACCGGCAGTGGCTGGCCGACGGTCAGCTCGGCGCGGCGGCGCGGCGGGCCGCCGACCGTGGCATGTCGGTCGGCCTGTATCGCGATCTGGCGGTCGGAGTGGCGCAGAACGGCGCCGAGGCCTGGACCGACCAGGACACCATCGTGGAGGGAATGCAGTTCGGCGCTCCCGGCGACGCCATGAATCCGCTCGGCCAGGCCTGGGGGGCGCCGCCCTATCGTCCGATCGCCCTGCGCGAGGCCGCCTACGATCCGTTCATCAACGTGCTGCGCGCCAACATGCGGCACGCCGGGGCGTTGCGCATCGATCACGTGATGAGCCTTCAGCACCTGTTTTGGATTCCCAACGGCGCCGACGCCCGGAGCGGCGCCTATGTGTCCTATCCGATGGATGATCTGGTGGCGATCGTGGCCCTGGAATCGCAGCGCAACGAGTGTCTCGTGATCGGCGAGGATCTGGGCACGGTACCCGATGGGTTCCGCGACCGGATGGCCAAGGAGGCGATCCTGTCCTACAAGGTGGTCTATTTCGAACGCTGGCCGGATGGCCTGTTCAAGCGGCCCGATGCCTATCCCGGGTTCTCCCTGGCCACGCCGACCACCCACGATCTGCCGACCCTGCTCGGCCACTGGCGCGGCGCCGACCTGGACCTCCGGCGCGATATCGGGGTGTTCGAGACCGAGGAGCAGATGGCGGCCGATGAGGCGGGGCGGCGGCGCGAACTGGAACTGCTGCACGCGGCGCTCGTCGATCAGGACCTGCTGCCGGCCGATTTCCCGCTGTTCGGGTCGCTTGACGATGAGCAGGGGCGGCAGCTCGTGGAAGCGGTGAACCGCTTCGCGGCGCGCACCAACAGTTCGCTGGCGATGATCAACATCGACGACTTGGCGGGCGAGAGGGACCAGCTCAACATGCCGGGGACGGTGCTCGAATACCCCAACTGGCGCCGTCGCATCGCGACCACCATCGAGGCCCTGGGGGCCGACGAGAAGGTGCGCGCCCAGGCCTTGGCGATCGACCGGGAACGGCGTGTCGGGACGCCGCCGTCCGATCGGCCGGTCGCCAACTGACGACGGTCAGCCCATCGCCGCCTGAAGGCCCTGGTCGAGCTTGTCGAGGAACTGCTGGGTGGTCAGCCAGCTCTGGTCCGGCCCGACCAGAAGCGCGAGATCCTTGGTCATGAACCCGGATTCAACGGTGTCGACGCAGACCTTCTCCAGGGCCTCGGCGAACCGGATCACGTCCGGGGTGTCGTCGAACTGGCCGCGATAGTAGAGGCCGCGCGTCCACGCGAAAATCGAGGCGATGGGATTGGTGGAGGTCTCCTTGCCCTGCTGGTGCTGGCGGTAGTGGCGGGTCACCGTGCCGTGCGCCGCCTCCGCCTCCACGATCTGGCCGTCCGGGGTCATCAGGACCGACGTCATGAGACCGAGCGAGCCGAAGCCCTGGGCCACGGTGTCCGACTGCACGTCGCCGTCGTAGTTCTTGCAGGCCCACACGAAGCCGCCCTCCCACTTGAGCGCGCAGGCCACCATGTCGTCGATCAGGCGATGCTCGTAGGTGATTCCGGCGGCCTTGAAGCGATCGGCGAACTCGGCCTCGAACACCTCCTGGAACAGGTCCTTGAAGCGTCCGTCGTAGGCTTTCATGATGGTGTTCTTGGTCGACATGTACAGTGGCCAGCCAAGGTCGAGCGCGTAGGTCATGCAGGCCCGCGCGAATCCTCGGATCGAGTCGTCCAGGTTGTACATCGACATCGCGATGCCGCCGGCCGGAAAGTCGAACACCGTGTGCTCGACCGGCGCGCCGCCATCGGCCGGCGCGAAGGTCATGGTCAGGGTGCCGGGGCCCGGAACCACCATGTCGGTGGCCCTGTACTGGTCGCCGAAGGCGTGACGGCCGATGACGATCGGCTTGGTCCAGCCGGGCACCAGACGCGGCACGTTACCGCACAGAATCGGTTGCCGGAACACGGTGCCGCCGAGGATGTTGCGGATGGTGCCGTTGGGCGACTTCCACATCTTCTTGAGGCCGAATTCCTCCACCCGCGCCTCGTCCGGGGTGATGGTGGCGCATTTGACGCCGACCCGGTATTGCCTGATCGCGTTGGCCGCGTCGACGGTGATCTGGTCGTCGGTCTCGTCGCGCTTCTGGACCGATAGGTCGAAGTACTTCAAATCAATGTCCAGATAGGGCAGGATCAGCTTTTCCTTGATGAACTGCCAGATAATGCGAGTCATCTCGTCGCCGTCGAGTTCGACGACCGGATTGGCCACGGTAATTTTCGCCATGTGAAGACCTCCTGCGCTCGGAAATGAACACGCAAAACGCGAAAACGGCTCGCGATGGACCGTTTTAGGGTGTTCGTAAGGGCGCGCTTCTCGTCAAACGGGACCGGCGAGGACGCCGTCTCGCACGGGCCGCGCGCAGCCTAGCCGCCCCGGAGGCGCCTGGCAAGCGCCGCGAACGCGTGACCGGGGCGAACGCGCGGCGTACTATGATCGTCTTGAAGCGACGGGGAATCGGCCATGGCGATCAAGGGACTGCTGTTGGACTTGGAAGGCGTGCTCTACCAGTCGGGAACGCCGATCCTGGGGGCCGCGGAAACCATTCGGGTGTTGAACGCGCGTGGCTATGCGGTCCGCGCCCTGACCAACACCACGGTCCGGCCGCGCAGCGCCATCGTCGCGTTTCTGGCCGGCATGGGGATCGACCTCGCGCCGGAGCAGATCTTCACACCGGCCATCGCCGCCCAGCGTCTGCTGGCCGAGGAGAAGGTCACGCGTATCCATCTGGCGGCGATTCCGGAATTGGCGGAGGACTTCGCCGGTTTCGATTTGGTCGACAAGGATGCGCAGGCGGTCGTCCTGGGCGACCTTCACCACGATTTCACCTGGAATCGCCTGAACCTCCTGTTCCGGATGCTGCGCCGTGGCGCCCGGTTGGTCGCCCTGCACCGCAATCGGATCGGCCGCCGGGACGAACGGATTTCCCTCGATCTTGGGCCGTTCGTGGCGGCGCTCGAATACGCGGCGAACACCGAGGCATTGGTGATCGGCAAGCCGTCCGATTGCTTTTTCCGGCTGCCCATCGCCGACATGGGACTCGACGCCTCGGAGGTGCTGATGGTCGGCGACGACATGGAGGCCGATATCGCCGGTGCCCAGGCGGTGGGGATGACCGCCTATCAGGTCCGGACCGGCAAGTACGGCGAGCGGGACGACGACCATCCGGATATCATGCCCGACGCGCGCATCGACAGTATCGCCGAACTGGCCGAGCGGCTGGAGGGGTAGTGACGGACATGCCGCCTGCTCGGCCCGCCGCGGGCCGCCACCCCGAGACTCCACGACACCCGCAACCGAGGATCGCCGCGCGATGACCGAATCTCCGCATTACACCGACGTCGTCGTTATCGGGGCCGGACCGGCCGGCCTGTTCGCGGTTTTCGAATGCGGCATGCTGAAGATGCGCTGCCATGTGGTCGATCCGCTGGACATGGTCGGTGGCCAGTTGTCCGCCCTCTATCCCGAAAAACCGATCTACGACATTCCGGGCATGCCGTCGGTGCTGGCCGGCGAGTTGGTCTCGGCCCTGGAAACCCAGGCGGCGCCGTTCAAGCCCACCTATCACCTGGGGCAACGGGTGGAGACACTGGAGGACCGGGCGGACGGCCGATGCCTGGTCGTCACCTCGGCCGGCACCCGGATCGAGGCCCGGGCGGTGATCCTGGCCGCCGGGGCGGGGGCGTTCGGCCCGAATCGGCCGCCGCTCGACGGCATCGAGGCCTACGAGGGCCAAGGCGTGTTCTATATGGTCGGCCGCCGCGAGGCCTTGCGGGACAAACGCATCGTCATCGCCGGCGGCGGCGACTCGGCGGTCGATTGGGCGATTTCGCTGGCCGATTTGGCGGCCAGAATCTACGTGGTGCATCGGCGGCCCAGGTTCCGCGCCGCGCCGGAGAGCGCGGACCGGCTGCGCGCCCTGGCCGAGGATCCGCAAAGTCCGGTCGAGCTGGTGATTCCCTATCAGCTTGACAGCCTGGAGGGCGACGGCGGGACCTTGACGGCGGTTGGAGTGAAAACCCTCGACGGCGATACGCGGCGATTGGAGGCCGACGTGCTGCTGCCGTTCTTCGGCCTGGCCACCGATCTGGGGCCGATCGCCGGCTGGGGGCTCGATCTGGACATGACCCACGTGACGGTGGACCCGACCACCATGGCGACCAGCCGCCCGGGCGTGTTCGCGATCGGCGATGTCGCCACCTATCCCAACAAGCTGAAGCTCATCCTGTGCGGGTTCTCGGAAGCCGCGCTGGCGGCGCACGCGATCCGGCCGCTGGTCCATCCCGGCGAGGCCCTGCATTTCGAGTACTCGACCACCAGCGGGGTCCCGGGAGCATGAGGTCGATGTCGACGGTCGATCGCCTGCGGCCCCTGCACGACGCCATGATCGAATGGCGGCGTGATTTCCATGCCCACCCGGAGACCGCCTACGAGGAACATCGGACCTCGGAGCGCATCGCCACCCTGCTCGCCGGATGGGGTATCGAGGTGCATCGCGGCCTTGGCGGGACCGGGGTGATCGGCAGCCTGTGCACCGGCGACGGTCCGAGCCTCGGTCTGCGGGCCGACATGGACGCCCTGCACATCCACGAGGTGGCGGAGGTGGCGCATCGGTCGCGGACTCCCGGCAAGATGCATGCCTGCGGTCACGACGGCCATTGCGCGATGCTGCTCGGCGCGGCGCGCCATCTGGCCGAGACGCGCGATTTTCGCGGCACCGTGCGGTTCATTTTCCAGCCGGCCGAGGAGAACGAGGCCGGCGCCCTGCGGATGATCGAGGACGGGCTGTTCGATCGGTTTCCGGTCGACTCGGTCTATGGGCTGCACAACTGGCCGGACGCCCCGGAAGGCGTGATCGGCGTGCGCGCCGGGCCGGTGATGGCGTCGTTCGACGTGTTCGAGGCGGTGGTGGTCGGGCGCGGGGCGCATGCCGCGATGCCGCACCTGGGCATCGACCCGATCCATGTGGCGGCGCAGATCGTCGCCGCCTGGCAGGGCGTGGTGGCGCGCGCCGTCGATCCGCTGGAGTCGGCGGTGGTCAGCGTGACCCAGTTCCACGCGGGCGATACCTGGAACGTGATTCCCGATCGCGCCATGCTGCGTGGCACCGCGCGGGCGTTCCGGGCCGAGGTGCGCGGCGATCTGGAACACCGCCTGCGCCGTCTCGGCGAAGGAATCTGCGCCGCCGCCGGGGCATCGCTCGACTGGACCTACGACCGCCGCTATCCGGCCACCGTCAACCATGCCCGCGAAACCGAGGTGGCGCGCCGGGTGGCCGCCGATCTGCTCGGCGCCGAGCGGGTGATCGCGGAGATGCCGCCCAGCATGGGCAGCGAGGATTTCGCCTTCATGTTGCAGGCACGCCCGGGCTGCTATCTTCGCCTTGGGACCGGGAATGGCGGTGGAAACTGCCTGCTGCACAATGCGGCCTACGATTTCAACGACCGCGTGCTGCCCATCGGGGCCGCCTACTGGGTGGCGCTGGTCGAGAGCGAAATGCCGGCCTGATATCCGGCTCCCCTCGAATGGACCGGCGTGGCGCCCGGGCGCCACGCCCCGGAGAGTCGGCATGAACGCTCAGTGCAGCACGCCGTTGCCGCGTCCGGCCGACGACAGGTAGGTCAGATTACCCGGCTGGATTTCGAGTCCCCAGATTTCCGGGTGCCGGATCGCCAGCCACAGCACGCATTGGGCGATCACCTGCTGATCGTCCTCGCCCAAGGCGTGGGCGATCATCGGTCCGATCACGCCGAGCCGCGGATCGGCGCCTTCCGGGAACTCGTCGTCGTCGAACTGCTCGCGGCTCAGGTCGTCGAGCATCGCCTCCACGCGGTCCAGCTTGGTGCGCCGGAAGTCTTCCAGCACGAGGGGCGTATAGGTGACCGGGATCTCCTCGCCGTCGCGGAAAATCTCGAACGCGAACTCGCTTGTCTTGCCGGGCATCACTTCCTCCTGCGTCAATATGGCCGGTCGAGGAGCGGTTGAACAGCCCGCGCCCGAGGTCGACCGGATTTTTGTTGGCGCCGCACAACACGATATTCTATATCGGGGGCGTGGATTTCGATCCGCCGCCGCTGCGTCCTTGACTCGCATCGACGGGCGGCGGTACGGGTGGACAACGGCATCTCCCGAGTCTCCGAACGATTTACCGGGAGACCACCCGACAGGGATAACCGGCGTTTCTTAAGGAGTCTCATTCCATGGCCCTCTACATTACCGAAGACTGCACGAATTGCGATGCCTGCGTGCCCGTGTGCCCGAACGAGGCGATCACCGAGGGTGACGTGATCTATGTCATCGATCCCGACCGCTGCACCGAATGCGTCGGCCACGAGGAAGATCCGCAGTGCGTGCTGGTCTGCCCGGCCGACTGTATTTTCGAGGATCCCAACCACGAGGAAACCCAGGAGCAGCTCATGGCCAAGTACGAGGCCTTGAACGGCTGACGCCGACCGCTCCGGAACAATGACGCGAACGACGGGCATGGCCCGTCGTTTCGGCGATCAGGCGGCGGGACGCCCCTTGTTCCGAGCCTTCGCGCGCCCCTCTTCGGCCTGCACGCGGGCAATGGCGCGGACGATCGGCTGGCTGTCCAGGCTTTCCACCTCGGGAGTGTAGCGACGGCGCCAGTTGGGGTGCTCGTCGATGGTGGCCGGCATGTTGGCCTGTTCGGTCTGGTTGAACAGATCCTCGAACTGGACCACCGTCATCTGGCTGGGGGTGCGGGCCAGAAAGCGGTGCACGGCGAGGATCAGGGCCTCGCTCGGCAGGCCGTCCGCTCCCTCCGGGTCGTCATCGAACCCGACATGGGCGGCCAGGGCGGCGAGCAGGTGCCGGCGATCCTCGGGACGCCCCTCGGCCGCCGCCGCCGCCGCCTCGGGCGACGGATAGAGACCGAGCAGATCGCGCAGCTCGATGTCGCGGCCGGTCCAGAATCCGGACAGGGTGGCCTGATCATGGGTCGCCGGGGCGGCGAGGGCGAGGGTGGGGTAGGCGTCGGGCGCCTTGTACGACCGGTCGTCGCCGCGCTCCCTGTGAAGGACCCGGAACGACAGCGCCGCGCGGCCCATGATCCGCTCGCGGAAGCCCTCCGGGATGGTGCCCAGGTCCTCGGCCACCACCGCGCAGCGATTGCGATGGCTCTCCAGGGCGATGATGTTCACAAGATCGTCCATCGGATAGCTCAGGTAGCCGCCGTCGCGCGCCGTCTTGCCGAGCGGCACCCAATACAGGCGCAGCAGTTGGAAGGCGTGATCAATGCGGATCACCTTGGCGTGCCGCATCACCGCGCGCAGCATGTCGATGAACGGTCCATAGGCCCGCGCGCGCAGGGCCGTCGGCGCGAACGGCACCACGCCCCAGTCCTGGCCGAGCGGGTTGCGCAGGTCGGGCGGGCAGCCGACCGCGATGTCGTCCGGCACCGCGTCCCGGTGAGCCCAGCACTCGGCCCCGTCGCGGTCGAATCCCACCGCCACGTCCATGTAGATGCCGAGCGGCAGGTCGCGCGCCCGTTCCGCCGCCCGCGACAACTGTCGGTCGGCTTCCCATTGTAAGTACATGTGAAAATATACGCGGTCGGCGTGTGAATCGGCGAACGCCCGCACGTCGGGCGAGTTCGGTTGGTGCAGGGCGGCCGGCCACCAGTGCCAGGGAATCCAGTTGCCGTTCTCGCCGGTGAACGCATGGGCCTCGCGCAACGCCTCGAACAGGGCGAACCGGCGCAGGGTCTCGCCGCCGGCGTCGACGAACGCGCGGAAGTCCTCCGCCCGGTCGCTCACCGCCTCCAGGTGTCGGACCCGGAAGGACTGGAAACAGCGCTCGAAGATCGGTCGCTTGACCTCCGTCACCGCCGCGTAGTCCACCTGCGGCGCGTTGCGCAGCAGATCGAGCCGGCCGCCGAGCGTCAGGTCGTCGACCATCTCGACGGCCACCGGGTCCTCGTGCAGGTCGGGGATCGCCGCCACGTCGATATAGAGCACGTTGAGCATCGCCCGGCTGTTGGGCGAATAGGGCGTGCAGCGGTCGGGCTTTTCGGGGAACAGGGCGTGCAGCGGGTTGATGCCCACGAAGGCGGCGCCCAGCGCCGCCGACTGTTCGACCAGCCGGCCGAGATCAGTGAAATCGCCGATCCCCCAGTTGGTGGCCGAGCGATGGCCGTAAAGCTGCACCGAGAACCCCCAGGTGCGGCGGCCTTCGGCGAGGTCCGGCGGCAGGTAGCACCGGTCGGGCGCGACGATCAGGGTCGCCGTTTCGTTGGGCCGCTCGTCCAGCCACATGCGGTGGTAGCCGGGGGCGGGCAGGTCGCCCAGGGTGACGCTACGCCGTTCCAGCGCGCGGCCGTCCCGCTCGCGGCGCGCCTGCGGCGGCGCGGCGCGGTTGATGGCGACGAACCGGCGTTGGCCATCCTCGCTCTCGACGACCAGTCCGGCCGCCTCGTCGGCCGTTTCGAGGATCACCGAAAACGTGGCCGGCGTTCCCTCGCGAACCGTTACCACCGGCGGCAGGGCGCGCGCCCAATCGGCATCGGCCAGCCGCGCCAACGAGGTCTCGGCATTCATCGGATCGTAGCCGAGGGCGCGGATCAGCGCGGCCCTGGTACTGTCGGGAACCGCCACCGGATGCCCCGCCGCGTGGGCGTAGCCGGGCAGGATGCCGAGCCGTTCGCACAGTTTCTCGAATGCCGGGTTGGACAAGGTCACGCCTCCGAATCATCGCGTCGCTGTTCTTTCCCATAGCCTAACCGCCGCGTCCGATATGGCAAGGCCGCCGAGGAACGCCGTCGGGCGGCGGATTTTCATGGTCGCGGGATGTCCGCTGGCTGTAGGGTGCCGGCATCGTCCGGCCGAACGAATGGCGCGGCGTTGCACGGTATCCCGGCTTGTCATGCGACGTTACAAATGCACCCACTCGGGACATCAATCCGAAACAGCGGTCGGCGATCATGACGCCCCGAACGAGACCGTCACGAGGCTTCGCCCGATGAACCCGCCAAACCCGTCCCGTCGCCTGTGGGGCGTGCCGGCGCTGCTGGTCGCCGCCGGGCTGGTCCTGTCCGCCTGCGCGAGCCCGCCGCCGCCCGAGACCCCGCCGCTCGATCTGCCGGACGGGTTCTCGTCCGCCGGCGGCGCGGCGCTGCCGGAACGCTGGTGGACGGCGCTGGACGATCCGGTGCTCGACGGCCTTGTCGCCCGGGCCCTGGACGGCAACTTCGACCTTGCCGCCACCTGGAGCCGTTTGGTCCAGGCCCGCGCCACCGCCCGCAAGCAGGGCGCGTCGATGGTGCCGAGTCTCGATCTGGAAGTCGGGGCGAGTGGCAGCAAGCGGCGCCAGCGGGCCGCGTCCGCCAAGCCCGATACCTTCGCGCTGGACACCGCCTCGGAATTCGAGCTGGGACTGTCCAGCAGCTACGAGGTCGACCTCTGGGGGCGCGTCGCGGCAACCGCCGACGCCGCCGCGCTGGACGCCGAGGCCAGCCTGGAGGATCTGCGCGCCGCCTCGCTCAGTCTGTCGGGGGAGGTCGCCAAGGCATGGTACCTGCTGGTCGAGCGGCGTGGCCAGGTGGATCTCCTGGAGCGCCAACTGACCGTGAACGAGCAGGTGGCGACGCTGATCGACCTTCGGTTCCGGCGCGGTCAGGTGTCGGCCACCGACGTTCTGCAACAGCGCCGGCAGGTGGAGTCGGTGCGCGGGGACCTAGCCACCGCGCGCGCCAATGCGGCGCTGTCCGCCCACGCGCTGGCGATCCTGCTCGGCCGGGTGCCGGGGCGCGAGGCGTTTCCGCGCGTCGTCGATCTGCCGCCGCTGCCGCCGCTGCCCACCACCGGCGTGCCGTCGGAGTTGATCAAGCGGCGGCCGGACCTGCGCCGGGCGCGGGCCGAGCTTCTGGCCGCCGACCGCCGGGTCACGGCCGCGGTGACCGATCAGTATCCGGTTCTCAGCCTGACCGCCGGCCTGTCCACCTCGGCCGAGAACGCCAAGGATCTGTTCAGCCTGTGGCTGGCCAATCTGGCGGCCGGTCTCGCCGCGCCGCTGATCGACGGCGGATCGCGGGCCGCCGAGGTGGACCGCACCCGCGCCATGGTCGACGAGAAGCTCAATGCCTTCGGGCAGTCGGTGCTCGACGCCCTGGGCGAGGTGGAGGATGCGTTGCACGACGAGGCCCGGCGGCGCGAATACGCGGACAGCCTGGAGAAGCAGCTCGATCTTTCGGCCGAGGTGATCCGCCGCATGCGGGACCGCTACAGCGGCGGCAATGTCGACTACATCAGCGTGCTGGACGCCCTGGAAACCCATCAGGACCTCGAACGCGCCTGGCTGACCGCCAAGCGCCAACTGCTTGACGACCGCATCGATCTTTGTCTGGCCCTGGCCGGCGGCTGGACCCTGGATCACCCGGATCCGGACCGCGAGGAGACCGCCCGATGACACCGCCGCATCCGCATCGTTTGCCGCGCGTCCTGCGGGTTTCGCTTAAGGTGCTGGTGCCGTTGGCGATTCTCGGCGCCGCGGTGCTCGCCGGCATGCAGATGATGGCCACCGCGCCGAAGGCGAAGCGGCAGCCGCCACCACCGCTGGCGCGTCTGATCGAGGCGGTGCCGGTCGCCGTGGGCGGCCTGACCGCCGAGGTGGAGGCAATGGGGCAGGTGATCGCGGCGCGCGGTATTGATCTGCAACCTCGGGTTGCCGGATCGGTGATCCGGACCGCTCCCGAATTCGTGCCCGGCGGCCTGTTCGCGGCCGGCGAGACCATCCTCGGGCTCGACCCGACCGACCTGCGGCTGGTGGTCGCGCAACGCGAGGCGGCGCTGGCCGAGGCGAAAAGCGACCTCGCCATCGAGCAGGGCCAGCAGGTGATCGCGCGCCAGGAATTCGATCTGCTGGGCGACGAGATGAGCGATAAGGAACGGGCCCTGGTGCTGCGCCAACCGCAGCTCGCGTCGGCCCGGGCGGCGGTGCGGACGGCGGAAAGCCAGTTGCGCCAGGCGCGGCTGGACCTGGAGCGAGCCACCGTGACCGCGCCGTTCGACGCGGCGATCGACAGCCGCGACGTGGACCTGGGGGCGCAGGTTTCGACCTCCACGACCATCGCCACGCTGATCGGGACCGAGACCTTCTGGGTCCGCGCCGAGATGCCGGTCGATCAGTTGCGCTGGATCGATGTTCCGCGCCGCGTCGGCGACCTGGGCTCTCCTGCGCGCATTTACAGCGAGGCGGCCTGGGGGCCCGACGTCTACCGGACGGGCCGCGTGGTCAAGCTGGAAACCACCCTGGAAGAGCAAGGGCGGATGGCCCGCCTGCTGATCGCCGTCGACGATCCGATGTCCTTGCGTCCCGCCAACGCCGGCGCTCCGGTGCTGCTGATCGGGACCTACGTGCGCGCCGTGATCGAGGGCCTGCGGCTGGGGCCGGGGCCGCTGGTCGATCGCCGCCTGCTGCGCGACGACGACACGGTGTGGGTGATGACCGAGGCCGGCACGCTGGATATCCGTCCGGTCACCCTGGCTTTTCGGGGGCGGCGCCAGGTGTTGATCGGCGACGGCCTGTCGGGCGGCGAGCGGCTGGTCGCCACCGATCTGGCGATCCCGGTCGAGGGCATGGCGCTCAGGACCTCCGGGCCCGTGAATCCGGCGATTCCGATGCGCGACGGCGTGGGAGGCGACCGGTGAGGCCCCGCGCCTGGGAACATGGAATCATCGCCTGGCTGGTCCGCCACCGGGTGGCCCCCAACCTGCTGATGCTGATGTTGATCGTCGGCGGCTTGCTGATGTCGCGCGAGATCAAGCAGGAGGTGTTCCCCGAATTCGAGCTGGATATGGTGGTCGTTTCGGTCGTCTATCCGGATTCCAGCCCCGAGGAGGTGGAGCGCGGCATCGTGCTGGCCGTCGAATCGGCGATCCGGGGCGTCGACGGAATCAGTGAAATCAACGCCACCGCCAGCGAGGGCAGCGCCAGACTCCTGATCTCCTTGGAAGAGGGCATAGATCGTCAGAAAGCACTGGACGATGTCATCCAGGAAGTGGATGCCATCGACACCTTTCCCGAGGACGCCGAGGACCCCAAGGTGGTGCTGGCCAGCCGCCGGCGCCAGGTGCTGTACGTCAACCTTTACGGCGACGTGACGGACTCCGCCCTGCGCGACCTGGGCATGATGGTGCGTGATCGCCTTCTTTTACAGCCCGGCATCAGCCAGATCGACCTTCAGGCGACCCGGGATCCGGAAATCCGCGTCGAGGTGCCGCTGGCCAACCTGCGGGCGCACGGCCTCACCCTGGCCGAGGTCGCCGATCGGATCGGGGATCTCGCGGTCGAGGTGCCGGGCGGCACCGTGCGAGCGCGGTCGGGGGATATTCTGCTGCGCGTGGAGAACCGCCAGGACTGGGCGCGCGAGTTCGCCGACCTGCCGATTCTCACCACCGAGTCCGGGGGCGTGCTGCGCCTCGACGACATCGCCGTTGTCAGGGACACCCTGGAGGAATCCGACCGTTTCCAGATCGTCAACGGCAAGCCCGGGGTTGCCCTCGCCGTCTATCGGATCGGCGACCAGACGCCGATCGGGGTCTCCGAGGCGGTGCGCGCCGCGATGCCCGGGATCGCGGCCGAACTGCCGCCCGGCGTGTCCTGGGGGATCAGCGCCGACCGCTCCAGCTTCTACCAGCAGCGGCTCGAACTTCTGATGCGCAACGGCCTCATCGGACTCGCCCTGGTGATGCTGCTGCTGGGAACGTTCCTGAATTTCAAGGTGGCGTTCTGGGTCACCATGGGCATTCCCACGGCGTTCCTGGGGGCGCTGCTGTTCCTGCCGTGGTTCGGGGTGTCGATCAACATGATCTCGATGTTCGCGTTCATCATCGCGTTGGGAATCGTGGTCGACGACGCCATCATCGCCGGCGAGAACATCTACGAATACCGGCAGCGCGGCATGCCCTTCATCGAGGCGGCGATCCGCGGCGCGCGCGACATCGCGATGCCGATCACCTTCGCCATCCTGACCAACGTGGTCGCCTTCGTGCCGCTGTATTTCGTGCCCGGCGTGATGGGCAACGTGTTCGGGGTCATCCCGATGGTGGTGGTGACCGTGTTCCTGCTGTCGTGGGTCGAGGCGCTGCTCATCCTGCCGGCCCACCTGGGCCATTCGCGGCGCGGCACGGGCAATCCGGTGAGTCGTTTTCTGGTCGCCCGCCAGGAATCGGTGGCGGTTCTGCTGACCCGTTTCGTGGACCGGATCTATCGTCCGTTCCTGGAGGTCTGCGTCCATTGGCGCTACGTGACCGTGGCGGTGTCGATCGGAATCCTGATTCTGGTTCTGACGTTCGCGATGAGCGGCCGCATGGGGTTCATTCTGATGCCCCGCGCCGAGGCGGATTCGTCCTACGCGACGGCGGTGCTGCCGATCGGCACCCCCCGCGCGCGCAGCTTGGAGGTACGCGACCGGCTGCTCGACGCGGCGGCCGACGTGGCGGCGGCGCATGGCGGCGCCGACCTGGTGGAGAGCACCTGGGCACAGATCGACGAAAGCGAGATCGACGTCCGGGTGTCGCTGACCGCGCCCGACCTGCGGCCGATCAGCACCACCGAGTTCACCAGCGCCTGGCGCGACGCGGTGGGGATCCTGCCCGGCGTGGAATCCGTGAAGTTCGAGTCCGATCGCGGTGGACCGGGCGGGGGCTCCGGGCTCAACGTGGAACTCAGCCATGCCGATATCGACGTGCTCGAACGCGCGGCGGCCGATCTGGCGGCGACCCTGGCCGAGTTCCCGCAGGTGTCCGACGTGGACGACGGGTCGGCGGCCGGCAAGCGGCAGGTGTCGTTCCGGCTGCGTTCCGAGGGCCTGAGCCTGGGCCTGACCGATTACGACGTGGCGCGCCAGATCCGCGCCGCCTTCGCCGGCATCGAGGCGCTGCGCCAGCAGCGCGGGACCAGCGAGGTCACGGTGCGGGTGCAACTGCCGCGGGCGGAACGAATCGCCGAGCGCGATATCGAGGACTTCCTGGTCCGCACGCCGGCCGGCACCTACGTCCCCTTGCGCGAGGTGGCGGACGTGACGTGGGGCCGCGCCTATACGTCGATCGAGCGCCGCGACGGGCGCCGGGCGGTCACGGTGAGCGGCGAGGTGACGCCGATCCGCGACACGAGTACCATAAAGAACACGCTGACCAAGGACATCCTGCCGGCGTTGAAACGCCATTATCCGGGCCTGACCCACGATTTCCGGGGGCGCTCGGCGCGGATGCAGGAGAGCATGTCCAGCTTGAAGACCAACTTCGTCTTCGCCTTGCTGGCCATCTACGTTCTGCTCGCCATCCCGTTCCGCGACTACATCCAGCCGCTGATCGTGATGACGGCGCTGCCGCTTGGGTTCGTGGGCGCGGTGATCGGTCACCTGATCATGGGCTACAGCCTGAGCGTGGTCAGCATCATGGGCGTGATCGCCCTCTCCGGGGTGGTGATCAACGACTCCCTGGTGATGATCGATTACGCCAACCGCCAGCGGGCCGCCGGAATGGCGGTCCGCGAAGCCGTGCTGTCGGCCGGGGTGCGCCGGTTCCGACCGATTCTGCTAACCACCCTGACCACCTTCGGCGGACTCGCGCCGATGATCTTCGAGACCTCGCGGCAGGCCCGCTTCATGGTCCCCATGGCCCTGTCGCTGGGCTATGGGATTCTGTTCGCGACCGCCATCATCCTCGTCTTCGTGCCCAGCCTGTATCTGATCTTCGAGGACATCAAGGCGTTGTTCGGGAGTTCCGAGGCCTCCGACGATGGCGCCGCGCCCGGCGAGGTGGCGCGGTAGGCGCCGTTCGGCGGACTGGAACGATCCGGCCGGGGTCCCCACATGGGGGCGGAGAGCAAACAGGGAGAGGCGAAACATGCCCAAGGTAACCTATATTCATCACAGCGGCGCCGAACACGTTGTCGAGGTGCCGGACGGCTGGACCCTGATGCAGGGCGCGACCCTTAACGGGATCGACGGGATTGTCGGCGAGTGCGGAGGCGCTTGCGGCTGCGCCACCTGTCACGTCTACGTGGACGAGGCCTGGGCGGAGCGCCTCGCGCCGGCCCGGGACGACGAAAACGAGATGCTGGACTGCACGGCGTCGGAACGCCGCCCGAATAGCCGCCTGGGATGCCAGATCAAGCTGTCGGGGGAACTCGACGGCCTGGTGGCGCGGATGCCGGAAACCCAGACCTGAGGCGGCGCGCCCCTTTCATTCCGGGTGGGCTTGCTTGCCGGACCCTTACTACGTGCTATACTGTATTGCGGCCGATACCTTTTAAAAAGAAGAGCGGTGACTCGCTTGGCGCGTATTGGAATCGTTATCGATGTTGCGATCGTCCTGATCGACGCCATCCTGGTCGCCGTTCTATTGGTCGGCGGAGCCACCCTTCGGGACCTCGCGCTCGGGGCGCCGTTCGTCGCCGAAAACCTCGTGGCGCCCGCGTCCGTTGGTCTTCTGGTCGGCCTGATCATCGGCCTCTTGCACGTGAAGCACCGCGCGGGCGTTCGGCGGCTCGCGGAATCGCGCGGACAAATGGCGGCCATGCAGGAAGGGCTGGAGTCCATCCTCGAAAGCCTGGATGCGTTCGTCTATGTGTCCGACATGCGGACCCACGAGGTGATCTACGCCAACCCATTGCTGCGCGAGCGGCTCGGCGACGTGGTGGGCCGGAAGTGCTGGGCGACCCTTCAGAAGGATCAAACCGGCCCCTGCGACTTCTGCCCCAATCCGCGCCTCGTCGATGCGGCCGGAAAGCCGGCCGAGACCATCGTGTGGGATCACTACAACGAAAGGATGGAGCGCTGGCTTCGCTGCATGGACCGCGCCATTCCGTGGCCGGACGGGCGCATCGTGCGGTTGGAGGTGGCGCTCGATATCACCGAGCAGAAGCGGGTGGAGCGACGTCTGCGCGAAAGCGAACAGCGATTCCGGGCGCTGTTCGAGAACACGCCGAGGATCGCCGTTCAGGGTTATGATCGCGACCGGCGGGTGATCTTCTGGAACAGGGCCAGCGAGGACCTGTACGGCTACCGGAGTGCGGAGGCCAGCGGGCGTCGGCTCGAAGACCTGATCATTCCGCCGTCGATGCGCGAGTCGGTGGTCGAGCTGACCGAGGCCTGGATTCGGGACGGCACGCCCATCGAGCCGGCCGAGCAGGTTCTGCTGGGCAAGAGCGGACGCGGGGTGCATGTCTATTCGAGCCACGTGATGCTCGACAATCTCGATGGCGATCCGGAGCTCTATTGCATCGACGTGGATTTGGCGCCGCTCAAGACCGCGATGCGTGAATTGGAGCGTACCGACGACGATCTGCGGCGATTCGTTCACATCGCCTCGCACGACCTTCGCGAGCCCTTGCGCACGATCGGCAGCTTTTTGCAGGTTCTGGAACGCAAGTACGGGGATTGCCTGGACGATGACGCGCGTGCCTACATCGGTTTCGC
>JANQIL010000161.1 GCA_028282245.1 Magnetospira sp.
TACCTGCTGACATGGCGAATCTCCTTCGCCACCCTTGAATCACCCCAACCGTGGACACCGAGTTAACGCCGAGTCAGAAATTCTTGCCGCTGGTATTAGTGGATCGACCGATCCAAAGCTTGGGTACCAAGCGTTGGATCCGATCCACTAGAAATTCTGTTTGGGGCTGTTCCGGACAATGATCCCGGATAATGCTTAACTCATTGTCAGAGTTGACGTTTTTGGGGTTGCGGGTCGTTGTTTTGAAGCCCCATTCGCGTTTCTTCAAGGACAGTCCGAAATAGGCCTTCGGGACGTACTTGAACCCGCGCACGTGCCGCTTCGGCGTCCCGAAATCCCCGCCTTTCACCGTCGACTCGATACTTGAATTTCCTTTGGTTGCGACGAGCCTCCGTATATAATCGCCACAACAACCTCGCATTTACGTTGGTTTGGTTTTGAAATGCCAGAAGAAATACGAAAGATAGTTTTTTGTATAGATGAAATATTCGAAGCACTTATTGCATTTTGCTTGCGTTCACATATTATTGTTCCGCAAGGTTTCGTTGATGAAGTGAAATTAAAGGGCTCCGAATCCGCGTTTATAGTTCTTGTTTACGGTGCCGTTGACGGGAACGTGCAAAAAAAACTGTCCTTTTCAAAAGACCAGGTCGCGGCGGCGCTGATTTCGTATTGCCGACAAAACCGCATTCCGATCCCGAAGTCCGCCAAGAAATTGTTGAAAATAGAAGACAACAAAATCGTCTATTTGGTTCGCTTCGGCCGCATTGTCAGCCGCGGTAAAATTTCAAGCCACGTCAACACCGATCAGAAGGCACTTTCGGATCAATAGGCTATTATATCAACGGCTCG
Organism: Magnetospira sp.; assembly: GCA_028282245.1. Classification (GTDB taxonomy): domain Bacteria; phylum Pseudomonadota; class Alphaproteobacteria; order Rhodospirillales; family Magnetospiraceae; genus JANQGL01. The sequence continues at coordinate 853 of JANQIL010000161.1, forward strand.
AAGTGTCGACCTTCATGGACCCGATCCCCGAGACCGATCGCGGCGATGGCGGCGTTGTCGGGAGCGGCTCCGGTCAGGATCCCGGTGGCGGCCGGTCGGGCGGCAGGAAATCGCAGCCTTGGCCGTTGGTGGCCCCGGGGCAGCCATCGCAGACCGAAGAGCCCTTGAGCTTGCGCCAAATCCTGCGGGCCACGTAGGCGAGGCAGAGGGCCAGGACGACGCCCAGGATGAGTCCTTCCCACACGGTCACAGCACCACCCGGGCGATGTTGACCACGGCCAGCGCCATGGCATAGGCGACGGTCAGCGAAAACAACACCGAAAACGCCGTCCAGCGCCAACTCTCGGTCTCCCGGCGAATCACCGCGACGGTCGACAGGCAGGGGGTGTAGAGCAGGATGAAGGTCATGAACCCGAGCGCCACCGGGGGAGTCATGGACCCCGCCAGGGCGTCCCGCAGGGTGGTGTCCTCCTCGGTCGTCTCGGCGCCCTGCGCGAACATCACCGCATAGGACGCCACCACCACCTCCTTGGCGACGAACCCGGTCAGAATGGCGACCGTGTCCATCCAGCCGAGGCCAAGCGGCGCCAACGCCGGCTGCGCGGCGCCGGCGACGCGGCCCAGGTAGCTTTCGGCCATCCGCAGCCGCGCCCGCTCGTTGGCGAGGCGGGCCATTTCGGCGTCGCGGTCCGGGCCCGGCGGCGCCGCGTCCAGGGCGGCGAGGCGATCGTCGAAGGCGTCCACCCGGGGCAGGTCGCGCGGGAACGCTTGCAGGAACCAGATCAGAATCGAGCCGACCAGGATCACCCCGGTCACCTTCTTGATGAACCCCCAGGCCTTTTCCCACATGTGGAACAGGATGCTGCCCAGGGTCGGCAGCCGGTACGGCGGCAGCTCCATCACGAAGGGCTCGGCGCCGCCGCGCACCACGGTCCGCCCGAGCAGAACCGCCGCTCCCATCGCCACCACGATGCTGAACACGTACATCAGGAACACCACGGTGCCGGCCCATTCGGCGAAGAACGCCCCGGCGAACAGGATGAACACCGGCAGCCGGGCCGAGCAGGTGATGAACGGGTTGACCAGAATCGACAGCAGCCGGGTGCGCTCGCTTTCGATGGTCCGGGTCGCCAGGATCGCCGGCACGTTGCAGCCGAATCCCATGACCAGCGGGATGAACGCCTTGCCGTGCAGGCCGAAGGCATGCATCACGCGGTCGAGCAGGAACGCCGAGCGGGCCAGGTAGCCGGTCTCGCTCAGCACCGCCATGAAGAAGAACAGGATCACGATGTTGGGCAGGAAGATGATGGTGCCGCCCATGCCGGCGATCACCCCGTCGACCACCAGGCCGCGCACCAGCCCCTCGGGCATCGCCGCCGCCACCCGTTCGCCGACCCAGCCGGCCCCGGCGTCGATCCAGTCCATCGGATAGGCGCCCAGGGTGAAGGTGGCCTCGAACATCAGCCACAGGAAGAACAGGAACAGCGGTAGGCCGAGAACCCGATTCAGCAACAGTCCGTCAAGGCGGCTGCTCAGGGCGATCCGGGAGTCCAGGCGCCCCGGACGGCGGGTCGCTTCGAGCACCACGCCGTGCGCGAATCCGTAGCGGGCATCGGCCAGCATGGTTTCCACGCTTTCGCCGTGGGTGCGCTCCAGTCCGGCCCGTGCCTCGGCAACCTGAATCATCAGGCCCTGGTGATCGTCCTCGCGGCGCAGAATCTCGTCGTCGCCTTCCAGGAGCTTGATGGCCAGCCAGCGGCTCCGGGTCCGCTCCAGCATATCCGGATGCAGTTCGGCGATATGCGACTCCACCTGGCCGATGGCGGCGTCGAGATGGGAATCGTAGGCGATCCGGCCCGGCATCGCGGTGATTTCCCGACCGGCCACGTCGACGATGGCGTCCAGCAACGCGTCGCCGCCCCGACCACGACGCGCCACCATGGGCACCACCGGTCCGCCCAGAAGCTTGGACAGAACGTCCAGGTCGAACGCCATGCCGCGCCGTTCCGCCTCGTCCATCATGTTGAGCACGTGGATGCGCGGCAGTCCCATTTCGATGATCTGGGTGGTCAGGAACAGGCTGCGCGTCAGATTGCCGGCGTCGATCACGTTGATCACGATATCCGGCCGCTGGTCCTGCAAGGTGTCGCGGGTCACCTTCTCGTCGGGGGTCCGGGAGGTCAGGGAATAGGCCCCCGGAAGGTCGACCAGCGTGATCGTCCATCCGGCGTGGCGCAGGCTGCGCTGTTTCCTGGCCACCGTCACGCGCGGGTAGTTGCCGACCGAATCGCGTGATCCGGTGATCTGGTTCGACAGGGTGGTCTTGCCGCTGTTCGGGTTGCCGACCAGGGCGACGGTCACGGTCCGGTCTTTCTGGATGGCGTTCACGAGTGGCGTTCCGAACCGTCGGGCGGCGCCGCCTCGACGACGATCCGCGCGGCGTCGGAATTGCGCAGGCTCAGCAAATAACCCATCAGACGATAGGCGCGCGGATCGCCCAACGGCGCCGAGCGATCCACTTCCACGCCAACCCCCTTGACCAGGCCGAGCGCCGCCAGCCGGCGCCGCAACGATCCGCCGCCCAGGATCGCGGCGACCACGCCGCGCTCGCCGGATCGCAGGTCGACCAGGGTGCGGCGGCCGCCGGCGTCAAGACCTTGAGCGCGCGCCCGTTCGGCCCCGGTGGCGCGGCTGCGCGCGCCCTGTTCCGGCGGTGGATCGGAAAACACGTTCTTGGGGTTGGCATCCAACATCGGAACGAACTCCGTCTACGGACTCGCAACGCCATCCATCTAGGGTTACTGAGAATAACTTGCAAGAAAAATAGTTGCCGATACCCTTATTTTTTTTGCCGCGCGGCACATCGTTTCAAAGCCGGCCCGACCGTTGCCGCGCGCTGGCGCGGACCGTGTGTCGACCCGGGCGGATCCTAGTGGTTCGATGCCAACGGATGAGTCCCATCCGTTGGCTGAATCGAGCCACCAGATCAATAGCTCAGTGGATCGACCGATCCAAAGCTTGGGTACCAAGCGTTGGATCCGATCCACTAGTGGGTGGCGGACCTCGGGCTTTTTGCACCGATCATGATCCGACTCATGGCTCGGGCTTGGAAAGCCGATGTTATTCTACACGCGGGGCGTCTTGGCGGAAGTGACGTCAATCACGCGCGGCGCGGTTCCGCCGAGACCTATCGCGTGAATTCGAACCGCTCAACGATTCGAAACGGCGTCGTCCGGTCCGGTTGCCGGAACAGCGCCAGGTCGCCGACCGGCACCGGATCCGCGCGGAGCGGAGCCGTGAGATCGGCAAGCGCCGCCCGTACCCGGTCGCGCACCGGCGGGTCGAGTCGCCCGGTCAGGGTCAGGTGAAACCGAAACTCCTCGAAAACATAAGGGTAACCCCAGCGGACCAGCATCGCCTCCTGGCGCTCGCCGAGCCCGTTGGCACGCCGGCCGGCCAGTTCGCCGTCCGACGGGGGGGCGCGGAAGGGATCGAATGTCTCCACGCAGGCGCCCGCCAGCCACGACAGTTCGGCGCAGTCCGAGCCCGGCACCAGGGCGATGAACGACCCCAGCGCGGCGCAGCGCAGCGGTGGCAGGTCGAACCGGCGGACTCCGGCGGCGAAGGCGTCGAGGGCCGCGATCAGGTCCGCCTCGCCACGTCCCTCGGCCAGCGCGAAGGGCGGCTTCAGGGTGCCGTGAAAACCATAGTGGCGCGGCGACTCCGTGATCGCGTCGAGGTCGATGCCGTCCAGGCCGGCGCCCTCGGGTCGCGTTGCAAGGGGGCGCCCGGCGGCGCTGCGGCCCAGCCAGGCGTCGCCGAAGCGGGCCAGCGGCGAATCCTCGGGCGGCGCGTAGTAGATGGCGTAGCGGGCGCCGCTCACGACACCACCCGGCCGTCGCGCCATGCCCGGCGCACCACCGGCACCCCGTCGCTCAACCGGACGCGGATCAGGTCGGCCTTCTTGCCCGGCGCGATCTCGCCCCGATCGTCCAGGCCGACCAGCCGCGCCACGTTGCCCGATACCTTGGCCACCGCCTCCGGCAGCGGCATGTCCAGGCGGTCGTTGAGCAGGTAGGCGGCGTGCAGCAGGGAGGCCGGCACGTAATCCGACGACAGGCCGTCCAGCAGCCCCTCGGCGGCCACCTCGAGGGCCGACATGTTGCCGGAATGGGAGCCGCCGCGCACGACGTTGGGAGCGCCCATGATGGTCCCCATGCCGTTCGCCCGCGACAGCACGGCGGCGGTATGGGTGATCGGAAATTCGGCGATCGCCATGCCGTCCTCGGCGCTCCGACACACATGTTCCTCGGTGGCGTCGTCGTGACTGGCCAGCGGGATGCGGCGGTCGCGGCACATGGCGACGATGGCCCGCCGGTGCGCCGCCGCGTGGCGTTGCTGCCGCGCCTTCTTGAGGAGCAGCCGCTCCTCCAGCTCGGCGCGCGAGAACTTGTTGGCGTAGAAGCTGAAGTAGTGCTCGGGATCGCGCCATTGGCGCTGCCCCGGGGTGTGATCCATGACCGACACCAGGCGGACCAGCGGATCGTCGGCGTAGGGCTCGAACAGTTCGACCACGCAGGCGTCGGTGACCTCGCACCGCATGTGCAGGAGATGGTCGGCGCGCAGCAGTCCGTCCGCCCGGGCATGGCGGACGGCGGCCACCGATTCCGCCATGATGTGATTTCGGTTGCTCTCCTCCACGTATTCGCCGACCGACACCGCGTCGAACACGGTGGTGATGCCGGCTCCGACGATCTGGGTGTCGTGGCCGACCACGGCGGCAAGGGCCGACGGCCAGACCACCCCCGGGCGCGGCTCCATGTGGCGTTCCAGGTTGTCGGTGTGCATCTCGATCAGGCCGGGCAGCAAATCGTCGCCCTCCAGGTCGACGGCCCCGGAAACCGCCGAGCGGCCCGCCGACACCTCGGCGACGCGGCCGTCGCGCACCACCACCGTTCCGTCGAACCGATTGTCGCCGGTTACCACGCTGGCGTTGGTCAGAACGAGGTCCCCGTTCATGCGGCCACCTCGCCGCCGGCCGGTTCGCGCATCTCCAGGACCCGGGTGCCGACCCGCCGGCGCACCTCGGCGTCGTGGAAGATGCCGACCACCGCGGCGCCGCGCGCCCTGGCCTCGTCGATCAGGCCGATCACCGTCTCCCGATTGGCGGCGTCAAGCGACGCGGTCGGCTCGTCCAGCAGCAACACCGGGTAGGGATGCACGAACGAGTGGGCCAGATTCACCCGCTGCTGCTCGCCGCCCGAAAACGTGCTGGGGGCGAGCGACCACAGCCGTTCCGGGATGCGCAGCCGCGCGAGCAGCCCGGCCGCCCGGTCGCGCGCCGCGTCGGGCGCCACGCCGAGCGTCCGCAACGGCTCCGCCACCACGTCGATGGCCGCCACCCGGGGCACCACGCGCAGGAACTGGCTGACCCAGCCGAGGGTGCGCCGGCGGACGTCGAGCACCCGGTGGGGCGGCGCCGTGACCATGTCGACCCAGCCGCCATCGTGGCGGATGCGAATCTCCCCGGCCTGCGGCAGGTAATTGGCATAGAGGGTGCGCAGCAGGGTGCTCTTGCCGGCCCCCGAGGGCCCGTGCAGGACCAGGCACTCGCCGGCCGCGACGTCGAGGTCGATGCCGTTCAGCACCCGCAGCACCACGCCGCCCTGGTTATGGAGGATGAAGGCCTTGCGAAGGCCGCGCACGGAAATTATCGGTTCGGTCATGGAGCCCGCTCAGGGTTGCAGGATGGAGGACACGAGGAGTTGGCTATAGGGATGCTGCGGATCGTCCAGCACCTGATCGGTGAGGCCGGTCTCGACCACCGCGCCGCCCTTCATCACCATCAGCCGGTGGGCCAGCAGGCGGGTCACCGCGAGATCGTGGGTGACCACCACCGCCGACAGGCCGAGGTCGTTGACCAGGCCGCGCAGCAGGTCGAGCAGGCGGGCCTGCACCGAGACGTCGAGGCCGCCGGTCGGTTCGTCCATGAACACCAGGCGCGGCCGGGTGACGAGATTACGGGCCAGTTGCACCCGCTGCTGCATGCCGCCCGAGAAGGTGGCCGGCGGGTCGTCGACCCGGTCGGCGTCGATTTCCACCCGCGACAGCCAATCGGTGGCCTCGGACCGGATGTTGCCGTAGTGGCGGGCGCCGACCGCCATCAGCCGCTCGCCCACGTTAGCCCCGGCCGACACCCCCATGCGCAGGCCGTCGCGCGGGTTCTGGCGAACGAGTCCCCAGTCGCTACGCATCAGCAGGCGGCGCGCCGCCTCGCTCATCCGGTAGACGTCGGTCAGGCCGTCGGCGCGGGTGTCGTAGAGCACATGCCCGGCGGTCGGTTCCAGTTGCGCCGACAGGCAGTTGAGCAGGGTCGTCTTGCCGGACCCGGATTCGCCGACGATCCCCAGCACCTCGCCGGGATGGAGCTCGAACGAAACGTCGCGGCAGCCGACGTGACGGCCGTAGAACTTGCTCACCCCCTCGGCCCTGAGCAGGGGCCGGTTGGTTTCGGCGGTCATGGCGTTCCCCGTTCCACGGTTTCAAGGTCGGACGGGCCACCATGCCCCGCGTGGCCGGCGTCGCGCCGCTGGCGGCAATAGTCACTGTCCGAGCAGACGAACATCCGGCCGCCCTGGTCGTCGACGATCACCTCGTCGAGGTAGCTGTCGTCCGCCCCGCACAGGGCGCAGACATCGTCCCAGGTCTGGACCTCGAACGGATGATCCTCGAAATCCAGGCTTTCGACCCTGGTGTGGGGCGGCACCGCGTACAGCCGTTTCTCGCGCCCGGCTCCGAACAACTGGAGAGCCGGCATGCGATGCATCTTCGGATTGTCGAACTTGGGAATCGGCGACGGCGACATCACGTAGCGGCCGTTGACCAGGACCGGATAGTTGAAAGAGGTGGCGATGCGGCCGTGCCGGGTGATGTCCTCGTAGAGTTTCACGTGCATCACCCCATACTCGGTGAGGGCGTGCATCTTGCGGGTCTCGGTCTCGCGCGGCTCGACCCAGCGCAGCGGCTCCGGGATCGGCACCTGATAGACCAGGATCTGGCCCTCCGCGAGGGGCGTTTCCGGAATCCGGTGGCGGGTCTGAATCAATGTCGCCTCGGTCGTCCGCTCGGTCGTCGCAACCCCGGCGACGCGGGCGAAGAAACGCCGGATCGATACCGCGTTGGTGGTGTCGTCGGCCCCCTGGTCGATCACCTTCAACACATCGTCGGGTCCGATCACCGAGGCGGTCACCTGGATGCCGCCGGTCCCCCAGCCGTAGGGCAGCGGCATCTCGCGGCTGCCGAACGGCACCTGGTAGCCGGGCACCGCCACCGCCTTCAGCAGGCCGCGCCGGATCATGCGTTTGGTCTGTTCGTCCAGGTAGGCGAAGTTGTAGCCTCTCACGACGCTCATTGGGCAGCCTCCGCGTCCCGTTCGGCGCGCAGCCGCCGGACCAGATCCAGTTCGCCCTGGAAGTCCACGTAGTGGGGCAGCTTGATATGCTGCACGAACCCCGAGGACTCCACGTTGTCGGAGTGATAGAGCACGAACTCCTCGTCCTGGGCCGGCGCCACCACCTCCTCGCCCAGTTCGCGGCCGCGCAACGCCCGGTCGACCAGGGCCATCGATATCGCCTTGCGCTCGGCATAGCCAAACGCCAGTCCGTAGCCCCGGGTGAATTGCGGCGGCTCGGTTTTCGATCCCTTGAACTGGTTCACGGTCTCGCATTCGGTCAGCAGGATATCGCCGATCTCGACCGCGAAGCCCAGATCCTCGGGCTCGATCTCCACCGCCACCTCGCCCATGCGGATCTCGCCGATGAACGGATGGGTGCTGCCGAAGCCGCGCTGGGTCGAATAGCCGAGGGCCAGCAGGAACCCCTCGTCGCCGCGCGCCAGGTTCTGCAACCGGGTCGCCCGGTCGGCCGGGAAGGCCAGCGGCTCGCGGGTCAGGTCGCCGACCGGAGCGTTCGGATCGTCGGCCACCTCGCGGGCGATCAGGCCCTCGCGGTTCAAGACCTCCGTCACCCGCGGCACCGGGTCGCCGCGCGGCGACCCGGCGGGCGCCTCGGGCACCTCGGCGGACGGTTCGGCGAGGTCGAAGTCGAGCAGCCGATGGGTATAGTCGAAGGTCGGGCCCAGAACCTGGCCGCCCGGCAAGTCCTTGAAGGTGGCCGAGATGCGGCGGTGGACATGCATGGCCGTGGTGTCGACCGGACGGCTGACCGCGAGGCGCGGCAGCGTGGTGCGGTAGGCGCGCAGCAGGAAGATCGCCTCCACCAGATCGCCGCGCGCCTGCTTGATCGCCAGCGCCGCCAGGTCGCGATCGTAGATGGACCCCTCGGTCATCACCCGGTCGACCGCCAGGCTCAACTGCTCGGAAATCTGGCGCAGGCTCAGTTCGGGCACCGCCGGGTCGCCCCGCCGGTCCTCGGCGAGCAGGCGGTGGGCGTTGTCGATGGCCTTTTCGCCTCCCTTGACGGCGACATACATGGCGTCACTCCTCGATCCGGGTGGTGCGCGGCAGGGCGGCGAGGCGGCGTCCGGCGATCAGGATCACGTCGGTCCCGCGCGGGAACAGATGCCGGCCGCCGGTCCGCCAAGCCACGAAATCGTCCGGCAGGCCGTCCACGGCGAGTCGGTGCGCGGATTCGATGCCGGGACCGGTCAGCCGCCAGCCGCCGTCATCGCGCAGGTCCGCCACCTGGATCAGCAGGGTGGTCGACGTCTCGGGCGCCTCGTCGCTGCCGAGGGCGAACGCGTCGAGCGGCGGCATCGCCAGGGGATCGGCGATCGCCGCGAAAACGGCGCGTCGCGGATCGTCGGTACGCGGGGCACCGCATTGAAACGCCAGATAGTCGGCCACCCCGCCCGATCCGGCCATCGCCCGGTCCAGCCACAGCGGGGTATCCAGATCGGCCAGCGCCAGCAGCACCGCCGCCGTGCCCGGCATCATCGGTTCCGGAGGCGCGGCGGGTCCGGTCACCTCGCGCGGCCGCCCCGGTCGCGCGGTGGCGTCGAGGACCGCGCGGAACACCGCCTGGGTCTGCATGACGGGGTCATCGAACCCGTCGGAAATCATCGTCGCCATCGTCAGTCCTCGCCGCGCACCATGGTGAAGAAGTCGACTCGCGTCGCCGCCGTCTTCGCGGCCCGCGCGTCGCGCCGTTCGACCTGCTCCGCGGCCAATCGGTCGATCACCGCCGGGTCCATGCGGCCGTCCCGCAACAGGGCGTCGAAGACCGCCGCCAGTTCGGCGTGCCGGGCGTCCCGCCCGGCCACGTAGGCATGACCGGCCGGCCCGCCGTCGAGCCGCACCACGCAACGGGTCAGCGTCATTTCGCCCAGGTTGAACCGCTGCCCGACCCCGCCGGCCCGGCCGCGCACCATTACCAGTCCGGTTTCCGGGCCACGCGCCCTCCCATAGGCCGGCGGTGGTTCCAGGGCGTCCCAAAGCGCCTCCAGATCCGGCGTCCGCGCGCGGGCGAGAATGCCCATCCAGCGGCGGCGCGCCGACTCCGCGACGCGCCTTGGTTCGGTGTTCATCGACCAGCCTCAAATTTGTATAGACAAATATCGTTCCCAAGGTCTATATGAGGTCCCGGACCCTTGGCAAGACCCTTCATTGTGACGTTCCAGTGACCTCCCGGAGAGATGACGGCGTGAAGGCGCTCGACGGGCTGAAAGTCGAACGGGGCTGCGGACGACCAATATGGCGGCAGATCGGAGACGACTTGCGCGGTCGCGTCCTGAACGGAACGTTCGGCCCCGGCGACCGGCTGCCGACCGAACAGGAGATGTCGTCCCGGCTCGGCGTCAACCGGCACACGGTGCGGCGCGCCGTGGCGGCGCTGGTCGAGCAGGGCCTGCTGCGGGTCGAGCAGGGGCGCGGCACCTTCGTGCAGGAGCACGTGCTCGATTACCCGATCGGCCGCCGAACCCGCTTTACCGAGGCGGTGGCGCGGGTCAACAGATCGCGCGGCCGGCGCATCCTGGATACCAGCGACATCAAGGCCGACGTCGCGATCGCCAAGGCGCTTGGAGTTCCCGTTGGACATCCGGTGGCGCACCTGCGCGGGGTCATCGAGGTCGACGACCGGCCGGTCGGCCTTGGAAACACCTATCTCAGCCGCCGGCGGTTTCCCGACCTGGCGCGCCACGCGGTGGAGACGCGCTCCATCACCGCCGCCTTGGCGCGCTGCGGACTCGACGACTATTTCCGCAAGACCACGAAGGTCGCGACGCGCATGCCGACCCGCGACGAGGCGAACATTCTCCGGCAACCGCAAAGCCGCCCGGTTCTGGTCAGCGAGGCCATCGACGTGGACCGGGACGACCGTCCGATCAGCTTCGGCGTCACCCTGTGGGCCGGTGATCGGGTCCAGTTCGTGTTCGAGAGCTAATCCGACCACAGAACCGTCTTTCCGGCGACCAGCACCCCGCGCACGGCGGGCAGCGCCGGATCGCCGTCGTCGACCACCACCACGTCGGCCCGCCGGCCGGGCGCCAGCTCCCCCCGATCGCCCAACCCGGCCGCCGCCGCCGGGGCCGACGAAACCAGCCGCCAGGCGGTCGCGAGATCGGCCCGGCGGCCGGAGATCAGCAGGAACACCGCCTGCAAGAGAGACGGGTAATAGTAATCGGACGTGAGAATCGAGCAGTAGCCGCCGGCCACCGCGTCGGCGGTGGCGATGCGTCCGCAATGGCTGCCGCCGCGCACCACGTTGGGCGCCCCGAGGATCACCGGATCGCCCCGCCGCAGGCTGAAATCGGCCGTCTCGCGGTCGACCGGGAATTCGCAGAGGCGGCACCCGATCTCGTCGAACCGGCGCCGCATCTCGGGGCTTTCGTCATCGTGCGAGGCCATGATCACGTCGTGCGCGCGGGCCGCCTCGGCCAGGCGCTCGACGGCCGCCGGCACCTCGCCGGCGCGCGCCGTCAGCCCGAGCACCAGATCGCGGAACACATCCGGCGCGAGGCCGGTCCGCCGGACATAGGTGGTCAGGTTCTCCGGACGGTCGAGCTTCCGGCGGATGTGGTCCATGTGGTCGTTGAAGGCCAGCAGATCGATCCGCCCGCCGGCCAGCCAGCCCGCGATCTCGTGTTCGACGTCGAGGTTGTAGGTCTCCCATCGCAGGTGGACGCGGGTATCGCAATGGAACCGGCCGCGCAGCCGCTCCACCGCGTCGAGCAACGCGATCACCTTGTCGCGACCACGCAGGCCCGGCTCCCACGAGTAGGTGATCCCGTGATAGGCGGTGGTGATGCCGCTGGCGATCATCTGCCGATCGGTGTCGAGCAGCGCCATGTCGACCGGAATCGACACCTCGGGGCGTGGCTGCAACTGACGCTCGAAGGCATCGCCGTGGAGGTCGACGATCCCCGGCAGAACCAGGCCTCCCGCCGCGTCGAGAACGCGCCCGCCGCCGGAGGCCGGCCCGATGTCGCGGATCCGGCCGTCCTCGATCCGCAATGCCGCGTCGGTCAACCGGCCGTCCGCCGTCAGCACCCGACCGTTGGTAATCGTGATATCCACCTCAGATCACCATCCGGCGCAGCCGCTGCGACAGGATATCGACCAGACTCACGGTGACGATGATCACCACCAGAACGGCCGAGGTCTCGGAGTACTGAAAACCGCGAATCGATTCGAATAGCACGAAGCCGATCCCGCCGGCCCCCACGAAACCGAGCACGGTGGCCGAGCGCACGTTGGTCTCCAGGCGATACAGGGTGAACGATATCCACAGCGGAATCACCTGCGGGATAACCCCGTAAACGATCTCCTGAAGGCGCCCGGCGCCGGTGGCCCGGATGCCTTCCACCGGACGCGGATCGATGGCCTCCACCGCCTCGGAGAACAGCTTGGCGACAACCCCGACGTTGTGGACGAACAGCGCCATCACCCCGGCGAACGGCCCGAGGCCGACCGCGACCACGAACAAGACCGCGAACACCATTTCATTGATCGCGCGAAAGGCATCCATCAGGCGGCGGGTCGGCTGCACCACCCATTGCGGCACGATATTGCCGGAACTCAGAAGGGCGAAGGGGATGCCGAACACCACCGCCAGGAAGGTGCCCCAGAAGGCGATCTGCACGGTGAGGATCATTTGCCGCGCGTATTCGTCCCAGTGCAGGAAGTCGGGCCGCAGGAACCCGGCGGCGTAGTCGCCCATGTTGGCGAAATCGGTGACCAGGTTGACGGCCCGGTATACCTCGGCCGGCGCGAACCCCCAGGCGAGGATCAGCGCGAGGGTCAGCCACATGGCCCAGCGGTAGGCGCGGCGCCCCAGATCCTCGCGCGGCGGGTCGACGGGGTCGCCGTGGGGATTGACGGTGATGTCCATGCGTGGTCTCCGGCGGGAGTCGAAATTAAAAAGGGTGGCGGCGCTAGTGTGGTGGATCGGATCCAACGCTTGGTACCCAAGCTTTGGATCGGTCGATCCACTAAACTATTGATCTGGTGGTTCGATTCAGCCAACGGATGGGACTCATCCGTTGGCATCGAATCACTAGCCGCCACCCGCGAGGGTCGCCGGAAGCGACTACATCTGCGGCACGTCCTCGATCAGCTTGCGATAGGTCTCGATGCGCTCGTAAAGCGCCGCCGTGCGGGTCTTCTTCTCGGCGGCGCTCAGCTTGTCGTCGGCCTCGATCTTCTGGATCTGCTTGGTCGCCTCCATCTGGTAGAACGGATAGAGCTGGGCGTTCGACGACGGCGTGAACGGGCGCATGTCGGCCTTGGCCAGCACCGCGCGGGCGGCCTTGACCTCCTCCGGGGTGCCGAGACGGCCGTAGCTCATGAAGAACTTGTAGACCTTCAGCTTGACGTCTTCCGGCAGCTTCTTGCGCCACGCCACCGGATCGGAGGCGATCAGCGGCGAGCGCCAGATTTCCTTGATCTTTTCGACCATTTTCGGGGCGTTGCGTTGCAGCCGGCTATACAGGGCGATGTTGTTGGCGGTCGCGACATCGACCTGGTTGGTGGCGACCGACATCAGGTTGGTCTCGTGGCTGGCGTTGCGCACCGTCTTGAAGCAGTCGCGCGGCAACACCTTGTTGGCCGCGAAGATGAAGGTGGTCGGCACCAGGAAACCGGACGTGGAGTTGGGGTCGCCGATTCCGAAATTCAGGCTCTTGTCGCACTTCAGGACGTCGTCCAGGGAGTTGATGTCGGTATTTTTCTTGTTGGTGACCAGGATCGAGTAGTAGCCGGGCGAACCGCTCAGCTCGGTTTCCTGGGCGAACACCTCGGCGCCGGCCCGCTCGACCGCCTCCATGGCCGACTTGTTGCCGTACACGACCACGTCCACCTTGTCGAACCGCATCGCCTCGATGATGCCGGCGTAGTCCGAGGCGAAGTAGGGCTTCACGTCGAGGCCGGTATGACGCTTCATCGCCTCGATGATGCCGCCATAGCGCTTCATCAGGTTATCGGTGGACTCGGTGGCCAGAATGCCCATGTTGAGCGTGGCCGCGTCGGCGGACAGGGCCGACACGGCGGTGGTCACCGCGACGACGGCGGCGGCCATCCCCTTGACGAACGATTTCATGACAGTTGTCTCCTCGAAGGATTGCAGGGGTGTGGACGGGAAAACCTCGGTCAGGCCGGAACCGCGGCGGCGCGCAGCGAGCGCGGGCGCCGCGCGGGGACCGGATCGGCGTCGATCATGATCTCCCCGTCACCGGCGTCGGGCAGCACCAGTTCCTCGCTGGCGGCGCCGTAGATGTCGCGCAGGAATTCCAGGGTCAGGGTCTCGCTGGGGCCGTCGAAAACCACCTCGCCGGCTCGCATGGCGATCGTGCGCGGACAGAAACGGCGGGCGTATTCCACCTGATGCAACGACACCAGGATGGTGATCCCGTCCTCTCGGTTGATGGTGGTGAGGGTTTCCATGACCCGCTTGGCCGATGCCGGGTCGAGCGACGCGATGGGCTCGTCGGCGAGCAGGACCCGCGCGCCCTGGATCAGGGCGCGGGCGATGGCGGCCCGCTGCTGCTGGCCGCCCGACAGGGTGGCGGCGCGTTGCAGGGCGGTATCGGCGATGCCGACCCGCCGCAGGGCCTGAAAGGCGGCTCGTTTCTCGGCCCGACTGAACAGGCCCAGGCTGCCGCGCCAGCCGGCGATGCGCCCCAGCAGCCCGACCAGAACGTTGGTCAGCACGCTCAGGCGGCCGACCAGATTGAACTGCTGGAAGATCACGCCAACCTCGCGCCGAAGGTCGCACACGTTCGTGGTGATGCGGCCGTCGGTCTGCATCGATCGACCCAACACCTCGATGCGGCAGGGCCCCTTGTCGGATTCGACCAGGCCGGCGATATGTCGGATCAGGGTCGATTTCCCGGACCCGGACGCGCCGATCAGGGCCACTATCTCGCCCTCGCGGATGTTCAGATCGATTCCGCTCAGGGCCCGCACGCGGCGGCCGAACGTTTTGCTCAGACTTCGAATCTCAATCGCCGGGGGCATCGGTCCAACTCCGCCTGTTGCGGGTTTTTCCTAGCAAGGCGGGGTGACCCGCCGGTGACCGGCCGATAAATCTTTTTTTTCGTTTGTTGGATGATTCGCGGCGTCGTCTATGGATGATCCGGCCCGCGCCGGCGGTTTCCGGTCGCCTCGCGGCGCGGTCCCTCGCTCGCGGGATTCCGGGTCCCGATGATCTCCGACCAAATCTCGAGATCTTCCAGGCGCGCCTCAATCTCGCCCACCCTATCGATCTTCTCGGCCAGGGTAAGGCGTGCGTTGTCGTCGATGCGGCGACGGTCACGGAACATTTGCAGCCGACGCACCAGAATCAGCTGGCGGTCGTCGGAGACCCGGAACGGTGCCCAGCCGGCGCCCGTTCCGGCCAGCACCTCGCGCTCCCCTCGGACCTTGTCCAGGTCGCCGAACCGGCCGTATTGCAGGAAGAAGGCGAAAATCCTGTCCTTCCAGACCCGGGGCAAGTCCTTGCGCCAGACGATCGGGTCGGACGGAATCGGCGGCGAGGTCCAGATCACCTTGATCCGGGCCGCCGCCTCCGGATGGGCGCGGGCCAACCGACCGGACAGAATCCGTTCGCTGCCGGTCGCGACATCGACGCGACGCGACGCCACCGACAGGGCGTTGGCCTCGTGATTGGCGAGGGTCATTCGCTTGAAGCAGGTGCCCGGGTCGATGCGGCGCATGGCGAAAACATGGTAGGCCGGAGCCAGATATCCGGCGGTGGAATTGGGATCGCCGTTGCCGAACGCGAGGCGGCCGTCGCAACGGACCACGTCCGCGAAGGTCAGGCCGCTGTCCCGGTGAACGATCAGCACCGCACGGTCGGTGCTGCGTCCGGCCAGATCGACGGTTTGCGCGAATACCTCCCCTCCGGCCCGGTCCACCGCTTCCATGGCCGACTTGTTGTCGAGCCAAGCGACGTCGACCTTGGCGAACCGCATGGCCTCCACGATGCCGGCGTAATCGGTCGCGAAAAACGCCGCCACCTGGACGCCAAGCGCCGCTTCCATGGCGTCCAGGAAGGGACCGAAACTCTGTTTGAGGCCGGACGAGGACTCGGTGGAAATGATGCCGAAGTTCAACGTCCCGATGTCGTCGTCGGCCGGCGCCGGCATGGCCGCGAGGAGCCCCGGCAGCATTCCGAGGACGACGGCCAGACGGCGCGAGAAACAAGCGGCGGCTCGACGGAACGGGAACATGGCGGACCTTGAGGGCGGCTTGTGTCGCGACGCGGGCCGGAGCCGATGAAACTCCGGGGCATGATACACAATCACGCTCGACGAAAAAACGCCAACCTCGGCGGGAGACCCCGTCGCGTTCCGTGCCTCGATTTAAAACGGAATCTCGTCGTCCAGGTCGCCGCCCGGGGTGCCGCCCGACGGACCGCTCCAATCGGGGCCGCCGCCCGTGCCGCCGCCTCGACCGCCACCCGTTCCACCGCCCGTGCCGCCACCGGAGCCGCCGAACGCGCCGCCGTTGCCGTGGTCGCCGCCACCATAGCCACCGCCGCCGCCCTCGCCGCGCCCGTCAAGCATGGTCAGTTCGCCCCGGAAGCGGTCCAGAACCACTTCCGTGGTGTAGCGGTCCTGGCCATCCTGGCCCTGCCACTTGCGGGTTTGGAGCGCCCCTTCCAGGTATACCTTGGAGCCCTTGCGCAGGTATTTCTCGGCCACGTCGCCCAGGCGGTCGTTGAAGATCACCACCCGGTGCCATTCGGTGCGCTCGCGCCGCTCGCCGCTCTGCTTGTCGCGCCAGGTGTCGCTGGTCGCCACCGACATGTTGACGATCTTGTTGCCGTTCTGGGCGTAGCGGACCTCCGGATCGCGACCCAGATTGCCGACGAGAATCACCTTGTTGACGGAACCGGCCATGCATTCCCCCGCGCGCGCTTCGATGTTGGAAGAGTCGTGAAAGCGCGCCGACTCTACACCGGGCCGGCGGGTGGTGAAACCCTCATGCGGACAGTCGCCGTGAATTGCGGTATACTTGAACGAAAGCGGTTCTCATTATGGGAGTCGACGATGCAACGGATTTTCGCGGGCGTGCTGGCATTGGTCATGCTGGGTGGCTGTGCCGGTTATCCGACGCTCTATCGCGAGGAGCTTGTCGGCCTCGGCGCCGGGGCGGCGGTCGGCGGTCTGGCCGGTGGCGAGCTGGGCGGCGTCTGGGGCGCCGCCGGTGGCGCCATCCTGGGCGGCGCGGTGGGCCTCACGGTGGGTGATTCGTGGGCCGATCAGCATCCCGGCAAATACGATCCCGGCCTGTTCCCGTGAGCCGTCCCGGCTATTCCGCCTCGCGCGCCACCTCCAGAACCTCGCGGGCCTGCAATACCTCCCGCTGGCGCGCCCACATCCGCGCATAGAGGCCCTCGGCCCTCAGCAGCGCGGCGTGGCCGCCGCGCTCGGCGATGCGCCCGTTCTCGAGCACGATGATCTCGTCGGCCGCCACCACGGTGGACAGCCGGTGCGCGATGACCAGCGTCGTGCGGTCGCGCGAGACCTCGTCCAGATTGGCCTGAATCGCCTTCTCGGTCTGGGTGTCGAGCGACGAGGTGGCCTCGTCGAACAGCAGAATCGGCGGGTCCTTGAGGATCGCCCGGGCGATCGCCACCCGTTGCTTCTCGCCGCCCGAGAGCTTCAGGCCGCGCTCGCCGACGCGGGTCGCGTAGCCGTCCGGCAGGCTTGCGACGAAATCGTGGATATGCGCCATGCGGGCCGCCCGCTCGATTTCGGCGCGGCTCGCCGATGGCCGGCCATAGGCGATGTTGTATTCGATGCTGTCGTTGAACAGCACGGTGTCCTGCGGCACCACGCCGATGGCGGCGCGCAGGGACTCCTGCGCCACCGCGCGGAGGTCCTCGCCGTCGATCCGCACCGCGCCGCCGGTGACGTCGTAGAACCGAAACAGCAGACGCGACAGGGTGGACTTGCCGGCGCCGCTGTGGCCGACCACGGCCACCGTGCGGCCGGCCGGAATGGTGAACGAGACGCCATCCAGGACCCGCCGCCTGCCATCGTAGGAGAATGTTACGTCCTCGAACTCGATTTGGCCCTTCGGCACGGCGAGCGGCGGCGCGCCCGGCGCGTCGGCGATCTCCGGCTCGGCGTCGAGCAGCCGGAACATGGCCTCCAGGTCGGCCAGCGACCGCTTGATCTCGCGATACACGAAGCCCAGGAAGTTGAGCGGCAGGAACAACTGGATCATGTAGGTGTTGACCAGAACGAAATCGCCGACCGTCATCGACCCGTCGACGACTCCGGCGCCGGCCATCATCATGATCGCCGTCAGCCCGGCCGCGATGAGCGCGCCCTGCCCGACGTTGAGCAGCGACAGCGACGAGCGGCTGTGCACCGCCGCCTCCTCGTAGGCCCGCAGGCTGGCGTCGAAGCGTCGCGCCTCGTGCTCCTCGTTGTTGAAGTACTTGACCGTTTCGTAGTTGATCAGGGAGTCGATGGATTTGGTGGTGGCGTCCTGGTCGGTGTCGTTCATCATGCGCCGGAACTTGATCCGCCATTCGGTCACGATCAGGGTCCAGGCGATGAAGCCACCCACCGTGGCCAGGGTGGCGAGGGCGAACCGGGCATCGTAGAGATTCCACAGCACCCCGACCACGAGGCCGATCTCCAGCAGGGTCGGCCCGACGCTGAACAGCATGAACCGGAGCAGGAACTCGACTCCCTTGGTGCCGCGGTCGATGACCCGCGACAGGCCGCCCGTCTGGCGGTCCAGGTGGAAGCGCAGGGAAAGGCGGTGCAGGTGGCGGAACGTCTGAAGGGCCAGTTGGCGAATCGCCCGCTGGGTTACCCGCACGAACACCGCGTGCTGCAACTCGCCGAACGCCAGGGCCAGCACCCGCGCCGCGCCATAGGCCAGGACCAGGCCGATCGGCAATGCCATCGCGGCGCCGGCGTCCGGCGACAGGAGATCCACCGCGTCCTTGTAGAACAGCGGAGTGGCCACGTTGGCGACCTTGGCCGCCGCCAGCAGAACCAGGGCGGCGATCACCCGCGCCTTCAGCCCCGGCGCCCCGTTCGGCCACAGGTATGGCAGGGCGGTGCGCAGGGTGCGCAGATCCTGGCGGGCCGATTGCGGATCGTTGCTGAAGGCGCGGCGTTTCACGACGGTTTCGGTTTGCGCGGATGGCTGCCGATCATATAGTGAGTCCCGGTCGGTTTGACATCCAGACGGAGGACGCGATGCGCCGGAGCATCCCCGGGTTGCTGGCCCTGGCGATGGCGGCCTGCGCGCCGCCGCCGGCCGGAATCACCGCCGCGCAATCGCTGTCGCTGGAGCGTGGATTCTCCGGAGCGGCGAACGAGGTGGCCCTGTGCCTGGTGCAGGAACTGAACGAGATCTGGCCGGATGTCGTCCACGCGCCCCGGGTGGTCGAGCCACGGCGCGCCTACCGCATCGTGTCGGCGCCGCGCGGCACCATCATGGGCGCCCGCGCGGTGATCGAGATTTCCGAACTGGGCAACCGGGGCACCCGCGCCGTGATCACCGCCGCCCACGCCGACCTGGGGGCCCACCACCACATGGAAACGGTGATGGCCGCCGCCGCCGCCTGCGACGCCCGGTTCGGCGGCACCGCGTCTCCCGACCGCCGCCCGGGCGACGCCATGTGGTCGGGGTATTCGGTGCCCGACCAATAGGCGGGCGCCGCTCACGGCGCCAGCGGCCGGTCCAGTTGCAGCGAGCGGCCCCGGAACAGGGCCACCAGGACGCCGTCCTGGTTGGTCACCCGCACGTCGGTGATTCCATTTCGACCGCGCAGCGAGATTTCCGTCGCCTCGGCTTGCAGGCGATCGCCGAGATCGACCCGGCCCATGAAATTGATGTCCACCCCCATCGCCAGGGCGAGGCGGCCGTGGCTGTTGCAGGCGTGGGCGAAGGCAATGTCGGCGAAGGCGAACAGGGCGCCGCCGTGGGCCAGCCCGGCGGCGTTGGCCATCCGGTCGCCGACCGTCACCGCGCAACGGGCGTAACCGGGCCGGATCTCGATGAGTTCGATCTCGAAATGGGTCATCAGGCGATCGCCGTCGCCGATGGTCCGGGCGACCGCCTCCGCGGTCCGCTGGCGCGCCTCGGCGGTCATCGTCCCGCCTCCGCGCTGTCGGTCAGGAAGCGGATCAACGGCGCCCATTCGGCCACGTAGGAGGCGGCCCGGCCGCCCCGCATCTCGAACAGGGAGGTGCCGTCGGCCGCCGCGCTCACGTAGAGCTGGGTGTCGCGCAACTGGGCAACGACCGGGAACTCCTGCGCCGCCAGGAAGAACTCCAGGTGTTCCACCGCCCGCGAGCGCAGGCGCACCCGGTTGGCGACGAAGGCCACCGCGCGCTTGTGCTTGCGGATCGCCTTGATCTTGTCCAGGTGTTTCAGGAAGCGGGCGATGCCGTCCTCGTCGAACGCCGAGGCCAGGGTCGGAATGACCACCACGTCGGACCGCTTGACCAGATCCTGCACCGCGACCCCGCGCATCGCCGCCCCGGCGTCGACCACCAGACGCTCCACGCCCTTCGGGATCTTGGCGTCGCTCTTGCTCAGGTCGAGACCCTTGATGCGCGGCAGGTCGGACGGCCGGCGGCCGAGCCAGGCCAGGGAGCTTTTCTGTCGGTCGAGGTCGGCCAGCGCGGTGGCATGCCCGCAACGCGCGAAATGCGCCGCAAGATGCGTGGCGACGGTGGACTTGCCCACGCCCCCCTTGGTGTTGGCCACCGCGACCACGAACATGCCCCTCTCCCCCGATGACTGACGTTTCGAATCGGGAATCATAGCCGGCGGTCGGCCGGGCGGCCAGTTCTTCCGGACGCCGCAAGAAACCGCCACCATGCATCGAGGCCGGCGCGGGCCCTGTCAAGGCATCATCGATCGCGCGGACGGGTCATGGGAATCGCGGCTGTGACTCAAGGAGAATCCCCTTTCTCAAACGGTCTCCGATGCCGCGAGACGGCCGATCGGATGCCATCCCTGTTATGAGTTCTTCTCCGCGTCTCTTATTGGAAAGGCGCAAAGGAAGATATCCAGCACCTCGTCGATGATCGCTTCGGTCTCCCGCTTCCTCGGAGTGGCGCGAATGCCGAGGCATAGGCCCGTGTGGAAGGGTGTCAGCAACATGCCCAGGAAATAGGTGGCGGCGGCCTCGGGATTGGGAACCTCCATAAATCCGTCCGCCGCCCGCCGCCTCAAGTAGGTCGCAAGACTGCCGCGAAAACGGTCCGGCCCAATCCCCATGAAGGCCTGCGCCAATTCCGGGAACCGATGCGCTTCCGCCATAACGACCCGGAAAAGCGAGACGGTGTCCGGATCGCGATGA
This sequence comes from Magnetospira sp., assembly GCA_028282245.1. Classification (GTDB taxonomy): domain Bacteria; phylum Pseudomonadota; class Alphaproteobacteria; order Rhodospirillales; family Magnetospiraceae; genus JANQGL01. The sequence goes on from JANQIL010000161.1 coordinate 21,651, forward strand.
AGGACGATGAACTTGCGGGCGAAGTCCGCCAGCGTGGTTCGGATATCCTCGTCATCCGTGAGATCCGGAGCGTCCTCGGGAAAAATGCGCGCGCATATCCCGGTCATGACGGCACCGAACAGCGCCTCCTTGCTCGCGTAATAGCGATAAACCGTCTGTTTGATGACACCCGCCTCCCTGGCGACCGCCTCCATGCTGGTCCCGGCATAGCCATTCCCAAGAAACAACCTCTCCGCCGCCTCGACTACGTCGCCGCGTTTGGTCGATCTGCCCGACCACGTATTGGTTCCATCACTCACAGGCATGACGATTGCCCCGTTGACTCGAGTCATATCATACCATACCGTATGATATGATAAAGGCTTGACCGTCAGGATGCGCCATATGGCGCCTCCAGTCCAGACAGCGGTGAATCAAGGTTCATTTGAGGTGAGTGGATGACGGCCTGGACGATCGTCGGCATTGCTGCAATCCGAGCCAGTTTTGCCATTATTGAAGCTGAAGGAACTCGATGATGAACACAACACGATCAACAAAAATGGCCCAAGAGTTCTTGGCCAAGGGACAACCATTTAAGAGAAAAGTGCAAACCTACAAGAAACGATTTGGCGCCAAACCGGAAACGGTCTTTCCGCAATTCTGCCCAACGCGGGAGGTCGACTGGATCGATGGATGGGTGGCGGATTTAACCTACACCGAGAGTGGCTACGCCGAGCCCAATTGCATATTCACCACGCCGGAAAGCAACATTTTCGGTCCAGGACTCTGGATGATTACGCGGTATGAGCCCAGCGAGATTTTCGAGGCGGTGGTGATTCATGGGAGCGGCGTCGCCGAGCACTTTAGAATCGACTTGGTGGACAACGGCGATGGCACCTGCGAGGGAATTTGGACGCTCATATTCACGGCAATAAGCGAAGACGGCAACGGGGTGATTGAAGCGATGCCGGACCAGGATCCACAGTTCGATGTCGTGCTCGAAGGATTGGAGCACTTCCTGAAGACGGGTGATCGGATGGGATCAAGGGATAGCCCCGCGACGCGTGGAGAGCTTGTGGATTGACCGAGGCGGATGAGTCCTCTCCGGGAATTCCATCGATGCGGATGGCATGCGCGCGGGAGTATCCATCACGCTCAAGTCGACGCCGACCGGCGCCGACTTGAGCGCATCGCCGGTGACCACGGCCCGGCCCGGAGGCACGTCTGGCGCGCCGATCCAGACGCCACCATCGTCGCGGCCAATCCAATGGCCCATAACCGACCTTGGCACAAAAACTGCTTGGTTATCCTTGGCACTCACTGCGCGAATGGAGCACGGGAACCATGATCGATGCCATTCACACTCAGGCAGGCCTGTATTTTAGAGCAAACCAATTATCACACGGCGAGGCGCACGACGGCGCTCAAGCGGAAAAATTTGCCGGGAACGCGGTAAAAAAATCCCCGTTGACGGCTTTCCCGACACAGGGCGTGCATAATACCTCCTTTATTCAAGCCGATACCTTTCCGGCGCTATTGCGGGCCCAGGAATCAAGAAATGGGGGAATGGGCAATGACGACAAGAACTCCATCATGCGTGACGTCGCATCTCGTTACGATTTGAGAAACATCACCGCGAAAGACACGGCCCAATTGAGTCAAGGCCTTTATGACGGGGGCGCGATCTCCCTAAAACACCATGCGTTTCTGTCCTTTCAGCCGGCGCTGAACCCGGAATACAACGACACGATTGGAAGCATCAGTGGCGTGACGCTAACGGGAGATGAACCCAAGGATTTGGTCGCCTTCTGGGAGAATGATCTCGCGTACAAGCAAGGCTCCGGCGCATCGGAACTCATTATTAACAACACAAGGGAAATTGTCGATCTGGTGCGGAAGCTGGACAGCCTGTCGAAATCCGGTGTACGGAGCGGGTAATCACCTGACTCGAGGCCCGAATAATGGATTCGGGCTTCCGCCCCTTGCCGGGCGCGGGCGCCGCCCGCTTGGCGTTCCGCGAGCCTCGCAAGGGCCGTCGCCGCAATGGCGACTCGATACGGATCCCGAATTGATCATCCGGAATCCGTATCGGGTCCGGCCGACCATCGTCTTCCATACCGCCGCTTGATCCGCGGTCCTCACGCCCAACCGATGCCGGGACTCAGGCCAGACGCGCCTTGACCAGCGCGCTCGCCTTCGAGAAATCCATGCTGCCGGCATGGGTCTCCTTGAGGGCCGCCATCACCCGTCCCATGTCCTTGAGTCCGGTCGCGCCCAAGCGGTCCACCGTTTCGTCGACCACGTCGCGCAAGGCATCGTCCTCGATCTGGCGCGGCAGGAACGATTCGATGACGGTGATCTCGTCGGCCTCCACCTTGGCCAGTTCCAGGCGCCCTCCCTTTTCATAGAGGGCAATGCTCTCGCGGCGCTGCCTGACCATGGATTGCAGCATGGCCAGGATCTCGTCGTCCGACACCAAGTCCGCCACCCCATGGCCGCGCGCCGCGATATCGCGGTCCTTGAGCGCGGCAAGAATCAGGCGCAGGGTCGAGACCCGGGTCCCGTCCTTGCCCTTGAGAGCGGATTTCAATTCCTCGCTTAGGCGTTCGCGCAGCATGATCCTCCTCCCGATCGGCCGCGGAAGAGCAAACGCTAGCTCATCCCCGAACAAAACGCAATCGTTGGTCTTCGAAAATAACGTATTGAAATAATTGTGCTTTGCTCAGAAAAGTTCCGGGGTTGACCGAACGCCGCGCATCCCTTACACCATCGCCCAGCCCGCGCCGCGTCGCCCGACGCGGCGCCGCCGCATGTCGTCCGGCGCCCGGCATCAGGAGCCCTTCCCCATGCATGACCCGACCGCCGATATCCGTCCCATCGCCCCGCTGCCCGAGGGAAGCCGGCCGCGCGGCGCCACCGCCGCCGTGGTGCTGGCCGACGGCACGGTGCTCTGGGGGCGCGGCGCCGGTGCCATGGGCGTGGCGCTCGGCGAGGTCTGTTTCAACACCTCGCTCACCGGGTATCAGGAAATCCTCACCGATCCGTCCTATGCCGGGCAGATCATTACGTTCACGTTCCCGCACATCGGCAACGTGGGCACCAACGGCGAGGACCTGGAAACCATCAATCCGGCGGCGCGCGGGTGCATCCTGCGGGCCGACATCACCGAGCCGGCCAACTGGCGGTCGGTCCGCCATCTGGATGCCTGGCTGAAGGCCAACAATCTGGTGGCGGTCACCGGGGTCGACACCCGGCGATTGACCCGGCGGATTCGCGACGCCGGAGCGCCGGTCGGCGCCATCATCCACGACCCGGAGCACGAGATCGATCCCCTGGCCCTGCGCGCCATGGCCGAGTCCTGGCCCGGCCTGGAGGGCATGGACCTGGCCAAGGAGGTCACCTGCGGCCAGGCCTATCAGTGGGACGAGACCACCTGGACCCTGGGCGCCGGCTACGGCGTGCAGCGTCAGCCGCGCCACCACGTGGTGGCCATGGATTTCGGCGCCAAGCGCAACATCCTGCGCTGCCTCGCCACGGCCGGCTGCAAGGTCACCGTGGTTCCGGCGACCGCCACCGCCGAGGAGGTGTTGGCTCACGAGCCGGACGGCGTCTTCCTGTCCAACGGACCCGGCGACCCGGCCGCCACCGGCGTCTACGCGGTGCCGGAAATCCGCCGTCTGCTGGACAGTGGCAAGCCGCTGTTCGGCATCTGCCTGGGCCATCAACTGCTTGGGCTGGCGCTCGGCGCCCGTACCTACAAGATGCACCTGGGACATCGGGGCGCCAACCAACCGGTGCAGGACCTGGAGACCGGCAGGGTCGAGATCACCAGCCAGAACCACGGATTCGCGGTCGACCGCGACAGCCTTCCCGAGGGCGTCGTCGAAACCCACAGGTCGCTGTTCGACGGCACCGTGGAGGGCCTGAGGCTGGCCGGACGGCCGGTGTTCTCGGTCCAGTATCACCCGGAAGCCAGCCCCGGGCCGCAGGACAGCCATTATCTGTTCGGGCGCTTCGTCGATCTGCTCGACGCCACCTAGTGTCCCGAATCCGAAGTTCGGAGCATTATTTGGCAGGCGCTTTTAAACTTCGGATTCGATAAGGACACTAGGTAATAATTTGATTCTAGTGTGGTTTTGGATTCGAAGTTCGCCACGGAATTTGCCCCGAACACTGTCGCGAACCTCGAATCCACCACACTAGAGCGAATTCCGATCATTCTGGTTCATAGCCAGTGGCGGCGAAGAAGCTGCGGCAGTCTTGAACGGTGACCGCATCAATGGCGTCGCGGATGGCGTCCCAGAGGTCGGTGACGGTGCGGGCGGCGGCGCTTTTCAGGAACGCCTTGATCTTCGAGAACGCCAGTTCGATCGGGTTGAAGTCAGGGCTGTAGGCCGGCAGAAACCGGAGTTCGGCGCCGGGGCGCTCGATGGCCTGTCGGATCGCGGTCGATTTGTGGGCCGGCAGATTGTCCATCACCACGATGTCGCCGGGGCGCAGCGTGGGGACCAGGACCTGCTCCACATAGGCCAGGAACGCCGCCCCGGTCATGGCGCCGCCGAGGGTCATGGGGGCAGTCATCCCCGACAGCCGCAGCGCGCCCACGAACGTCGTCGTATTCCAATGGCCATGCGGCACAGGGGCGCGGCAGCGCTCGCCCCTCGGCGCCCGAC
>JANQIL010000020.1 GCA_028282245.1 Magnetospira sp.
CGGCGCTCCGCTCCCGCCTGCCGGGCTCACGATTGAACTCGGGCACAGCGGAAGCCAAGGTAGACGAGGCGGTAGCCGGGGGGGTTCCAGCCACGGCACGCCGAACGCACGCTGCGCGCGTCGCTGATCCAGGACCCGCCGCGAACGACGCGGCCGCCGCCGGCCTTGCCGCTCTCATCCAGCCAGGGGCTACCATCCGTCGGCGCGCCCTCGTAACTGTTATGCCAGTGGTCCTCGCACCACTCCCACACATTGCCCAACATGTCATACAGCCCCCAGGGATTGGCCCCCTTCCGCCCCACCGGGTGCGTTCCGGCCTTCGTATCCGGGTACTGCTTCTCCGGCCAGTCCGTTGTGTCGTAACCGTCCTCCAGTTCGAACTCCCGCCCGCTGTTGCCCCCATACCACGCGATCGGATCCAACGCCGGAGCGTTCCTCTCTCCCAGAATTTCCATGTCGCCGGTATACAGTGCGCTCGTCGTCCCGCCCCGGCAGGCGTATTCCCACTGCGCCTCCGACGGCAGGCACAGATCAAGCCCCGGAACACGCCCGTTGATCCGCTCCAAGAACGTCTGGGCATCCTCCCAACTCACCTGTTCCACCGGACGGTCCGGGGACTTGAACCGGCTCGGGTTCTCCCCCATCACCGCCGCCCACAGCGCCTGCGTCACCGGCGTGTCGAACAGCCAGAACCCCCGCGCCAGCGTCACCTCGTGCTGCGGCCCTTCGGCTTCCCATCGCCCCGGCTCGTCCGACGGCGACCCCATCATGAACCGCCCCGGCGGGATCCACCGCAGCCGCTGATCCACCGTGCCGACCGAGATCTCGACGAACACGCCGCGCCGGTCCTCGCCCCAGCCACTCGCCCAGGAGGGCGGGCATCCCTCAACCAGGGGATGCCAGGAGGTGTCGATGGCGAAGAGGTCGTTCATGGCCGGCGTCTCCACGGGCTGGGAAACCGGACGGCGAGCCTTCGCCAAGCCTCCGGCGGGGCTACCGGCACGCCGCCGGAACCGGGTTTCAGCGAACCGGGTGGTCCGCCCTGGGCGATGGTCTGTTCATGTTCGGACATCCATCCGGTCGTGAGCTCGGGCACAGCGGAAGCCAAGGTTGTCGTTGCGGTTGTCGGGGTGGTTCCAGTTACGGTACGCCGAACGCACGTTGCGCGCGTCGTTGATCCAGGACCCGCCGCGAACGACGCGGTTGCCGCCGGCCTTGCGACCATCGTCCGTCTCCACTCTAGGCGTCGAGCACGGCGCCGGCAAGGGGCCGGCGGCGCAACTGTTCGCGGCGCCAAGCGGCGGCGTCCGCCTGCGCCGTCACCGCCAAGGCGTCGGCGACTCTCGCTTGCAGGGTCACGTCATCGATCCGGCCGGCCGCGAAAGCGTCTTCCCATTGCGCCCGGGCGTCGGCATAGCGGCGCTTGCGGCGGCGCGACAGCAGCAGGCGGCCGGGCAGGATGCGATAGCCGCAGAAGGCCACGCCGTCGCGGCTGCGCCCGATCTGCACCGTCTCCTTGACCTCCAGGCGTAGTTCCGAGGCGGCGAATCGGCGGACCCGGTCGAGCGTCTCGCGAACCGTGGCTTTGTCGTCGCCCCACCAGACCACGTCATCCATGTACCGCACCACGCCGCGCACTCGGCAGGTTTCCAGAAGCAGCCGGTCGAGGCCGCCCAGATAATGGTTGGCGAAATGCTGGGAGGTGAGGGCGCCGATGGGCAGGCCCCGGCCGGGAGCCACATGATGGGCGAATACGGTGCGCGCCATCAGGCCGAGCAGGTCGCGGTCCTTGAACCGACGCGCCAACTGGCCCATCAGGATGGCGTGGTCGATGCTGGCGAAATAGGCGCGGATGTCGATCTTGGCATACCAAGGATGGCGACGAAGATGGTGACGCGCACGCTGAACGGCGGCAACGGTTCCCTTTCCCGCCCGGCAGGCGAAGGTGTCGTCCACCAACGCGCGGTCGAGGACCGGGCCGGCATGGGCCATCAGTGCATGGTGCAGGACGCGTTCCCGGAAACAGGGGGCGTGGATGATCCGGGGCTTGGGATCGCGGATCCGGAACGACCGCATGCTTCCGACGGCAACCGTCCCGTTTAGGATATCGGCCCGCAGCCGGGCCAGTTCTCCATGAAGATCGGCGCGGAACAACCGGACTTCGTCGCGCCGGGTCTTCCCAAGGGCGGCGCGGTGGAACGCCGCCGCCAGAGTGTGCCAATCCGCCACCTCGGCAAGGCCGACGGGGCTACGTTTCATGTCCATCTTCCTTGGACGGGGCGGGTTGGCACAGCACCTGGAGGAACGCCTCGCCGTACTTTTCCAGGCGGGCCGCGCCGATGCCGGGGATGTTTCCCATGGCCGACTTGGTCCGGACACGCCGCTGGACCATTTCCGCCAGTTGCTCGTTGGTGAACAGGGCATAGGCCGGGATGCCTTCCGAATCGGCCAGCGTCTTGCGCACCGCGCGCAGACGGGCGAACAGGGCGAAATCCTGCTCGTTCAGGATCTCGCGGTAGTCGATCTTGGGGCGCGGCTTGGCGGTCTGGGTCCGCCCGTCGGAAGGCTCGAAGCTGATGCAGAGCGCCCAGGCGCTGCTGGCACCGTCCTGCGCGAAGGAGCGGTCGACGGCGAGAATGCGATGCATCGAAAGAAAGCGGTTGAGGTCCTCGGCCGCCGCCTCGCCGCCATGGATGGGGATGGTGAAGAAACGAAGCTGCATCGAACCGGGGCCCTTTTCAAAAAAAAACTCGCGACCGCTACGCGGCCCGTGGCCGGCGCACCCCGGCCGCTCCGCTCCCGCCTGCCGGGCTCACGATTGAACTCGGGCACAGCGGAAGCCAAGGTTGCCGCTGCGGCTGCCGGGGGGGTTCCAGAAACGGCACGCCGAACGCACGTTGCGCGCGCCGAGGATCCAGGACCCGCCGCGACCGACGCGGTTGCCGCCGGCCTTGCCGCTCTCATCCAGCCAGGGGCTACCATCCGTCGGTGCGCCTTTGTAGCTGTCATGCCTGTGGTCCTCGCACCATTCCCACACATTGCCGTGCATTTCGTAGAGGCCCCAGGAATTGGCCGGCAGACTTTTCACCGGCACCGTTTCCTTGGCACCGAAGTTCGCCTGATCGCGGGTGACGGTGTCGCCGAAGTTGTAGGGCGTCGTCGTCCCGGCCCTACAGGCGTATTCCCACTGCGCCTCCGACGGCAGACACAGATCAAGCCCCGGAACAAGGCCGTTGATCCGCTCCAGGAACGCCTGAGCATTCTCCCAACTCACCTGTTCCACTGGACGGTCCGGGGACTTGAACTCACTCGGGTTCTTCCCCATCACCGCCGCCCACAAGGCCTGCGTCACCGGCGTGTCGAACAGCCAGAATCCCTTGGCCAGGGTCACCTCGTGCCGTGGGCCTTCCTGTTCAAACCGTCCCGGCTCGTCCTCCGGGGACCCCATCATGAACCGCCCCGGCGGGATCCAGCGCATCCGCTGCCGGACCTCGCCCACCGCGACGTCCGACCACAGGCCGAAGCGATCGCGCCCCACCGCCTCCGCCCATCCGGGGCGGGAGAAGCGGCGGAAAGCGAGGCGCTCGCAATCGCTTCTGACCACGAAGGCGGGGACCCTGGGAAGCGCGCAGAAATTCTGCCGCGGCTCCTCACGGAGCCGCAGCAGGGGCGCTCCGCGCCCCGGCGTCGCCGCCCCCGGCCGCTCCGCCGGCCGGGCGGACGCCGGCTCCGCCGGCTCGGCTCCGCCACCTGCCGGGCTCACGGGAACTCGGGCACAGCGGAAGCCAAGGCTGTCGCCGCGGATGCCGGGGGGGTTCCAGTAACGGTACGCCGAACGCACGTAGCGCGCGTCGAAGATCCAGGACCCGCCGCGAACGACGCGGCTGCCGCCGGCCTTATCCTCGTTCAGCCAGGGCCCGCCGTCCGTCGGCGCGCCCTCGTAACTGTCATGCCCGTGGTCCTCGCACCACTCCCACACGTTGCCCAGCATGTCATGCAGTCCCCAGGGATTGGCCCCCTTCCGCCCCACCGGGTGCGTCCCGGCCTTCGTATCCGGGTACTGCTTATCTTCCCAGTCCGTGGTGTCATCGCCGTCGTCCAATTCGAACCCCCGGCCGCTGTTGCCCCCGTACCACGCGATCGGATCCAGCGCCGGAGCGTTCCTCTCTCCCAGAATTTCCATGTCGCCGGTATACAGCGCGCTGGTCGTCCCGGCCCGACAGGCGTATTCCCATTGCGCCTCCGACGGCAGACACAGATCAAGCCCCGGAACACGCCCGTTGATCCGCTCCAGGAACGCCTGGGCATCCTCCCAACTCACCTGTTCCACCGGACGGTCCGGGGACTTGAACTCACTCGGGTTCTTCCCCATCACCGCTTCCCACAGCGCCTGCGTCACCGGTGTGTCGAACAGCCAGAACCCCCGCGCTAGGGTTACTTCATGCTGGGGGCCTTCCCATTCAAACCGTCCCGGCTCGTCCGCCGGAGACCCCATCACGAACCGTCCCGGCGGGATCCACCGCAGCCGCTGCCGGACCCCGGCGATGGAAAAGCGGACCCAGGCCCCGTAAGCGTCCCACCCCCAGTCCTCGGCCCAGGACGGCGGCAGACCGGATGTCCAGAAGGCGGCGCGATCCTCGGTCTCGGTTTCCAAAACGATGATCTGGCCGTTGATGGTCTCCATCGTGGCAAGCATGCCGCTCGGGTACGGTTCATTGGCCTGAGCTGCGGTTTTCGGCTCGAAACTCAAAATGCATTCGATCTGGCGCAAATCGACCCGCCAGGCCGCATCGTCATCGTTGTCCTTAGCCGGGAGCAGGGCTGGATCGTACCAGGATGGTCGGGTCGTGGCCGGGTCGTTCCGAAAGATCTGACAGCCCAATCGCTGCAGGTCGGCCCCAATTTCCGAATCTTCGAACAGGCGCTCGGGATTCCGTTCGCAGACTCGTCGGAACCAGGCCTGTCTGGCATGGGTGGATGGCCCGGACGTCGGCGCCGAAAGAAGATGTCCCGCGAAAGCGGCAAAAAATGCTCGGGCGTTTTCGCGTTCCTGCTCCGGAATCCGTTTTTCCGCGTTTGGCCCCAGCTTCAGGACTTCCTCATACCAGATTTCCGCCGGAAGCTCCTGGCGCCATGACCGCAGGAGGTCCAGCGCATCTCTCGTTTCTCTTTGTTCCTTGGCAGTTGCGTCGTCGCTGGCGGCCTGCTCGAAGTCCGCGCGAAGATCCTCGGCTGCATCCGGGTGAAAACCCGCCGCCACGATGGTACCGCCGGATATTGCCGGGTGGCGCCAAGCGTCGGCCAAGGTGCCGGCGTCCGTCTCTCCGGCGGGAATCAACATGCGCGCGGCACGGAGCAGACCGGGCTCGATCCGGATTCCCGGGGCCAGGAGCCGCAACAGGCGGTCCGCTCGGCGGCGCCTTTCCGCCAGGGCGATGGAACCCGCGCTCCGCGCCCGTTCCCATGGCAAAACGTGCCACCATGCGCGCAGGGCCCGGGAACAACGATCCAGCGGCGCCGGAAAAAGAGCCACTGCCCGGCAGTTTGCCGTGGCGAGTTGCCGTCCGAGGCACAGCCAAGGCTTCTCGCTCCCGGAATGCAGGCAACCGAGATCGCCGAGAACGAGGACGGTGCTGCCCGATGGCGGCGGCCAAGCACCGGGCGCGTTCCGTCGGCCCAACATGCTCGGCTCGTCAAGACATTCGTGAAACAGTGCCCGTTCGACGCCGTTCGGACCGAACAGTCGCAGCAGGCGGCTCAGAACGAATTCCTGATCTGCCCAGAACGGCACCAGGTGCTCGCTGCGGTCTATCACGACGCGGATCGATGTCCCCCAGCACAGGCGCCTGCGGTGCGGCAAGCGTTGCAGCATTCGGCCATGGGTAAGGCTTCTAAGGATACGCCCCGTGTCCAGTTCCCGGCTTTCGCGATGTTGTGCCGCCGGGCGGCGGAGGCGCGGTTCGATATCGCGCCAGGGGGCAAGCGGATGATGCGGGGCGGGATCCGGGTCCGGGCCGCCCAACCTGAAAGAGGGGGGCGGGGTTGGCAAGGTAACGGGGATGAACGCCTTGCCCTCCCGTGGGACCGCCTGGTAGTGCACGGGACGCCAGAATACGGTCTCGATCGGCCCTGTATCGGAATCGGGGGCTTTCTGCGGTTTGAGGGTTGCCCTGCCGGTATCGGGAACCCTCTGAATCTCCGAGGCTGGTGCGGAGGAGACGTAGCCCAGACGCTTCGCAAGGATGTCGACAAGATCATCCCTGTCTACCGCCAGGGCGCGCACCAGATCAGCGCGCCCGCAGATGCCCGAGGCATTCATCCGACCGAGTCGGGATGTTTCTTGAGGGCGAACCGCTCGATCCTATCCAAGGCCTTGCGCCGGCGGGTTCCATCTTTCGGTTCCAGGGCCAGGACCGCCCGTACCAGATCAAGGTATTCCGCCTGCCCCGGCAGGGGAAGCCAATGAGCGTTCCGGGCCTGCTCACGGTCCCTGATCAGCATGTCGGCCGCCCGGCCAAACACGTCGAGATTGTCGGCCGCGCCGCCGAAATGCGCCACGGCCCGCGCCACCAGGTGTTCCTTCAGGCCCTCTTCCGCACTTGGCAAGCGTTTGTGCAATACCAGACAACGACGCAGGAAGGCGTCCGGCAGGGCGCGTTCCTCGTTGGTCGTAATGATGACGAGGGGCGGCTTTCCCGCGACCATAACGGGGTCCTGGAAGCCCTGGGGGGTGAAGCTGCCCATTCCCAATGCTTCGAGCAGGCCGTTGGGAACATCCGTCTCCGCCTTGTCGATCTCGTCGATCAAAACCACGCATCCGTTGGCCGGATCGCAGCCTTCCGCCTGACGGGGGGGGACGATTCCCATGTCTTTTGCCCGTTTGGCGGCTTTGGGCCAGTTGAATGCCCACCATAGCTGGCGTGGATGAACGAAGTTCCTGACGTCCAGGTCGGCAAGAACATCGTCTTTGGCCGGTTTCCCGCCGCCGCTCAAGGCTCCCCAGATCTGGGCCTTGGCAAGACGGGATACAGCATCGAAATGCCACAGCAGATCCGACGATTCCGTGCGCGCATCGACAACGAATTGAACGTAGGCTCGCCCCAGATTGTACGCCGCCGCGCGGGCGATCTGGCTTTTGCCGATCCCTGGCTCCCCACGAATCAAAAGCGGGCGTTCCGCAGCAAGCGCCGCATCGATCGCATTGATTTCGTCGACGTCGAAGACGTGATGAAGGGCAGGAATCCCTTCCTGGGCTGGGCGGGACAGAACCTGCCCGGGCTTGATGTTCATCCAGGTCATGAGGGCCTCGAATCAATTGTTGGCAGCATGCGCCAAAGTGGATCAAGTTCTTTCTTTTCATAACTTTCCTGCCGAGGATCATCACTCAATACGAGGCAGATGACCGGCCATTTTTTTCGGATGGCGGCAATTGTTTTTCTCGTGAATTCTCGCTCAGCCTCATATTGGGGCGGCGAGAAAACAAGATAGTAGGTGTGATCTTTCTCAAGCTTATCACTAATCATTTTGTCTTTGGCCATTTCTAACTTTTGCGCCCCGGTTCTTTCGGTTACCCCCGAGGGGAAATAAAACCTATCAATGCAGAAATCGCCGAACTTGCGTAGAAAATCATCGCCTGCCTCAGGATTGAACTTTGCGTAAAGGTGCGTCTCGATATTGGTAACGGCGCCTTGACCGTTTTCGTCCCAGCCCGTTTCCGGATGATGCCAAAGGCAGGTTTGTCCTGCCGGGTCGTCCATATGGTGCCGCCGGTCCCGAAGACGGGCGGCGCGTCCGTCGTATGCGGCCATAATGAGTTCGGCCGTGGTGCGCATGACCGCCTCGACGTAAACGGGGGCGTTTCCGCCACCGCCAAGGCGAACCCGTTCAACGTTCGAAGAATCATGAAGTAGTGCGGGTACAACCAAGTGAGCCAAAGCCGTCAGAACTGCGATGATGTCGCCATCATTGTCTGACAATGGGAGGCCCTCATCATCCTGTAGATCCTTCTGAATGTCGCGAAACACTCGCAGTGCACGCTCGCTCGTCAAATTCAACAACCGTAGCACCAGTTCATCCAGCTGATCGTTTTTCGGCTGAGACTCCAGGTCTCCGGTCAGCTCAAGTCTGTCGATCAGGGATTGCACAGCTTTCGGCGACTTTCCCAATTTGTGTTTTATCTGGGTGGTGAAGTGCCTCAATACCTCGGCGCGTTCTTTTGACGAAACTGGCTCGTATTCCCCACTCTGCGCCTCGTTGCGGGGGGCGGCGGTTTCTTCGGTCGAAAGTGCGTCGGCACTCGATTCCGAACCGTACCCAGGACCTGCAGACGATACCTGTTCCGACTGTGGCGGTTGGTATTCCTTGAGCACGGTGATGGCGAAAGCCGCCGCATTCCTGGCGGCGACGGGTTGGCTTCCGCTTCGATCCGCGTTTTCTTTGCCGTCGATCAGATCAGATATGCCCCGGACCACCAGGGACTGAACCGTCTCATGAGAATGCATTGCAATGTGAAACCCAAACCCCTCCATTTCCACGGCAACCGCGTCGCCATACGCCTCACGCAACAGGCGGTATACACGGGACCGCTTTGAACTAACTACTTTGTTACCGGCGGCGATCGGAGCGATCAGGGAGTTAGGTCCTTCGACCTCGCCATGGTCATTTCCGCTCGCCAGCAGATCATGCCAACGGTTGTTTCGCGAGACCGCGCGGGCACAATTAAGAACCCGTGTCGACGAATGGAAGAGATCTGGACGGGTCCGGAAGGATTCCTCGTCCTTCCCATATTCGTAAGCGTACATTTTCGTCGCGGCAACGACGTCACCCAAAGCGACATCCTTCAAGCCGCCGGCAACACCGACGAAAAATGCGAGATGTGGTTTCAGATGTATCACCGCAGCCGTGACTTCCGCCGCAGCGCCCTCATTTCCAGGACCGATTTCCACAACGGTGACGCGCCAATTCACGTGCCGCCCCGGAAAGGTGCCTTCCTCGCATACCTGTCCGTTTGGGAGGAGTATCTCCTTGACATCCGTCAGGAACGATCGGACAGCCCTGAATTCGAGCGGTAGGGCGGTGAAGATGACGGCGGTTTTCCATTGAAAAGGAGGCGACGCTGAATCGGATACACGTTCGGTTCCATGCCGGCTCGCGTTTTCAGTATGCTCGATGTGCTCTTCTGACGTTTCCTGCTTAGCCTCGTGTTGCGACGGCTTCCCCGCAGCTTCCCTCGAGTCGGCATTCAAGGGTGAGGGAGCAGCATCGGCTTTGGACGGATCCGATTGTTTAAATACAGATTCTCTGTTCTGACTGAAATCGTCGGGCCGGACGGATTTCCAGTATTTGTTGTCTTTTTTCGGAGTAGTGGATTCGGCGTCAGGCGGCGACGCGGACTTTTTCAGGATCTTGAATTTTCCGACATTCCCAGGTTCCAACGCAAATAGCGACGTATCGTGCGCCCAGGCTTCCCTTGGACCATCAACGTAATTGATGGGATGAACCGTAACGTTATCGCCGTCGACGGTCACATAGAGCGCCCGGTTCGGCCATTTACGGGTCTGGTAAGAGGCTCCCGCCGCCAAGTGCAGGGCGCCTCCGCCGATCCCGACGGTGCTTTCCACGTCGTTTTCGTGAAGATGCCCCCGCAAAACGACATCGACAGCGTCGTTGAGCGCCGCCTTGATGTTCGCCCGTTCTACGCTGTTCAGCCAGCCAAGAGGGTGGTGCAGAAGGGCGATGTTCAGGTTTGCCCCGAGCCGCTTAAGATCTTCGATGGCCGAGGCCAAGGCACGCCGCCCGAGCCACAGATTTTCGCGATCGTCATCGCCTTGGCAGAACAGCGCGCTGTTAAGCGGAAGTATTCCAATATTGTATCCGCGTATTTCGAGCGCCTCCGTTGGACCGCAAGAAGACGTTTCGGGAAATTTCCGAATTCCATCGAAGTATGCATTATACCAATCGGCGAAATTCCGCTGCGCGATGGTAATGTGTTCGATGCTCTCTCCCCTGCCCAGATAATCGTCTGCCTCCTCATTGCTTTCTAGAGTTCGCTTTAATCTACGGGCACGTCGCCACTCGACATCATGGTTCCCCGGCACAACGAAAAGGCGGCGCCGGTCAAGACCGGCCGCCTCGACCAGATCATCGAAAAACGAGGTTGCGAGGCTGTACTCGGCTTCCTCGCCGTAAGAAGCGACGTCGCCGGTGGCAAAGATCACATCGGGTTTTGGCCAATCTGGACGGTCTTCGCGGAACCGCTTCACGGACTGCACGAGTGACCGCAGCACCACTTCGCGGTCGTAGGACTCTCCCTGGCGAAAATGAAAATCGGAGACGTGAAGCCAAGTTATCGTCATGACGTCGTCTCCCCCTCATTTCCAACTGTCGACGCCAGCCGTCACAGGATCAGGCGGCAGTGGGTGATCGGCGGTGGCAAGGGTTGGCCATTGCCCCAACAAAGTCGTCCGCGAACTCACGCTGCGGGCGAACTGGACTGCCGGACTACGCCATATCCCGCACACCTCTCTCACATATCATTTACCATCGAGGCATGAAAGTCATTGAGCACGCCCCCGGCGTGCGAATAAGGCAGGACGCAATGTGGGCTCCCATGGGCCCACATTGCCTATCCTGCCCCCCGTACGACAGGCAAAAAGCCGCAAAGTCATGCAAACACGCGCAGAATCATGCAAGAACGCTCAAAACAACTCAAAAACAACGCATTAGAGAGCGCAGAATTTTGATGGCGGACTTTCTTTCACCATGCCTCATTCGCAAGTTGCGGGAATCGAAGGGGATTTCGTAGATTCCGGGAATGACAAAACCAACAATCGCGATCTACGCCCGCTACTCCAGCGACCTCCAAAATCCCTCCTCCATCGACGATCAGATCGGCCTTTGCAAGACGCTGATCGACCGGCAGTTCGGTGTGAAACGGCCCGTGGCGGTGTTCCACGACGCCGCGATCACCGGGGCCACCATGGCGCGACCGGGACTGACGGCCCTCCTCCAGGCATCGGACGCCCATGAGTTCGATCTGGTCGTCGCCGAGGGCCTGGATCGGATTTCAAGGTCGCTGGCCGATATCGCCCAGATCTACCAAATCCTCAAACACAACGGCGTGCGTGTCTGGACGGCCCACGAGGGCGAGGTCGGTGACCTCCACATCGGCTTCAAGGGGACGATGAACGCTCTGTTCCTGAAGGACATGAGCGACAAGGTTCGCCGAGCACATCGGGCACTGGCCGAGGCCGGGCGGGCAACGTCATCGGTCGCCTATGGGTATCAGGCGATCAGAGGGATTACCGACGAGCGCGGCCGCTACGTCAATGGGCTTCGGGAAATCAACGAAAACGAGGCAATTATCATTCGGCGAATTTTCCGGGAAATTGCCGATGGGATACCCGTCGCTTCAATAGCCAAGGCCCTGAACGATGAAAAGATACCGTCTCCGAGTGGGGGACGATGGCGCGCTCACTCGATAAGAGGCGAACGCAACCGGGGCAAGGGCATCCTGAACAACGAGCTCTACCGGGGCTGGTTGATTTACAACAGAACCCGAAAGGTGGTCGATCCTCGCACCGGCAAACGCCGATACGAAATCAATCCAGAAAGCGAATGGGGGCGTACGCACGTTCCCGAGCTACAAATCGTACCTGACGAGCTCTGGGACAGCGTCCAGGGGAAACGACCAAGACCGAGGGAGAAAAAAGCAAGGGTAAGCCGATCCACCAGCCACATTGACGGACCCGGCAACACGCGCCCTCTGACCGGCCTGGTCAAATGCGGCTGGTGTGGAGGCCAAAAAAGCTTGGCCAATGCGGGCCGATACATCTGTAACAACTACCGCTACTACAACAAACGATGCAAAAACGCCCGAGGCCAGCAGGAAGAGCACCTCACGGTATTGGTGTTCGAAGATCTGCGTGATCAAATTGATCTGTTCGACGACTGGAAAAAAAGAGTCGGTAATTACCTGGAAAAGGAAATGAGCGGTCGCCTCAATTTAATCGCCGAAGCCGATCGTATCGAAAAAAGAATCGAACGACTTATAGATGCCATTGAGCGTGGCGTCACATCTAACACAATTACCGTAAGAGTTGTCGATCTCCAACAACGGCTACAAGACATTCGATCGTTGCCAGAGATACCGGACCCGAACCTCTCAACAAGTGCTATTCGCGAACGTCTGAGTACGGCACTGACAATCATGGAAGAAGAATTCTGGAACCAGAAATATGCCCTTCCGATCAGGAACCTTTTGGCTTTGGTCGTGGCTGAGATCGTCCTGACGCCGAAGGAACATTCTCGGCGCGGCGAGACGGTTCGAATCAAGCTGAAGCCTTCCGGCTGGCCGGAATTCTATCTGGCGATCCATGCCGAGTGGCCGAAGGTGGGAAGATCGACCGGCTGAGCCGGTTTGTCGGGGGTCGCCTCAACGAATGCCCCGATCCCGACGGCCGCCCCGTCTTTCGTCCCCGCACCAATGGCGACGGCGGTCCTTCCAGGCGGCCCGGCCGGGCCGATAGGCGACGGCCAGCCCCTCCGTGATGAGAACGTCTCCGGCGTCGACGCCGTCGAGGAGCAGGTCGACCAGGGGCCGGCCGTGGCGGTCCCGGTCTCCGGACTCGCGGATCTCGATCGCGCGGGCCTCGCCGACGAGCTGGCGCAACCGCCCGGTGGCCAGCGCGCCGAGCGCCGCCTCGGCCGCGCATCCCGGCCGGTGGGTTTCCGGCGCGTCGATCGCGCGCAGCCGCAAGCGGGTGCCGTTGATCCGCAGGGTGTCGCCGTCGATCACGGTCGGGACCGGCCCGGCGCCGTCGGCCGTGGCCTGGCCGGTCCCGACCAGGCCCACGGCGATCAACGCGATGCGCGCGAAGGAGATCATTTCTGCGTCCGCTTTTGGGCAACCCGCGTCTTGTGGCCGTGCCGGCACTCGGTGAAGGTCCGGCACAGGTCGGTCAGCGCGCCGGGCTCGCGCGCGACCCGGTAGGCGAACAGGGCGTCGGCCAGCCTCGGTCCCTGGGTCTTCCAGTAGTTGTTGAAATCGACCCGGCACTGGTCGGTGCAGAACCGGGCATGCGGCCTGGGGGAGGAAAAGACCTCCCCGCAGTTCCGGCAGCGACCGCCATGGGTCACCGGCGCCGCGTTGCTCCGCCGTTTCCTGGCGCGATGGGCGTGGTTGCAGGCCTTGGAACAGAAGCGCTGGTTCCGGCGCGGCCTCGGGATCGGTTTTCCGCACTCCCGGCAGGCAAGAGGGTCCCGGGGCGTCATGGTGGCGGGGAGAGCCGGATCGCCCGCCACGGGGCTTGTCCCGGCCCGCGCGTACTCGGAAGGCCGGACGGCGCGTCTGGAGGTGGCCTTGTCCATTTCAGGCCTCCCCCTCGATGACGGCGCGCCCGCGAAGCTCGGCCTCGACCAGTTCGAGGGCAAGACCGACGCGGGACGCATGTTGTCCGTGGCCGGAATGTTCGTGGAGCGCCTCGAGGTCACGGGCCACCGAGCGAAGAACGCCGTCGTGGATGTCGCACTGGGGAGAACCGCCACGGACGAGGGTTTCCATAACGATGCCGTAGTCGACGAGATCGCGGGCCTTCATGTGGGCCATGTCCCGCCAGTGTTCCGCCGCCGGGCCGGCGTCCTTCACGAAGAGGAGGAGCCGGCGCGCAGCGTCCATGCGCGCCGTGATGAGTGCGTCCATGAGAATGATCTCGAATGTGCGGCCGAGCTGGAGGCGGGTGTCGATGACACGTGTTTCCATGATTGTTCTCCTGGCGTGGGAAGGACCCGGCCGCCGGTTGTCCGGCGGCCGTCATCGGGGCGGGGATCACTCGGCCGGCTTGCGGTCGAGGAAGCGGACGGTGTCGGCGATGAGCTGGACCTCGACCCGCTCCTGACCGTTGGTCTCCCATCGGTTTTCGCGGAGATCGCCGGCGACCTCGACGTAGCGGCCCTTGGCCAGCCAGCCCCTGTCGATCCTGTCGAGGAGGCCGGGGGCGAAGACGGTGACGGAGAACCAGGAGGTGCGCTCCCTTTTTTCTCCGTCGTTGCGATCCGTCCAGGTATCGGTCTTGGCGATGCGCAGGGTGCCGACCCGGGTGCCGTTGCGGACCTCGGACCTGGCCGATCCGATGAAGCCCTTGCCGGTGAAGGTCATGTGCGTGTACATGGCGGTGTCCTTTCCAAAACGGGGATGGGTTTCAACGCCACCCGTTCGGCCCCGGACCAGGGCGGGCGAGGCAACCGAAAGACGGAGGGTCCGGCCGCGCGGATCGCGCGGGTGGACACCGTCTTGGCAGGTTGAGGCATGGCCGTCCTCGACCGCCGCCGGGGCCCGTGTCGCGGCGATGAAACCTCGTCCCCGCTCCGGCGCGGAAAGGGCCTCCGCGCGCGGGCATGGCGTTGAACGACGGGAAAGAGGCCGGTCACGGCCGGGGTCCCCCACGGCGCCGGTCGAACCTGTCCCGGGCCGCGAAGAGGCGGGACAGGGTGACCTGGGGACAGCAGGCGTCCTCCGGCCGTTCGGCGGCCCAGGCGGGGGGCTTGCGCAGGATGCCCGCCAGATAGGCCGCCGGATGGCGCACGTGGCCGGTGTCGCGCAGGATCGCCGTCTCCAGCACCGCCAGGGCGGCCCGGAACCCATGCCGGCGCACCCCGGCGGCCCAGAGCCTCGGGTAGATGGGGATGACGGCGCGGATCAGCCGTTCGACCCTGTTCCACACATCCCCGGCCGACGATGGCGGTTCGAATTCCGGGTCGGCATGGCGGATCGCGCGGCAGGCCAGATGCAACTCGGCCCGGCTCGCCGGATCGGGGCGCGGCGCCGGACGGGATGGCTCCGCCGCGCGTCGGGGCCGCCCGTCATGGACGGACCGACCTCGACATGCGTCCGATCCGCCGGAGGTAACCGGGGAGGTAGGTTTTGATTTAAAAATAAATCCCTCTTCAGGCCCGCAAGCCCTTGCACCCTCCCCCCGCGATTCGGCGGCGGCCCGGGCGGCGGGACCGGCGAGGTCCCAGCGGTTGGTGTCGTTGCGGTCGTAGGCCCGGCGGCGCTCGTGGCGCAGCAGCAGGCCGAGCCGGATGAGCAGGTTCGCGGCGTATTGCACGGCCCGTTGGGAGATGCCGCATCGGGCCGCCAGTTCGGCCACCGAGGCCTCGGCGACCTCGGGGGTGGCGAGGAACAGATCGAGCAGGACGACGGCGGACTGGGTGAGCGGATAGTTGGCGGCGATGGTCCAAGGCAGGCGCCGCAGGGCGTGATGGGCCCGACGCCGCAGCTTCGCCAGCGCCTCGCCGCGCGAGGTCCTGGCAGCCGTCGAGGCGTGGCGTCGGCGCAGGCGGGGGACCGGCCGCCGCCCGGCCGGGGGCGGCGGCTCTCCGCAATCCCAGATCAGGCGATCGCCCAGATCGGCCCGCGCCTCGCGCGGATCGATTATCCGGGACAGCCGCGTCTTGTGCGCCGCCTGGGACGGCAACAGGTCTTCGGCGGGCAGCGCGAACAGGCGCCGCTCGCCGGGATCGAGCGCGTCGAAGCGCAGTCGCCGCCGCCCGGAAACGGGCGCGGGCATGGAGTCGTCGCGAACCACCGGAGAGGACATGCAAACCTCGCCGGGGCGCGGCGCGGACGAAAAAGC
>JANQIL010000030.1 GCA_028282245.1 Magnetospira sp.
CCAAGCTTTGGATCGGTCGATCCACTAAGCTATTGATCTGGTGGTTCGATGCCAACGGATGGGACTCATCCGTTGGCATCGAACCACTAGTGTGGTGGAGTCGAAGTTCGCGACATTATTCGGGGCAAACTCCACGGCGAACTTCGACTCCAAAACCACACTAGAATCAGATTATTCCCTAGTGTCCTGATCGAATTCGAAGTTCGAAACCGCCCGCCAAACAATGCTCCGAACTTCGGATTCGGGACACTAGCGCTCTTCGGCAAGATGAGCCAACTCGGGGGTCGTGCGTTTCACGTCAACTTGATGCACCTCGGCGGTCACAACGTTGTTCTCTACAAACGGGTCCTCCATGACCCTTTGCAGGAGGGATTTCTTTTCTTCGCCATGGGCGAGAATAAATCCTCCACCGACATCGAGCGAGCCAACGCACTGAAAAATTCCATCGGCGAGACCCTTTGCAATCCATGCATTGTGCGCCTCCATGAATTGAGGGGCGGATGATTTGTTGTCTCCAAACTTCAATAGTATGATGTGCATGTCTTTTTCCGCTTTCAATCATGATGTTTCGCGAAGGTTTTCCGAGATTGATCAGACGGCATTCCAGAGCCCGCGCGCGCCAATAATTACCGGCACGCTCTCGTTTGAAAAGTAGGCAGTTTTTTCGTACTAAGCTCTCAAAAATGTACTAATGAGCGATGCCATGGCTGATGATGAACCTGACGGCCTTTGTCCGGCTCCGATTATTTTCACGATGATCGGCGGCAAGTGGAAACTGGCCATCTTGAAAACCTTGATTTTCAAAGGCACGAAACGCTTCGGCGATCTGCGTCGGGAGGTGGGCGGAGTCACCCAAACCATGCTGACCAAGCAGCTCCGGTCACTCGAAGCCGACGGCTTGGTGCGTCGGGAGGTTTTTGCCGAGGTGCCGCCCCGCGTGGAGTATAGCGCGACCGAGGACGGACTATCCCTCAGGCCCGTATTTGAGGCGATGCATCTCTGGTGGCTGGAACGCAAGCGGTAATCAAGGTCGGTTCTGTCCGTAAAGCCACCCTTGATCAATACGATACAACTGCTCTGATGGTGTGGACGGTCCCCACCCGGGCCGTCGCGCGCCACTCTCCCCCCTCCCGACGTCCTTCGAGGGCGAGAACGTCGCCGCGCGATTCCATCAGAATCACCTGTCGAGGCGGTGGTCCATGACGTTTCCGATGGAGTCCAGGAGGACGGAGATGGTTGCGATCTGTTGCAGGGAGAACGAACTCAGACGTTCGACCAGATCCGCCAGATCTTTCCCGTGAGCCTGCTCGTGCGCTTCGAACGCGCGCCAGCCCGAAGGTGTCAGGCTGACCTGCCACTCCTTGTTGTTGTGAGGAGATTTTTCCTTCCGCAACAGCTCCTTGGCCGTCAGCTTCGTCACCATCTGCGAGGCCGCGCTCTTGCTGATGCCAAGAGTGGAGGCGATATCGGTGACGCTGATCGGCTCACCCTCGCCAATCGCCTGGATCGTGTGTGCCTCGCGCGTCGTCACCGTCAAGGCGTCGTCGACCCGGATGGGCAGTTCCTCGATGGCCGCGTATTTGTTGGCGACCTGCAGGAATTGCCGGATCGTCGCCTTGATGAAGTCGGTTTTATCTTCCATGTCGATTATTATAAAGCAGATTAATCAAATCATCAGCGCTTTTCTCTCGCGCCGGCATGGGCGACGCGACGGGCAGGAAGGAGGGGAGGGATGACGTGACGGAACGGGTGGTCTCCATCCCATGGATTCGTGCCGCTCTTCCAAGCGTCAAGCCGCGGATCCCGGAGGTTGCCCGAACCGCCTCTCCGGCGGCGCGCTCCTCGGGGCGCTCGAAGGGAGGCACATTTTTTGTTGACATAATGGTTCAGGTGCTTTACTAAATGCCTCCAATATGCAAACGCGCATCCCGTGATGGTCTCCCGCCCGTCATCGTTCAAGGAGTGATCCGGGCAACCATCCCTTTTCCGGGTCCCGGCGAGGACTCTGGTGTCCCGGATGAGCGCATCTCCGAAATTCGCGGAACGAGCGGCATCACAACGGCGCCGCCGGAAGGTAAGCCATGACGCAAGAGAATTCCCCTCAGCATATGGTTAAGATACTTAACAAATTCCTCGGCAAACCCCCGAAGGGAAAGGGCGGCATGGCTCGGCGCCATGCGTTGGTCGCCGGGATTCTGGGCATGACGGCCCTGTGCGCCTCCGGTCTGAGCGGATGGCCCGCGGCGGTGGGCCGCGCGGAACGGGAAGCGCCGGTCGAAGATCCGATGGTGCGTGTTCTTCCGACGGCCGTGGTCGAGCGTCAGCCCGAACGCCATGTGCGGGCCTTCCCCGGCACGGTCCGCGCCGCGCGTCGCGTCGACCTCGCCTTTTCGGTGCCGGGGGTCCTCGATGTCCTGAACGCCCAGGAAGGGCGCCACCTGAGCCAGGGGGACGTCATCGCCGTGCTGGATCAGCGCGACTACCGAAATTCCCTGGACGCCGCCGAGGCCCGCTTCGTCAAGGCCGAACGCAATCTCGCCCGCATCCGCGCGCTGTGGGAAAAGCGCGTGACCTCTGAGGCAAGATACGAAGACGCCAAGGCCGACCACGACGTGGCCCTCGCCGAACGCCGCATTCATGAAAAGGCCTTGGAGGACACCGTGCTGCTGGCGCCCTTCGACGGTCTGATCGTGCGTCGCCGGGCTGAAACCCACGAGCATATCCAGGCCCGGGAGGCCATCGTCGCGTTCCAGGACCTGTCCTCCATCGAAGTCGTCATTCAGATTCCCGAGCGCGTCATCGCCCACGGCGGCCCCGATGGGTTGGGGGACCTCCAAGTCCGCTTCGACGCCGACAGGTCGCGGTGGTTCGACGCGGCCGTACGGGAATACAGCGCCGAGGCGGACCCCATCACCCGCACCTACGACGTGGTCATTGCCCTGCCTCCCCCAAGGGACCTCACCATCTTCCCCGGCATGACCGCCGTGGTTCGGGTCCACATCGACGATGGGCGGGCGGCCTCTCCCGCGACCCGAGACGTGATGCGCATCCCGGTGGAGGCGCTGTGGCGCGGTTCCGACAGCGACTCTTATGTGTGGGTCATCGCCCCCGAGGGTGGGGCGCCGGAAAAGCGACGGGTGGACGCCCTGGCCCTCTCCGGCGGCTGCGTCCAGATCCGCGCGGGATTGGAGCCGGGTGAACACGTGGCCATCGCCGGGCTCCATTTCCTGCGGGAAACCTTGTGGGTGCGGCCCATGGGCGCGGGCCTGCGCGGGCTGGACGGATGATCAATCCCGCCGCCTACGCCATCCACCATCGCGCCACCTTGTTGGTCGCGATCATCCTGGTCGTGCTGGGCGGGGTGCTGGCCTACGGGTCGCTCGGCCGCTTGGAGGACCCGGAATTCACCATCAAGGAAGCGGTCATCTCCACGCCCTATCCCGGCGCCACCGCGGAACAGGTGGAGTTGGAGGTCACGGACCCCCTGGAAACCGCGATCCAGCAAGTCAAGCAACTGAAGGAAGTGCGCTCCCAGTCCCGGGCCGGTCTGTCGATCATCTTCGCCGAAATCCAGGAGACCTACGACAAGGAGACCCTGCCCCAGGTATGGGACGAACTGCGACGCAAGGTGGCCGCCGCCCAGGCCGCCCTGCCGCCGGGGGCCGGGCCTTCCGATATCAACGATGACTTCGGCGACGTTTACGGCGTTCTGCTGGCGATCACCGGCGACGGTTACACGCTCGCGGATCTGAAGGAAATCGCCAAGGATCTGCGCCGGGAACTGTTGCTCTGCCTGGATGTGGGCCGGATCGACCTGTGGGGGCTTCCCGTCGAGGTCGTCTACGTGGAGGTGGACCGCGCCAAGCTGTCCCGGCTGGGACTGAATCCCCAAGCCATTTTCGACGCCATCCGCCACCGGAACACCATCACCGAAACCGGCAAACTGGCGGTCGGGTCCCAGGATGTGCGGCTGCGCGTCACGGGGGATTACGAGGCCGTGAAGGATCTGGGCGAACAGTTGATCGGCAGCGGTCCGGACGGCCGCCTGATCCGCCTGAAGGACATCGCCCGGATCGAGCGTGCCGACCGCGATCCGCCGGACGCGGTCCTGCGCTGGAACGGACGGGCGGCCGTCGGCATGGGCATCTCGACGGTTTCCGGCGGCGACGTCGTCGCCATGGGCGACGCCCTCTCCCAACGTCTGGAAGAGTTGACCTCCCGCATGCCGGTGGGCATCCAGATCCATGACATCGCCAACCAGTCGAAAACCGTCAAGACCACCGTGCGCGGCTTCGAACTGAGTCTTGGTGCCGCCGTCGTGATCGTGGTCGGCCTCTTGCTGGTGTTCATGGGTCCGCGCGAGGGAGTGATCATCGGCGCCGTTCTGCTGCTCACGATCCTGACCACGTTCGTGGCCATGAACGCCTTGGGCATCACCTTGCAGCGCATTTCCCTGGGCGCGTTGATCATCGCCCTGGGCATGTTGGTGGACAACGCCATCGTGGTGGCCGAGGGCACCGTCATCAAATCCCAGCGGGGCATGAGTCGACCGCAGGCCGCCATCGAAACGGTGCGCGAGACCCAATGGCCCCTGCTGGGCGCCACGGCGATCGCCATTCTCGCCTTCGCCGCCATCACCCTGTCCAAGGACATGACCGGCGAATGGCTGGAGAGCCTGTTTCAGGTGATCTGCCTGTCCCTGGGACTCAGTTGGATCTTTGCCATCACGGTCACGCCCTACCTGTGCGTCGTGCTTCTGCCCGGCGGCAAGAGTTCCCGGGGCGCACCGCACGACGGCCCGTTCTATCGCGCGTACCGGCGCTTCGTCGGCGCCTGCATCGACCACCGTTGGATCACCCTGGCGATCGTCGGGGGCCTGTTCATGACGGCCGCGTGGGGGTTCGGCTTCGTTCGCCAGGATTTCATGCCCGACATGAATCGCCCACAGATCACCATTGACGTCTGGATGCCGGAAGGAACCCATATCGATCGCACCACGGCGGAGGTCGCGGCGATCGACGACCATGTCCGTTCCCTGGAGGGCGTCACCGACGTGGCCGCCTTCGTCGGGCGTGGTCCTCTCCGGTTCCTGCTGACCTATGAACCCCAGATGCCCAACAGCGCCTACGGACAGCTTCTGGTCAGCCTGGACGATTACCGACGCATTCCCGAGTTGAAGGCGCGCCTGACTCCCTACCTCGAACGGCGCCACCCCCGGGCGATCACCAGCGTGGATGCCTTCAAGCTTGGCCCCGGCGGCGGCGCGGTGGTGGCCCGCCTGAGCGGTCCCGACCCCGATGTCCTGCGGGACTTGGCCGACCGGGTCAAGGACGTCATGTGGGCCAACGACAACAGCCGCAGCGTCCGCACCGACTGGGGGCGCCCGGTGCCCGCCCAGGCCCTGCATCTCGCCCAGGCGCGGTCCCGGGAAATCGGCGTGACCCGCCCCGACCTGTCCGAGGCCCTGGCGACGACGGCATCCGGCGTCGTGGCCGGCGTCTATCGCCACGACGAGGATCTGCTTTCCATCATCGTTCGCCCCCCTCCGGACCAACGCCGGGATATCGACGACGTGAGGGACGTGCAGGTCTGGAGCGAGTCCCGAGAGCACTGGACCCCCATCGATCAGGTCACCGACGGCCAGAGTCTTCGGTGGGAAACGCCCATCATCCAGCGCCTTAACCGGGCCCGCGTGGTGCGTGTTTCCTGCAAACAGAAAACGGGCACCACCGATGGCCTTTTGCGCGAGTTGATGGCTCCGATCGAAAGCATCCCGTTGCCGGACGGCTACACCCTGGAATGGGGCGGGGAGCACGAGGAACAGGTGGAGGCCAACACCAAGCTGATGTCCAATGTCCCCATTGCCTTCACCGCCATGTTCGTCGTCTCGGTCATGCTGTTCAATACCCTGCGGCATGCCCTGATCATCTTCCTCGGCCTGCCCCTCGCGGTGATCGGCGTGGCCAGCGGCATGCTGCTGGCGGACAAGCCCTTCGGATTCATGGCCATGCTCGGCTTCCTGGGCCTGGCCGGCATGCTGATCAAGAACGAGATCGTTCTTCTCGACCAGATCAACATCGAACGGGCCGCCGGGAAGGTTCCGCATCGGGCCGTCGTGGATGCGGCGGTCGGCCGCGTCCGCCCCGTCTCCATGGCCGCCTTGACCACGGTCCTCGGCATGACGCCGCTGCTGTGGGACGCCTTTTTCGCCCCGATGGCGGTCACCATCATGGGCGGCCTGACCTTCGCCACGGTTCTCACGCTGGTCGTCGTTCCGGTGCTCTACAGCGCCTTTTTCGGAGTACGCCGAGAGGTGGATTCCAACGAAAAGGAGCTCGTGCCCGGGAAGACGGATACGTCGGGCGCCGGCACGGAGGCCGCCGTAACACCAACGGCATGAGTTTCCGACTCGGCGTTAAGCGGTTGGGGGGATTCAAGGGTTGCCAGGGAGATTCGCCATGGCGGCTTGCATCGCCCTACGAGACGCCTTTGGCTTACTGCCTCAGCAGGTAAAGGGTTCTGGCCTTGATCTTGGCCCTTGCCGGTGGAGCCGTAACGACATTTCCGGTTTCCCGGTCACGGTAGGCGATCGGAATCCCCCTGTCCCGCGTGACCTGGTCGGAGACGATATCCGACCAGATGCCGTCGATCGAGGCTTCCTCCGCGCGAATGGTTTCCCCCGTGGCGGTAAACAAGTTTTCGAGAATCTCGTTGACGCCAGGTTGCAGCATCGCGCCGACCAGCATTTCCGGATAGGCCCGGATGGGGCGCGTGACGAGGGTGGCTCCCGCATCCAGCAACCGTTGTCGGTTCGTGTCCTCGACGCACTCGGCGACCAGTGTCGCCTCCGTCGTCTCTTCCCGAATGCGGTGAACCAGATCGAAGGTGCGGCTGTCCGACCGGACATCCTCGTCCGATTCCGAGAGCACCATGACGATGCCGGCGGACGCAATCCCCGCACGCTTGAGAACGCCCGGATCCGTCGCCGGGCCGTGGGTGTGCTTGATGTCCATGCTGTCGAAAACGATGGGCAGTCCGTCGGGATAGGATTCGGAGACCAGCACGATCTCCCGATCCGCCGTCGGTTCATGCCGCTCGAACTCGCCGATCAGCCGGGAGAGGTGGTGGGCATTGTCGTCCGCCCCTCCGATCAGGACGATATGGTCGCGCGGACCACTCCAATCCCACTTGCCCTGGGTCATCATTTCCCTCCTCAAGGACCGGTAATCGAAAAAATCTCCGGCAACCTTGCCGAGGACAAAAATGCCGCCGATGTAGATCAGGATGACGGTCGCCAGTCGCCCCATCGGCGAGCCGGCGGACAGGTCGCCGTATCCGACCGTCGTTATGCTGGTCAACGTCAACCACAGCGCGTCTCCTGGACTCAAGCCCTCGAAGGCAACCATCGCCGCCGTATGCAGGGCTACGATGACGGCGATCAGGATCACCGAGATCAACGCCGGTCGGTAGATTTTTCGCCAAGCGATGGCATCCGATCGAGCCGCATGGGACTGCAAGCGGGCGATGCGTTTTCGGCGTCTGGCTTGAAATTGCAGGATATGGAACACGACTGCCTCGCTCAGCGCCCCCAATGACGCCAGCCGTCCAAGTAGTGGCGCAGGACGATCGGACGATCCAACGTGCTGACGCTTTCCTCCGATTTCGGCCTGAGGTCTCGCGAGAACACGAACAGCTTGTTCACCACGCCGGGATCGATGAAGCGTGTCTCCGTTGGAAGTGGCGCAATTGGCGTCCCCAAGCCACCCGCGGACGCCAACACGAACCCCCAGTCGCCGAAGGAGGGGACGAGGACATGATAGGGTCTGACATTGTCGAAGACCTTGGACACGGTATCGTGGATCGACCAGAAAGCGTCGTTGGCGAAATACGGACTAGTGGACTGGCCGGCGAAAACACCTTCCGGGTGGAGGTTCGCTCGAACGAGTTTATAGAACTCCATCGAATACAGTCTCGCCAGATCGGTGCTGGACGGATCGGGAAGATCGGACAGAATGACGTCGTGGAGTTCTCGGCGGTTCTGAAGGTAGGTCATGGCGTCGCCGATCACCACCCGCACCCGATCGCCGTCTTCAAGGCTGCCTCCGTTCAGGTCGCGGACCCAGTGGTTCGTGCGCGCAAGGTTGATGACCGCGGGGTCGAGATCGACCAGCGTGACGCGAGACACCCGCGCGTGCTTGAGCAGTTCGCGCACCGCGAGGCCGTCGCCCCCTCCCAGGAGCAGGACGTTCAGGCTCTCGCGATCAGGGTCGATGAAGGACAGCGGGACATGCACGAGGGACTCGTGGTACCGGTGCTCATCGACCGATGAAAACTGCAAGCTTCCGTTCAGGTAGAGACGCAGGTCGTTGCGGAACTTGGTCAGGACGATCTCCTGCAAGGCGCTGCGTTCGGAGTGCAGGATACGGCCGTCGTAGACGGATTTGTTCCAGGCCGCGAGAACATGGTTGGACAGAACAAGCGCGGCGATGATGGCGACGGCGATCAGCAGGCTGAGCGCGCGAAAGAGGCTGGCCGACCCCTGGCCAATTTGACGGCCAAAACACCAAAGGACCAAAAGGCCGATCGTCATGTTCACCAGGCCGAGGACGAGGCCGCTCTTGAACGTCCCCAGAAACGGCAGCAGAAGCAACGGAAAGGCCAGAGTCGCGATCAATGCCCCCAGGTAATCCAGGGACAGCACGTGCGCGATACTGATCCTTAGGGACTCATACGTCTCCAGCAGACGGGTCAGGAACGGCACCTCCAGGCCGATGAGAAACCCGATGGCCAATGTCAGGCTCGCATAAACCCAGATGAAAACGTCGCTGTGGGAAAACGCGAGATAAAGGACCGGCACGGAAAAGCCGCCGAGCAGGCCCAAGGCGACCTCCGCCCCGACCAGGAACCGGAGAAGGTTCCCCTTGACAAACTTCGACGCAAAGGCCCCGAGGCCCAGGGCGGCCATGTAGAGGCCGATGGTCAGCGAGAAATACCTCACGCTGTCTCCGAGGAAGTAAACCACGGTGGTCGCGATCAACAGCTCGTAAACGATGGAGCAAAGACCGGCAACGAAGACAGCGTAGACGAGGGTGAAGATCTCCGTCGACCGCCCTCGACCAGCGGTTTGGGCGATATCCATCGCTTGGATTTCGGTGGATGCGACACCCATCGGAAATTATTTGCCTCCCCGCATTCCTCCCCCCGCAACCTTGGGGCCGCCGACGCTCCCGGTGCGCGCGCTCGGTCCGCCGGCCACGGTGCCCGCGCTCGACCCGCCGGCCACGGTGCCCGCGCCCGGCCCGCTGGTTCCGTGGTAGTAGGGTCGCGAACTGCCCCAGTAGAAAAGGCCGCCTCCGGATCCCCGGAAATTGTTGTATCCGGGATAGCCGTATCCCTCGCTCGACGGCTTGAGGAGGAGCAGCCAAATCAAGACAAGAACTCCCCCGGTGATCAGCATGACCTTCGTTGTCTTGCTCATCATCATTCCCCTATTCTTTTATTTTATTTAGTCATCTTCTCCACGAAACTCAAAATCGTCAGGTTGCGAATTTCGTTCATGAGCACCCCAACGATCAGAAGTATCCAAGCGATAATCTTTAAGGGACCGTTGCTGCCCCGAATGTGTCTGACTTTGACGGTCAGCTTGGTTTCTTTGTATGACTCAAAAAAGCCGACATTGGAATTGCGGCCGGTTTGCACGCGAAATTTTAAGTAGTAGATTCCCGACTCAGGTATGACGACACGGATACCATTGAAATCTATGCTCTCTTCCCACCGTTCTCCACCATCGACCCCGGATTCATGATAGGTCTCACCGCCAAACGACATCAATGTGTTGTTTTTTTCGTCCAGAAGATCGGCCTCCACATACGCCCAGCCATTCCTCGGCGGAGAATTGACGATCTTTATCTCAAGGACCGTATTCGACTCGCTGGTTTTAATCGGACCATACAAATGGTAGGAGCTAATTTTTTTTAGTTCGGAATGCGTCCAAGAAGCGAAGTAGTAGGCCGTCGCGAAAAAGAGGAAGGAAAACCCGACGAAAACCAACCCCAACTTGCCCCAGTCGATTTTTTCGGGCTCGGTCTCCGTAACCTTGAGAAGTGGTCCCGTTTCCATCTCGAGCCTCCTACAACAGGGACACCAGGACAATGGCGAAGCAAACGGCAACGCACATTTCCAGGAAACCCGCCGCCAGATTACGGTCTTCCGAAATCTCCTTGTTCAAGGGGTGCCCCGTTAACACGAGTCTGTCCATGAACACGCGAACGACCTGAAGGACGACCATCCCAACGACGGCCGTATAGGCGAACACCTCCAGATTCGAGATCCAACCGACGAAGTCGCCATAGGTCCCCTTGGCGACGATCAATCCGAGCGCGACCAGCGTGCCGCCGAATCCGACGCCAGCCGCGGTGTTGCCCTGCTCGATTTCCTTCTGCAGGTCGTAGGGCGTGGTCAGGTCGTACAGCCACGCGAACAGCAGCAGCACGGCCTGCCCAAGAACGAAGAACGCCAAGGCGGTATGGACGCCGCCACCCTGTCCATTGATGCTCGCGGCGGCAACCAGCCCGGTGGCGACATAGACGCCGAAGCGGACCGCCGCCATTCCGATGTTCCGGCCCTCGACGATCGCCGTGATGTTGCAGAAGCGCCGGAAGATAAGCTTGTCCAAGCTCCACCGGGACAGATTGAGGAACACCAGGCCGAGGATCGAATACCCCGCCACCAAGCTCATGTCGGTCAGCAAGTCATTGGTGCTCGGACCGATCAGGGCGCCGACGAAGATGATTGCCGTCGCGAGGAGATAGCCCGTCACCGACAGGCCGACCGCCGGATTGTCCTTCTGCGCCAGTTGGACGATCAACTTGTAGGGGGTGAGAACATCCTTCAGGAGTTTCGCCAACAGGAAGAGGATCGCGTAGACGCCAACGAAGGCCAGCGACCTCAAGGTCTCGTCCCACAGCACGTCCCATTCCATGTCAGGTCTCCCCGGAAACCGAATAGATGGTGATCTGCGAGGATTTCAGCGGCTGCGAGACGTGGCATTCAAACGCTCCGTCACCACGCCACCGCTCGATCGAAATGGACGTCTCTCCGTCGCGCGCCAGAAAGTCCCAATAGCGGAATTCCTCGCGGGACAGGACATTTCCGTTGCGATGGAAGACCGCCTCGCCGGAATCGTCGTACAGGTATTCGTCGTTCTCGAACTTGAAGCCGCCCTGTTCGTTATCGTCGAACCGGGACAGGTCTTTCTTGGTCACCTTGAGGTCGTCCAAGGACAGTTTGCGGAGCGTGACCGAGATCTCCAACTCGTCGTCGCGCTCGACCGTGACCCAGACCTTTCGCGCCCCGGCATTGCATTCCAGTTCCGCCCACTGGAAACCGTCTTCGTCGTAAAGGTGGCGAGCCTCGACGGTCAGGTCGATGTCGTCCATGGCCGCGCCGACCGCCCGCAGGCTGAACACGCCGCCGGGCCTCATGTCCTCCAGGGTCGGTTCCCCGAAACCTCCGCGCCCCAAGGAAGATGTCTGGGCGCCCCTGGCCTTCTTCTTCGAAAAATTCGCCATGAAAATGACCAGCGTGGCGGCCCCCGCCACGAAAACCATGAAGAGGAGGAAGGTATAATCCATGTTCGCCTCGCTTTACTTGCCCGGCAACCGCGCCGGCTCTCCAGGCGCCGGAAGCGCCCCCCCGACACCCATGCGAGCCTTCAGGTCCTCGAGCGAAGCCGACGTCCGGCCTCCACCACTCAGCGCGGCATTGATCTCGTCGTCCACGGAGTGGTCCATCCGCGCCAGTTCGCCATAGGCCTCGGCAAGGGATTCCTCCGTCGCCACCTTTTCCCGCATCCGCTCCAACATCGAGATGGTCCCCGAGGGATCCAC
Source organism: Magnetospira sp. (assembly GCA_028282245.1). Classification (GTDB taxonomy): domain Bacteria; phylum Pseudomonadota; class Alphaproteobacteria; order Rhodospirillales; family Magnetospiraceae; genus JANQGL01. The sequence goes on from JANQIL010000030.1 coordinate 11,889, forward strand.
CTGCGCCATTTGCTCGTTGAGCTTGCGGGTCGCCCTGCTGACCTGCGACCGGGCCCTCAAGGTCTTGAGTTCGTTCTCCCATTTGGAGATGTTGGATCTGAGGGCCTGGATGTTGTTTTCCATCTGGCCGGTCATGGCATTGAGTTTTTCCAACTCGCGCATCTGAACCGTTCCGCGCTCGATGGCGCCGTCCCGCCTCCCCAAGGCTTCCGTCGCCAGCCTTTCCGCGTCGGCGACGTCCATCTCGCCGTTTTGCGCCTTCCCTAGCAGCAGCATGGCCTTCTGTTCATAGTCCGCGGCCGTTTCCTTGCTGTGCTGCAAGTCGCGCTTGGCCTTGATGACCTGCGCCTTCACCTGCCCGAGGCTCTGCATGGAATTGGACAGGTCCTGACGCAGATCGCGGATTCCCTGTTCGGCCACCTTGATGGGGTCCTCGAGCTTGTCCATCACGGCATGGGCCTCGGACTTGCCCCAGGTGAACAGCCTGTTAAAAATGCTCATCGGTCATCTCCCCGTTTCCATGCCACTCAAGCCGGTTTCGCGAAACCGACCAGTTCGTCGGCATGCATCGCCAATCCCAAGCCAAGGGCATTCAGGGACGCCTCCAACTCATTCAGGTCGAGGTTGGCCAATTGCAGGGTGTCTCGGAAAATCACGTGCGCCCCGTCCTCGTCCATGACGAAGGCGCCATGGACGAGCTCGCGGTTCATCTGCAACAGACGCTTATACATGGTCGCGTCGTCGCTCTTGACCGGAAAGATCACCTGCTCGATCACCAGAAGCTCGTCCTCGCAGTCGACAACCATGTGGTTCACGCCGCGATTCGCGTCGTTCACCACGTAAAGCGTGCGTTCCGCGTCCTCTTTGGCGATATCGACTTCAAGGTCTTCAAGGTAACCTTTGACTTTCTCAAAATAAGAATTCGACACGATTCACTCCCCCAGGGCGGATACGGCCTAACCGAGAGCGAGCAGTATGGGGTTTCTCGTGCAAAGGTCAACGGGGCGTCGTCGAAATGCATTAAATATTACGCTGTGTTCTGCTTATGGTTGTTTATTCTTGGCAAAAATTTCAAGAAAACCAGAGCGATTTTCGCGGATAAGATTTGAACGACTCTTTGGAGTCACGGGCGATTGACGCCCAAAACCGGATCGGTCACCCGCCTTGCCCGGCAGCAAATCCTCAATCCGCGCCCATTGCGCGTCGGTCAGGGTTCTTCTGCTCAAGATCATCTCCCGTTTTTGATCTTGAATCAGAAATCTCCCGGCTTGGGAATCCTTTTAATGAAGACGCCGCCTAGGCCGCGACCACCAGCTTGTTCTTGCCGGCCTGCTTGGCTTCGAGCAGGGCGGAGTCCGCGCGCTCCAGGAACGCTTGCAGGGATTCCGGCGGGGAGTAGCTGGTCATTCCCATCGAAATCGTCAGGTTGCCGAAGGTTTCGTTGCTGCCGCGCCGGCGCAACGGCGTCGAGGCCATTCGATCGCGCAGTCTTTCGGCCAGGTGCCGGGCATCGGCCGGGCCGATCTTGGAGAGCAAGATGACGAATTCGTCGCCGCCGAACCGTCCGCAGAGGTCGTGGTCGCGCACGCCGCTCCGAATGATCCGCGCCACCAGCTTGAGCACCATGTCGCCCACCGGATGGCCGTAGTTGTCGTTGAACCGCTTGAAATCGTCGATGTCGAAAAACAGCATGGCCAAGCCCTCCTCGCGCGCGTCCGGGGAGGTCAGGAGCCTTTCCACCTCGTCCTCGAAATGGCGCCGATTGAACAGACCCGTCACCACGTCGGTGCGCGCCATCTGCCGGATTTCGTCCAGTTGGGCCTTCAATATGTTCACGGTCCGGGTCGACTCGCGCAACCTGTCGCACAGCGCCCGGTTGGTTTCGACGAGACCGTCGGTATCGAACTTGGCGCCGTTGATGATGCGCCGGGTCTCGGCATCGTCCCGGGCCGCGACGAGACGCTCCGACAAACCGCCGAGGTGCCCCCCGAAAGCCTCGGTATCGCGCTCGATCGTCTGCGCCGAGCGGACGATCTCGCCGGCCTCGACGGCCAGAAGTTGCCCCGAATTGGTGAACTCCTCGAATTCCGGCAATGACAGGAGGCGCGTGCAGACGATCCGCGTCTTGTCGGCGAGGCTTGCCGATTGGTTCGGGGCCTCGGCCATGTCGCGGGCCTCCAGGGCCTCGCTGAGGCCTCGGATTTCATCCCGGGCCTCGGCCAGGAACGCACTGATGTAGACTGTCTTCAGGGGCAGGCCATGGGATTCCATGGCCCGATAGGCCTGTTCGAGCTCCTTCGTGATGTGGTCAAACGTTTTGCTAGTGATCATTCCAGTTCTGCGTCGTTAGGGTTGCCGAAACAGTACTATACCAAAGTTAAAGATTTGTGCCAGTGATTGAGAACTCCAGGCCGAAACCGTTAAATCGATTTTGCGATGCGGCAACATCTTGCGTCGCCGCTCGGGGCCGCGTATCACATCCTTCGCCTGCCAGACCCTTACCCGCGACAGGAGCACCCATGGACATCGAAAAAATCGCCGTCGGCAAGAATCCTCCCTACGACATCAACGTCCTGATCGAGATTCCCCTGGGCGGCAATCCGGTCAAGTACGAACTCGACAAGGAGTCCGGCGCGATGTTCGTCGACCGATTCCTGCATACCGCCATGTATTACCCGTTCAATTACGGGTTCGTGCCGCACACCCTGTCGGAGGATGGCGACCCGGTGGACGCCGCCGTCGTCGGCCGGATTCCGGTGGCGCCCGGCGTGATCATCCGGTCGCGGCCGATCGGGGTGTTGATCATGGAGGACGAGGCGGGCATCGACGAGAAGCTGCTTTGCGTTCCGGTCGACGACCTGCACCCGTATTATACCGACACCACCTCGTATCGCGACCTGCCGACCATCATGATCGAGCAGTTCGCCCATTTCTTCGGCCACTACAAGGACCTGGAAAAGGGCAAGTGGGTGCAGGTGAAGCGCTGGGGCGAAGCCGCGGAGGCGTTCGACCTGCTGCGCGCCGGCATGGAGCGGGCAATCAACGCCGACAAGTAGGCGGCATGGCGCGGCGGCGGACTGGCCGAACGCGACTCGCGGTGATATTATAGCGCCATGACTGTCCGCCGTCCCCTGATCGGTCTGCTGTCCGTCGCCATGGTCGCGCTTCCGGCCGTGGCGCAGACGCCGCGTTATCAGCCTTGGACCGATCCGAACCGCGACGCCACCGGCACGGCGGGCGAATTCGCATCCCGATTGCGGACCCTGGTCGACGAGGCCGAGCGATCAAAGGCCGCCGATCCGCAGTTTCTGCGGGATCTGCGGGCGCTGGCCGACAGCTACGCCGGCGGCGGCCAGGCCACCACGCCAACTCCGGTGGCGAGGCTTGACGAGACGTTCGCCGACGGCGACTTCACGCGCGATCCGACGTGGACGGTGACGGCCGGCAAGTTCTGGATCGAATCCGGCTATGGCCTGCGCAGCGCGGTTGATCGCGCCGCCGCCACGCCGAAGACCGGCGACCTGACCGACGAGCAGAAGGCGCTGGCCATTCTCGGCGCCGTGCTCGGAGCCCAAACCGGTGTTCCGGCGAGCGGCGCGTCGACCACGCCGACGGCCGAGATCCATGTCGGCACGCCGATCGACAACGCCTTCTCGATCCGCCTCGAACTGGCTTCCTGGCGGGCGGGCGGGCGTCTTGAGATCGGCCCCGGGCAGCGCGCCCACGGCGACGGCGGCTATCGGCTGTCCTACGACGGCGGTCGCTGGGAAATGCTGCGCGTGGGGACGCGCGGCAGCGAGGTGATCGATGTCGCGGTGACCCGGCGCACCATCGAGGACAACAGGATGCATGACATCCATTGGACCCGCGACCGACGCGGCCGGATGTCCGTCGTCCTGGATGGCGCGGTCCTGCTGACCGCCCGCGACAACGGGTATCGCGACTCCTTCGACCGGCTGCTGCTGACCAACCGGGGCGGTGATTTCACCCTGCGCCGGGTGACCGTGGACGGACGATGAACCGACGGACGGACGGTTGATCCGGCGCCGGATCGGCCGGCAGGCACCCGCGAGCGACACCGGTTTTCGGGCTTCGGATCACTGCTGGTCCAGAAGGCGGCGGATGCGCGCCTCGGCCGCCTCGGCCTTCCCGGTCTCGCCGAGAACCCGGTAGGCCCGCGCCAGACGCCGCCAGCCGGCGAGATCGTCCGGGTTGGCCTCGAGCCGCAGGGCGAGACCCTCGACCATGCCACGGATCATCGCCGTCCGCTCCTCGGGCGTCATCTCGGCGGCCTGCCGCATGTCCTCGCGGGTCGGCCCCGGGGAATCGGCGACCGGGTCCGGACGGGCCGACTCCGCCACCTCGCGGCCCAGCGCGATCGCGTCCTCGGTCGGAGCCACGGTGGCCGGATCGATCCCGGAATCCCCGGCGACGCGGCCGATCATCTGCTCCACGGCGTTCATCCAGGGGGCACCCTCCGGACCGATGGCGCGGATGTCGATCAGGTCCCGCAGGGCGCCCGCCAGATCGCCATTCTGGGCCTTGCGGTTGGCAAGATAGAAGCGCGGCTTGGGATGCGTCGGATCGGACGCCCGCCCGTCCCTCAGCAACCCGGCCGCCCGGTCGCCGACCCGGCCGCCGTCGGCGATCACCAGGGCCTCGGCGAAATCGATTCCCACCACATGGCGGTCGTCGCCGTCGAGTCGCGTCCAGGCCTCCTCGAAGGCCGCCGCCGCGTCCGCGTAGCGCTTCATCGACAGGTAGGATCGGGCGAGCAGCAGCCAGCCGTCGGGATCGTCCGGCGACCGCCGCATCCGTTCGGCGAGGCGGTCAAGCATCGCTTCCATGCCCGGCGCCTGGGCGGGATCGCCGCCGTCCGCGACGGATGGTTGCGGCGCCGCCCGACGATCGGCGGCCGGGGCTCCCGGCTGCTCGGGCGAGCCCATGTCGAGGTACAGCAGAAAGGCGGCCAGCGGCATCACGCCGGCGATCCCGATGGCCAGCACCCGCCCGCCGCCGCCCTGGGCGTTCTCCGGCGATCCGTCCGACCGGTCGGCCAGGGCGAGGATGCGGCGCTGGATTTCGGTGCGCAGGGCGTCGGCCTGCTCGGCGCTCACCAGCCCGCGCTCCAGATCACGGTCGATGTCGTTGATCTGGTCGCGAAAGACGGTCAGATCATAGTCGGCGCGCTCCGCCCCGGGGGCGCGACGGCGCAACAACGGCGGCAGGACGAGTCCCAGAACGAGAACGGTCAGGGCGCCGATCGCGAGCCACAGGCTGGTCACCGGTCGCCATCCTCCAGAATTTTCTCCAGGCGCCGCCGCTCGGCGTCGCTGAGAGCGGGGTCCACGGCGCCGGTCGGCCCCGCGCCGGCGGCGCGATGGCGATAGAACGCGAACATGCCGATCAGGCCGATCACCATCAGAATCACCGGCCCGGCCCATAGCAGCAGGGTCTGCGGCTTGACCGGCGGCTTCAGCAACACGTAATCGCCGTAGCGCGACACCACGTAGTCCACCACCTCGCGGTCGTCGTCGCCGGTTTTCAGGCGGTCGCGCACCAGCACCCGCATGTCGCTGGCCAGTTCGGCGTTGGAATCCTCAATGGACTCGTTCTGGCAGACCAGGCAGCGCAACTCCCTGCCGATCTCCTGAGCCCGCTTCTCCAGCGCCGGATCCTCCAGCATCTCGGACGGATCGGCGCCGCCGGCCGGCGGCGCGGCCAAGGCGAACGCCAGAACTAGCGCGAAAACGGCGGCATGCCGGGTCATGGCGTCCTCAATTCCTCGATCAGGGGTCGGATGGTCCGGGTCCAGACCTCCGGGGTAAGCGGGCCGATGTGCTTATAGCGGATGATGCCCCTTTGATCGACGATGAAGCTTTCCGGAGCCCCGGTGACCCCGAACGCGATCGCCGCCTTGGAGTCCGGGTCGTCGCCGACCCGCGTGTAGGGGTCGCCGAACCGGGCCAGCCAGGCGGGACCGGCGTCGCGGTCCTTTTCGCGCCAGTCGATGCCGTAGATGGGAACCTCGCGGCTGGCCTTGATGTCGACCAAGAACCCGTGCTCGGCCCGACAAGCGATGCACCACGACCCGAAGATGTTGACCAGGGTCACCTGGCCCAGCAGGTCGGCCGACGCGAACCCCTCGGTCCGGCCCTTGATCGGCGGCAGATCGAACGGCGGCACCTCCTGATTGATCAGCACCGAGTCGATGCGGTGCGGATCCTTGCCCAGCTGCGACCAGAACAGGCCACCCAGGCCGAGCACCATGATCAATGGCAGCAAATAGATCCAGCGTTGCACGGGCATCGTCCTCCGTCGCCTATTCCGCCGGCTGGGCGGCGGCGCGCAGACGGCTGCGCCTCGGGGCTCCGATCCGGTACCGCCGATCGGTCAGGCTCAACGTGCCGCCGGCGACCATGATCAGGCAACCGACCCACATCCAGGGCACCAGCGGATTCCAGTAGAGACGGACCACGTGGCCGTCGCCCTGTGGGTCGCCGATCACCGCGTAGAGATCGCCGGCCAGCATGCTGTGGATCGCCGCCTCGCTGGTCGGCCGGCCCTCCACCGGATAAATCCGCTTCTCCGGGGTCAGGACGACCACCTCGTCGCCGTCGCGGCGCGCCGTGAAGGTGCCCCGGGTGGCCTCGTAGTTGGGGCCGGGTCGGCTGTCCACGCCGTCCAGGGTGAGATCGAACCCGCCAATGGACGCGGTCTCGCCCGTTCGCATGACGAGGACCCGTTCCTGTTCCCACAATCCGGCCCCGGTCATTCCGGCGATGGCCACCGCGAGACCCAGGTGGGCCAGGGTCATGCCCCAGGCGCTGCGCGGGGTATGGGCCATGCGCTTGGGGCTGAGACGGGTGCGACCGACGAATTCGGCCAGGGTACCGCCGGCCAGCCACACCGCGAGCCCGATACCGACCATGGACATGACCAGGTATTCGCCCACCATGACTCCGGTCAGCGCCGCCGCGCCCAGGGTCATGGCGGCGACGAACCACAGGCGCTTCAGGGCCGGCATGAGATCGGCCCGCTTCCAGGACAGCAGGGGTCCGATCCCCATGGCCACGATCATCGGCACCATCAGCGGCACGAACACCGAATTGAAGAACGGCGGCCCCACCGAGACCTTGTAGTCGAAGGCCTGGGCCAGCAGCGGGAACAGGGTGCCGAGCAGCACCGTGGCGGTGCCCACCGACATCAAGAGGTTGTTGAACAGCAGGCTGCCCTCGCGCGAGATCGGCTGGAACAGGCCACCCGCCTTCATGCTCGGGCCGCGCCAGGCGAACAGGGCCAGGGAGCCGGCGATGGTGATCAGCAGCAGCGCGAGGATGAAAACGCCGCGCGTCGGATCGGTGGCGAAGGCGTGCACCGACGACAAGACCCCGGAGCGGACCAGGAAGGTGCCGAGCAGGCTCAGCCCGAAGGTGACGATGGCCAGGAAAACGGTCCACGCCTTCAGGCCGTCGCGCTTCTCGACCACCAGGGCCGAATGCAGAAGGGCGGTACCGGCCAGCCAGGGCATGAACGAGGCGTTCTCAACCGGGTCCCAGTACCACCAGCCACCCCAGCCCAACTCGTAGTAGGCCCACCAGGAGCCGAGCGCGATGCCGACGGTCAGGAAGCACCACGCGGCCAGGGTCCAGGGTCGCACCCAGCGCGCCCAGGCGGCGTCCACCCGGCCCTCGATCAGTGCCGCGATGGCGAACGAGAAGGCCATCGAGAAGCCCACGTAGCCTAGGTAGAGAAACGGCGGATGGAAGGCCAGCCCCGGGTCCTGAAGCAGCGGGTTGAGGCCGCGCCCGTTGAGGGGCACCATCTCGGCCGGAATGCGCTCGAACGGGTTGGAGGTGAACAGGACGAACAGCAGGAAGCCGACCGCCACCATCGCCTGCACGGCGAGGGCGCGCGCCTTCAGGCCGGGCGGCAGGTTGCGCCCGAACATCCCCACGGCGCCACCGAACAGGGCGAGGATCAGCACCCACAGCAGCATGGAGCCCTCGTGGTTGCCCCACACGCCGCTGACCTTGTAGAGCATCGGCTTGTCGGTGTGCGAATTGGCGGCCACGTTGAGGACCGAGAAATCGGACGTCACGTAGGCGTGGGTCAGGGCGGCGAAGGACACCCCGACCAGGAACAATTGGCCGATCGAGGCCGGCGCCGCGAAATCCATCCACGCCGTGTTGCCGCGCTGCGCGCCCACCATCGGCACCACCGACTGCGCGATCGCGACGCAGAGCGCCAGAATAAGGGCGAAATGGCCGATTTCGGTGATCATGGGGCGTGGTCCCGCTCCGTCGGGGTCAGTTGGCGGGCATCGCCGACGGGTCGCCTTGGGTCATGGCGCCCTTGAACTCCTCCCATTTGCCGGACTCCTTGAGGGCATCGGCCACCTCCGGCGGCATGTAATTCTCGTCATGCTTGGCCAGCACCTCGTCGGCCCGGAACACGCCGTCTATCAGCCGCCCCTCGGCGACCACGCCCTGTCCCTCCCGGAACAGGTCGGGCAGGATGCCCTCGTAGACCACCGGCGTGCTGTGCACCATATCGGTCACCTTGAACCGGACAAAACCCGAATTATCGGTGCGCGCCACGCTGTTCTCCTCGACAAGACCGCCCAGGCGCAGCCGGCGGTCCGGCGGCACGTCCTGCTCGATCATTTGGGTCGGGCTATAGAAGAAAACAATGCTGTCCTCGAAGGCCGTCAGGATCAGAGCCGTCGCGACGCCCAGGGCGAGCAGGCCGATGGCGACGAAGGTCAGGCGCTTGTGCTTACGCTTCACCGTCGGGCTCCCGTTCGAGTTGAATGGTCCGGAGGAGGTTGTCGAGCGCCGCTTCCTCGCCGCGCAGGCTGCGCAGGCTGTGGATAAACGCCCCGATCAACACCGCGAAGGCAATTCCGTAGACCGGCCAGACGTAGGCGGCGTAGCCACCCATGTCCAGCCATTCGCCGATCGATCCCTGCATGGATTGGTTCTCCGTGGGGCCGGTTCACGCCGCGCCGTTCACACGGCGCCGTGCGCCTGGCGCAGACGTAGCGCGCGCACCTTGCCGGCCGTGACCTCGGCACGCATTCTCAGAAGCAAAACATAGATGTAGTAGGCCTTGAAGGCGAATGCCATCAGGAGCAGCGGCACCATCATGGAGGCGTCGATGGCCGGGCCGCCCATCTTCACAACGCTGGCCGGCTGATGCATGGTGGTCCACCAGTCGACCGAGAACTTGATGATCGGCACGTTGATGAGGCCGACCAGCGCCAGCACGGCGCCCGCCTTGAGGCCGCGTTTCGGGTCGTCGAAGGCGTGGATCAGGGCAATGTAACCGAGATACAGGAACAGCAGCACCAGCTCGGCGGTCAACCGGGCATCCCAGACCCACCACTTGCCCCACATGGGCTTGCCCCAGAAGGCGCCGCTGATCAGGGTGACGATCGTGAAGGCGGCGCCAATGGGCGCCGAGCCTTTGGCCGCCACGTCGGCCACCGGATGTTTCCAGATCAGCCCGACCCCGGCCGAAATCGCCATCACCACGTAACAGAACAAGGACATCCAGGCGGCCGGCACGTGCACGTACATGATCCGCACCGTCTCGCCCTGCTGATAGTCCGGCGGCGAGTCGAAGAGAGCGAACCACAGCCCGGCGATACCGAGCAACAGGGTCAGGCCCCCGGCCCAGGGCAGCAGCATTCGCGAAAGTTTCATGAATCTGCTGGGATTGGCGTACCTGAACATCGTCCCCAAGATCCGAAATGGCTAGGCGTTGTCTCGTCATAGCCTGTCTGGCCGCCCGTTTCCAGCCCCCAACGAGACCACGCTATGGCCGGCCTGTGGCAAAAAAAAGGCGGCCCTATTCGAGCGCCTGGCGGAGCGCCGCGGCGGCCGCGAAGGGCGCCAACGGCAGCGCCACCGCCAGGATCCCGGACAGCACCAGCACGTGGGTCCTGGCCGGGAACCCGCCGATCACCGCGTCCACGGCGCCGACCCCGAAGATCAGCACCGGGATGTAGAGCGGCAGCACCAGCAGCGACAACAGCACCCCGCCGCGCCGGGCGCCCAGGATCAGCGCCGCGCCGATGGCGCCGATCAGGCTGAGGGTCGGGGTTCCGAGCAGAAGCGTCGCGATCAGCACCTGGAAGCCTTCGGACGGAAGGTTGAGCAGGATCGCCAGCAGGGGCGTGGCGATCAGCAACGGCAGACCGGTGGTCAGCCAATGGGCCAGGATCTTGGCCGCGACCACGAATTCCAGCGGCGGTGGCGCGGTGGCCAGCAATTCCAGCGACCCGTCCTCGTAGTCGGCCAGGAACAACCGTTCCAGGGCCAACATCGAGGCCAACAGCGCGGCGACCCAGATCACGCCCGGCGCGATGCGGGCCAGGATATTGGGCTCCGGGCCAACCCCGAACGGGAACAGGACGCAGGTCAGAACGAAGAACATGACCACCATCGTGGAGTCCGATCCCTGGCGCAGGGCCAGTCGGAGGTCGCGGCGGACGATGGCGGCGAATCCGGTCATATGGCGACACCCGGCGCCGGGCCGGGCGGAAAATCGGCCAGATCGAGAATCGTCGGGTCGTCCAGGCCCAGATCCTGGTGAGTGGAGACGACCACCAGGCCACCGGCCGCGCGGTGCGCCGCGATGGCGTCGTTGAGGCGGCCCACCGAGGCGCGGTCCAGCGCCGTGGCCGGCTCGTCGAGCAGCCACAGCGGCGCCGGGACGGCGACGACCCTGGCCAGATTCACCCGCCGTTTCTGGCCGGCCGACAGGAATCGCCCCGGCACGTCGCGCAGATGCCCCACGTCGAGGCTGTGGAGCGCCCTTTCCAGACGATCCTCCGATGTCGCCGCGGATCCATGCAGGCGGGCCCAGAAGGCCAGGTTCTCGGCCACCGTGAGGATCGGCTTCACGCAGTCGTGGTGGCCCACGTAGTGCAACCGGGCGTGGTGCTCGTCCGGCTCGTCGGTTACCGCTTCGCCATCCCAGGTCAGGGTGCCGGCGGCCGGCCCGAGCAGCCCGGCCAGCATCCGCAGGAGGCTCGATTTGCCCGACCCGTTGGGTCCCACCAGGACCAGAGCGCCGCCGCCCGCGACCGTGAAATCGAGGTCGCGGAACACCAGATTCTCGCCGCGCAGGCAGGTCAAGCCGCTGCCGGAAAAGGTCGCCATGGGCACTCCGAACGGAAAACGGCGTCAGCTATAGCAAACGCCCGCCATCGCGCCCAACCGAAAAGTCAGTTCCCGGGCCGCCGCTTGATCCAGGCCCGCTCGTCGATCTCAAGAGCGACGGTCACGGCGACGTGCAGTTCCATGTGGTCGGGTGCCTTGCCGTCGGACAGCGTCCGCGCCGTCGCCGCCGCCAGGGCGTGGCGCAGCATCGTCGCCCGCATCAGGCGGTCCGGGTCGGCCGGGATCGGCAGCGAATGATCCCGGGTCTCGGCGGAGGCGTCGCAGGCCGCGAGATCGGTGCTGGTGTAGCCCCGGCAGGCCAGGGGGCGCGCCGGGTAGATCGCGCAGGACTCCCCGGCGTCGAGGAACGCGCAGGGGATCTGCGCCTCCCAGCGCGGACCGGGATCGAGGTCGGCGACCCGGGCGGCGGTATGGGCGATCCGGTCGCGCAGGATGGCGAGGTCGGTGTCCGAAAGGCCGGTCCGCAGGTGGCGGGCGATGGCGAAGCCTTCCGCCGGCTCGACCCCCACGTGCGCCCGGCAACAGCCGCCGCAGCCGGCCTTGCAGGCCAGGTGGTCGGACGGCAGGTCGCGGACGTTGGCTTCGTAAATCCGATGCGCCTCGCCGGCCGCCTCCGAGAGCGGAGCGCGCCTCGGCGCCGCGCGCACGCGAGCCCGAATCCGGCGGGTCAGCCAGGGCACCACTTCGTCGAGGGTCAGGTCGGCGCCGTGCGCGGACATCGGCGGAAGGCTCCGTTCGATCTGCTCGTAGCATGCGGGCCGGACCGGGCGTTCGGCAAGGGGGATTGCGGTTCGGCGTCACAGGGCCGCCACCTCCACCGCGTAGCGCAGCGGGCCTCCCGGCACCAGGGCACCGAATGGCCAGCAGGTGAGCAGGACGGCGCGCGGCCGGTCGGAGTCCGGCCGCACATAGGCATGGTCCCGATGCAGGACCCGGCCCGGTCCGGCCGCATAACGGGTCGTGCGCCCCGAGAGATCGGTCAGGCGCACCTCGTCGCCCGGCACCAAATCGCGTAGAAACGCCATGTGGGTGTCCCGATGGCCGGCGATCACCGCGACGCCCCGGCGGTTGGGGGCGGCGCTGCCGTCCTGGTGGCCCGGCCCCCAGGCGATGCTGCGCCCGCCGGTCCCCGACAGCACGATCAGGTCGACCTCCAGACGCGGGACCTCCAGACGCGCCACGGGTCGGGTGTCGGCCCATGGCCAAGGCGGCGGGGCCGCCCCGGTGTCCCGCGCCTCGGTCCAGGCGTCCCGGATCAGATGTTGGCCGAGTCGCGCCTTGGCGAGGATCCACAGGCCGCCGCCGAGCTGCCACAGCCCGAACCCCAGCAGCAGGATCGCCGCCATCCGGACGAGACGCCGGTTCACGGCGCCACCCTCCGGCGCCGCGACAGGATCAGCAGCGCGCCGCCCCCCAGCAGGGCCAGGAATCCGACCGCGAGTCCGAGGTCCGACGCCGTCGCCCCCCGGGCCCGCAACAGGGGCTGGCCGACGGCGGTGGCGACGACGCGGGCCTGCCGCGTCGGGTCCGGCGCGGCGGGCGCCGGCGGGCCGCCGAACACCTTCTCGAACGTCCAGCCATGCGGCAGGTCGGTCGCCACCGGACGGGAATCCAGGCCTTCGCCGGCCGGCCGTGCCGGGGTGACGTCCACCGCCACCAGGCTGGTGAAATCGCTGACCAACCCATGTTCAAGGGCCACGCCCAGCACGTCCCGCCGGATGTCGTCCTCCGACGCCCCCTCGTGGCGGCGGTCGGTCAGGCTCTCGATCCTGCCGCGCGCCCACAGCTTGGCGATCCCCGTTCCCGGCCGCGCGGCGGACAGCGGCAGGGTCAGGCTCCAGTCGACGCCGTTCCGCCAACCGCCCAGGCCGATCCCGCCGGAGACGTCCTCGAGGCGCGCCGCGAACACCAGCGGCTCGCCGGCATAGAGGTCGGGCAGCCGGGCCGGCCACATCTCGGCCCGCGCCGATTCCGAAAACGTCGCCCGCAGGTCGCCCAGCACCGGCGCCTCCAGCTTGGCGAACAGACGGCCCATGCGGCTCTCGACCCGCGACTCGTCGGCGATGAAGGTATAGGTGCCATGACCCAGTTCGGCCGCCTTGCGCATCAGATAACTATTGGGCGCCGATCCGATACCCACCGTGAACAGACGCGAATCGCCCAACCCGCGACGAACGGCGCCCAGCACCTCCGCCTCGTTGCCGACCGCGCCGTCGGTGAGCAGCACGATCTGCCGTACCCGCGCGGCATCGAAGCGACCGTCCAGGGCCAGGGCCAGGGCGGACAGGATCTCGGTGCCGCCGCTGGCCGACAGGTTGGCCACGAATCGCCGCGCCTCGGCCAGGCTGCGCGGATCGGCCGTCCGGGCCGTTGGGAACAGCACCGAGGCATCGTTGGAAAACCGCACGATGTTGAACCGGTCGTCCGGACCGAGGCCGTCGAGGGCCCTGAGCAGGGCGGCCCGCGCGCCGTCCATGGACAGGCCGTCCATGGACCCCGAGGTGTCGACCACGAACACCACCTCGCGCGGGAGGGCGTTGGCCTTCGCCGCCTCGGCGGCCGGAGGCTGGATCATGGCCAGCAGATAGGTGGCGCCGTCGGGCGCCGTTTCGGTGAACAGGGCAAGGCCGGGATCGGCCGCCGGCCTTGGAGTCCAGGTCAGCACGAAATCCCGATCGGCCGGCACCGCGCCGTCCTTCAGGGTGACCACCTTGCCGCCGTCCGCCGCGTCGCGCACCTCGATGGCGTGGCTCGGACTGGCCAGGCGGGCCAGCGGCAGACCGGCGTCCAGGCGGACGGTGAATGACACCGGATTGCGGGCCGCCGACTCCGGGTGACGCACCGGCGGGGTGATTCGCTCGGCGTCCGGCACCTGCGGCGTGTTGATGCCCCAGCCGCTGCCGGCCTCGCCCAGGATCGTTTTGTCGCCCGGGATGTAGCGTGGCGCGACCACGGTCGGGAAACGCATCACGAAGCGGCCGTCGTCCCGGCGCAGGGTCTCCTGAAACCCGATCTCCACGGCGATCGAGGATTTCGGGGCGATGTTGGTCACCGCCGTGGTAAAGACATTCGGCCGCTCCTGGGTGACCAGGGAGGCGCGCCGGCCGTCGCGCCGGGCCGCCTCGTAGTCGCGGCGCGCCGCCTGTTTCTCCTTGATCATGCCCTCGATGGTCCGCTCGCCGATCCGCATGCGCAGGCTGTCGACCGCCGAATCCTCGGGCAGCGGGAACACGTAGGTCCCCTCGACCCAGGCATCGTCGGGATTGACGAACATCTGGCGGACCCGGGCGCGGGCGATCGGTCCGGTCACGCGAATGTCGATCTCGGTGCCGACGGCGGGTGCCGGGCGGGCCGGATCGACCGGCGGGGCGGCGGCCCCGTCCTCGCCGAGGATCGGCCGCAGCATCAGCCCGCCCGGCGGCGCCTCGGCCCGCGCCGAGACGGCGGCCAGGGTAGCGAGGATCAGGCCGAGGGCGGCGACCCGGACGGCGTGCCGGGTCCGGGGGCGTAGCGCGCGGGGCTTGGCGGCGACGAGGCGCAGGCTCGGGTGCGGGTGCATGGCGGTCCCCTTGGTGCGTGGTGGCGGGCGCGGTTCACGTTCAGTGAACCCGTCCGGCATGGCGGAACCGGGGTGGCATTGGGGCGATTCGGCGATTGGATGCGGCGGAAATGCGACACTTCACGTCTTGGCGTTTGGCCTTGGCGGCGCCACCCGGTTGGCGACCATCCACGCTCCCCAGTCCAGGGCCTCCCGCGACGTCGCGAATTCCGCCGCCGCGCGGACTCCGTCCACGTCCAGATCCCAGTGCGCGAGAGCCCGGTCCACCGCCATGAAGACCGGGCGCGCGGCGAGCAGCCGCCCAAGAATCCGGCGCTCGCGGCGCGGATGGCGGCGGCGCAATTCCTCCAGTCCCGGATGCCGGCTCCCCTCCCGTCCTTGCATGGAATCCTCCGGAATTACCATTTTCGTGAAATGCCGCCGTCAGAACACGCGCATTTCATGTCGGCCCGGCGTCGATTCCATGACGACATCCGGGCGGGAGGCGCGCGACGCGCAACCGCCTCTTGTTTCCTCGACGGCCGACCCTTAAGGTGCCGCCGTTTGTCTTCCATCCGGCCCAGGAGTCGATCCATGCCGTTCATCGCCCGCCGCCTGAGTCTCGTCAAACCGTCGCCCACCATCGCCGTGTCCACCAAGGCCGCCGAGCTGAAGGCGGCCGGTCGCGATGTCATCGGCCTGGGAGCCGGGGAGCCCGATTTCGACACGCCGGACCATGTCAAGGCGGCCGCCGCGGAGGCGATGGCCCAGGGCAAGACCAAGTACACCCCGCCGGCCGGCACTCCGGAGCTGCGCAAGGCGATCTGCGAGAAGCACGAGCGCGACAACGGCCTCTCCTACACGCCGGACATGGTCCACGTGGGGTGCGGCGGCAAGCAGACCATCTTCAACGCCCTCATGGCGACCCTGGACGCCGGCGACGAGGTGGTGATTCCGGCGCCCTATTGGGTGTCCTATCCGGATATCACCCTGATCGCCGAGGGGACCCCGGTCATCGTCAATTGCGGTCAGGAGCGCGGCTTCAAGCTCGATCCGGCGGACCTGGACGCGGCGATCACCGACAAGACCAAGTGGCTGATCCTCAACTCGCCGTCCAATCCGAGCGGCGCCGCCTACACGGCCGACGACCTGAGGGCGGTCGGCGAGGTGCTCCTGAAGCATCCGCATGTCCGGGTGATGACCGACGACATGTACGAGCATCTCGTCTACGACGGCTTCCAATTCACCACCATCGCCCAGGTGATGCCCGAGCTGTTCGACCGCACCCTGACCCTGAACGGGGTGTCCAAGGCCTGGGCGATGACCGGCTGGCGCGTCGGTTGGGCCTGCGGCCCGGTGGAGATCATCAAGGCGATGAACAAGCTGTCGTCGCAGAGCACGACCCATGCCTCGTCGATCTCGCAGGCCGCCGCCGTCGCCGCGCTCGAAGGACCGATGGACTTCATCGGGCCGCGCAACGAGGCCTTCAAGCGGCGCCGCGACATGGTGGTCGGCATGCTCAACGAGGCCGCCGGCATCACCTGCCTGCGTCCGGAGGGGGCGTTCTACGTCTATCCGTCGGTCGAGGGCTGTATCGGCAAGACGACCCCGGACGGCAAGACCATCGGCAACGACGAGGATTTCGTCACCGGGTTGCTGGAGGCCGAGGGCGTGGCGGCGGTGCACGGCGCGGCGTTCGGCCTGGAGCCCTATTTCCGGGTGTCCTACGCCACCTCGGACGAGAACCTGACCGAGGCCTGCGCCCGCATTCAGAGGTTCTGCGCGTCGCTCACCTGACGCGTGGCGGCCTGAACACCCCGAGCGCCAGCGCCGAGTGCACGGCGACGGTGGCCGCGATGATTCCGCCGGCCAAGACCGTCGCCGGGTCCGGCACCTCGCCCAGGCCCAGCCAGACGATCAACGGTCCGAAGAGCATCTCAAGCAACATCACCAGCCCCACCTCGGCGCCGCTCAACACCCGCGTGGCGATCCCGAAGGCGACGAACGAGCCGCCGACCACCACCCCGCCCAAGATCGCCAGCAGCCCCAGTTCGGCGGGTGTCACGGCAAGCGTCGGGGCCATGCAGGCGCCGATCGGCAGCGCCACCAGGGCGCCGACGCCCAACGCCGCCGGGCGGTCCAGATCGGGCCGCGCGGCGAGCAGGGTCAGATAGGCGGCCATGCAGACGGCGGTGCCCGCCGCGAATCCGATGCCCAGCAGGTGGTCACCCGTGAAGCCGCTTACCCCCAGCCCGGCCAGGGCCGCCATCACGACCATCGCCGCGAACCAGGTGCGCGGCGGTTCCGGGCGCCGCAGGACCACCCAGCGCATCAGCGCCGCGATCATCGGAATGGCGCCCAGAACGACCAGGGTGTTGGCCGCCGTGGTGTGGCGGACGGAGGCGACGAAGCACAGGGTGCTCGCCGCGTAGAGCAGGCCGGCGACGAGTCCGGGCACTCCCAGTCCGCGCACCGCGCCGAGCGCGCCGGCCCGCCGCGTCAAACCGATCAGGCCGACCACGAACAGCAGCAGGAACAGATTGCGATAGAACACCACCGCCCACAGATTGGCTCCGATCAGCTTGATCAGCAGGGCGTCGGGGCTGAGCAGAACGATTCCGGCGACCGCCAGGCCGAGCGCCCGCGCGTGGCCGGGCGGCATAGTTGGAGTCATGGCGCGGCGATCAGCATGCGGCGCAGGCGGACCGTCATCGCGATGACCGCCAGATTGGCCAGCGCAAGGCCGAGGAACAGCCCAGCGACCGTCATTCCCTGGGCGAACAGCGCCCCGGCGACCACCGCCGAGACGACCATGAACAGCGCGTTCAGGATGTTGTTGGCGGCCACCGTGCGGGCCCGATGGCGGGTCTCTGTGCGGGTCTGCATCACCGCGTAGAGAGGCACGATGTACAGGCCCCCGGCCAGCGACAGGCCGGCGAGATCGACCAGGATGCGCCAGTTGCGCGGCTCGGCGACGAAGCCCGCCGCGCCGATCAGATCGCCGGGCGGCGCCACCGCCGGGGTGGCGAAATACAGGTCGCCGGCGAACAGACTGATCAGAACGGCGGCCAGCGGCACATGGGTCACCCGCACCCGGCCGCCAAGCAGCCGGTTGCAGAGCAGCGAACCGACCCCGATACCAACCGAGAACAGGGTGAGGAACAGGGTCACCACGCTCTCGTCGGCGTTGAGGTGATCCTTCGCGTAATTGGGAAACTGCACCAGGAAGGTGGCGCCGAGCAGCCAGAACCAGGAAATTCCCAGCACCGCCAGGGCAACCGGCGGCTCGGTCATGAGGGCGCGCAGGACGCGCCATGTGGCGGCGGCGAGGTTCCAGGATATCCGCAAACCCGGCTCGGCGGCCGGGGCCGGCGGCACGGCGCGGCCGGTCAGCCAGCCGAGCACCGCCAGACCGACGATCAGGCTCGACACCAGGGGGATTCCGCCGGGCGCCAGGATCAGCAGCGCCCCGGCCATGGTTCCGGTCAGGATGGCGAGGAAGGTCCCCATCTCGATCAGCCCGTTGCCGGCGATCAATTCGTCGGGCGCTAGGTGATCGGGCAGGATGCCGTACTTCAGCGGACCGAAGAACGCCGACTGGGCGCCCATCAGGAACAGCACGCCGAGCAACAGCCAGGCGTCGCCGATCCAGAGTGCCACGGCGCCGAGACTCATGACGCCGATTTCCGCCGCCTTCACCAGGCGGATCAGGCGCGCCTTGTCGTATCGGTCGGCCAGATGCCCGGCGGTGGCCGAGAACAGAAAAAACGGCAGGATGAACACCCCGCCGGCCAGGGTGACCAGCAGCCGCCCGTCGAGCCCCTGCGCCTCGGCCAACCGGTAGGCGACCAGGATCGCCAGCGCGTTCTTGAAAAGATTGTCGTTGAAGGCGCCCAGGAACTGGGTCGCGAACAGCGGCAGGAAGCGGCGCCGACCGAGCAGCGGAAGGAGGCGATGCGTCATCGCCGCATCCTTTCCGAAGCCGGCCCCGGCCTCAAGCGAAAACGGCGCGACGCCACCGCGCGCGGTGGCCGAACATGCGGGGCATTTTATCGAAATTCACCGACATTGTGACAGGGGTCACAGCGACCGGCGGCGGTTCGGGGCAAGATCGATCCGTTCGATGGCGACCCCCATCGGCCCGGCAATGGAGTCGACGCAATGATCAAGATTGGAGACCCGATGCCCTGGATCCGAGTCGCGGTCGGCATGGCCATGGGGGTAACCCTCGGCCTCGCCCTGATGGCCATGGTCGCCGCCGGATAGCGCCCCGTCCCCGCCGAAAAGAAAAACCCGAACCCCGGCGGGGATCAGCCAACCTCCTCGATGCATCGCGCGCATTTTCCGACCGCCCGCGCCACCTCGGGCGACAGGCCGTCTCCGTATCCGAAATCGGCGGCCTCGATCCCGTAGACCGTCAAGCGGTTTGGCAAGCGGCCAAGATGGCGCGCCGTTTCCACCGCCTCGACCAGACCGAGAACGTGGCTGGTGTGCGGAAAGCCGTCGCGCGGCAGCGATTCGCCCAGCGCGTCGAAGCGACGCACCGTGCCGGGCGCCGCGCCGCTGCGCATGGCGTCGATCAGCACCACGTCGTCGACATCCCGCCACAGGGCGATGAGGGCGATGGCGTCCCCGGCATGCTCGATGGCATCGTGACCGCGCGCCGCGAGCCTGGCGGCCACCGCCGGCCCGGCTCCGTCGTCGCGCCGCATCGAATTGCCGATCCCGACAATCAGGCGCCGGCCCTCGGTCATCGCCGGGCGCCGCCGCTCTCCGGCCAGAACGGGGCGGTCCTGGCGAACGCCTTCCAGGCGGCCACCATTTCGGCGTCGCGAGCCCGCAGCAGGTGCTCGTGCCAACCGACCACCGTGCCGGCCGCCCGCTCCAGTTCGCGTGCCTCGCCGTCGCCCGCCTCGCGCACCAGATCGGCCAGGAGATGGCGCATTACCGCGACATCGTTCATCCGGCCCAGGTCGTCCTGCATGGTCTTCAGCGCCGCCGCGTAGGGTCCGACCTTGCGTTCCGGATAGAGCGACGACAGGAACTCGCTGGCGTAACGCAGCTTCTTGAGGGAGATCCGCACCTCGTGGCGTTCCTCCTCGCTCAGGGACTCGAACCCCTTGCCGGTCCGCCGGGCCGCCCGATAGCGCTTGCGCAGCAGCGACGGCGCCAGATCGGCGACCGGCGAGAACAGGCGGGCGGCGTTCTCGTTGAGCGGCTGATCGCGCCAGCCGCGCGACTCCACCCAGTGGCCCAGATCAAGGAACAGCGCCGCGTAGCGCTTCGAGGCGATGGCGGCGCGCGCCGGTTCGTAGGCCCGATCCCGAATCCCGCGCGCCTTCCGCCCGAGCGTGTCGAGCGCGACGGCATCCTCCCCGGCGACGGCCGCCGCGACCGGCGGCAGGGTTTCGTCCAGGAACACGTCCCAATCCCGAGCCGGCCCCATCTCGTTGATGAGCCACCTTAACTCGCCGTTCAGGTGCGCCACCTGGGCGGCCGGCAGCAGCTTTCGGAACAGCGCCAGGGCGGAGCGCAGGCGGCGGGTGGCAACCCGCATTTGGTGTATCCCCTCGATGTGCGACCCTTGGGTCGCGCAGGGTTCATTGGCCATCAGATGATCGATGCAGGCATGGATGATTCGGGTCAGCGCCTGTTCGGCGGTCATTGCCGGATCGAGGCGCGGCACCGCCGCCTTCGACCACGGCGCCCCGCCGCCGGCCAGCAGGGCGTAGCCGCGTCCCGCCTTGGACAGCGCCGAGGGGCGCAGCGTCACGTGATCCAAAAGTTTGCGGGCCAACTCGAACACCCGCGCCGGATCGCCGCTGGTCAATTCCAACTCGACCTCGGCCACCGCGTCCTCGCGGTCGCCGGATATCACGCGCCCGAGATCCAGGTCGAGGGTGATGGCGGTCCCGTCGTCGAATTCAAGCCGGCGGCTGGTCCGCCGGATGTCGGTCTCGAACGCCGGCGCCAGCCGCCCGGCGACGTCCGGCGGCAGCAGCCGACCCGGTTCGGTGTCGGCCAGCGCCGCCAGATCGAGCCGTGGTCCGGAGACCACCGTTTCGATCTCCCCGCGCTGGCTCAGCGCGCCCTTGCTGTCGCCGGCCGATTTCAGGCACTGCACCCACTGCCGCCCCTCGCGGCGCACCCGCAACGCCATCATCCGCTTGCGGAGGTCGCTGTCCGGCGTGTCGAAGTAGATCGCCCGCAGGCTCCGGACCCGAGCCCGACCACGAAGGTTGCGGCGCACGTCCGGGACCCGCACCAGCAAGGGCGCGTCGTGCGGCGCCAGGACAAGCTTGAGCTCGACTTCCTGGCCGTCGTTGCGCGAGTTCATTTTGATGTCGTGACTCCATTCAGGGTTTATTTCTTTTTCTTGCTCTTGTCGGCGCCGGCCTTGCGCGCCAGGGCGGCTTCCAGATGATCGCACAGGGTTTCGATCACCTTGACGCGGGCGAACCGCTTGTCGTTGCCCTCGACCAGAACCCAGGGCGCCTGATGCGGGCTGGTCTGCTCGACCATGTCGTTCACCGCGGCGTCATACAACGGCCACTTCTCGCGGTTGCGCCAGTCCTCGTCGGTCAACTTCCAGCTCTTGAACGGGCTTTCGGCGCGCAGCTCGAAGCGGCGCAACTGCTCGTCCTCGGTGATATGCAGCCAGTATTTCAGCAGCACCACCCCGTGCTCCACCAACTGATCCTCGAAATCGTTGATCTCGGCGTAGGCGCGGCGCCATTCCTCGTCGCGCGCGAAGCCCTCCACCCGCTCCACCAGAACCCGCCCGTACCAGGAGCGGTCGAACACGATCAGCCGGCCGGCGCGTGGCAAATGTCGCCAGAACCGCCAAAGGTAATGCTGCGCCTTCTCCTCCTCGGTCGGCGCGGCGATCGGGATGACCTGCCAGTCGCGGGCGTCGAGCGCCGATACCAGGCGGCGGATGGCGCCGCCCTTGCCGGCCGCGTCCCACCCCTCGAACAGCATCACGGTGGTGATCTTGCGGTCGCGCGCCTTGATGAACAGCTTCTTGAGGCGCGCCCGGGCGTCCTGCAGGCGCTCCGAATACTCCTTCCTGTCCATCGGCGACCGCATGTCGAGGGCGTCGAGCACCGAGCGAACGCCTTCCACCAGGGTGGTTTCCGCGCCGGTTTCCGGCGCCGTCCGGACCGCCGGCTCGGATCGCTCGCACGCCTGACGCCCGGCCAGCCGGTCGCGCAAGGCGTCGCGCAGGCGGGTCAGCACGGTTAAGCTCCGGTAGCGGGCGTCGGTGCCCTCGACGATCGTCCACGGGGCCATGCCGGTCGAGGTGCGCATGATCGTTTTCTCGGCCGCGCCGATGAAATCTTCGTAGTGGGTCAGGTTGTCCCATCGCGCCTTGAGCACGCTCGGCGCCTCGACGCCCTTCTTTTCCAGCTTCTTGAGGCGCGACGTCTGGACGTCCTTGCTCATGTGCATCCAGAATTTCAGGATCAGCGCCCCGTCGTCGGCCAGGGTCTGCTCGAACTTGGCGATGCGATCCAGGCGTCGCGTAAACTCGATCGGATCGCTCAGGTGATGCACGCGGCCGAGGATCGGATCCGAATACCACGACGACAGGAACAGCCCGATCATGCCCTTCGGGGGCAGGTCGCGCCAGAACCGCCAGTACTCCGGCCGTTCGCGCTCCTCGTCGGATGGCGTCTTATAGGCCCGTGTGACGATCCAACGCGGGTCCATCCATTCGTTGATCAGGTTCATGCTGGCCGCCTTGCCGGCCCCGTCCACCCCGGCGAACACCAGGATGACCTTGAAATCGGCTTTCCGCAGATTCTGCTGCAACTCCAGCAACTCGATGCGGAGCGGGCCGGCGACGGCCTCGAAATCCTCTCTGGACACCTTGTGCCCAAGTTCCGCGGTTCTGAACACGTCCCCGGCCTCCCAATGCCGCCCCCGAAGCCCATGACAAGGCCCGGGGATCGTCCGCGCCGCGAAGTCTAGCAACCCGTCTCAAAACTGTCATATCAAGAATTGTGACAAATTGGCCGGTTACCCGGTCGCCTGGAATGCACGCCTATTCCGTCAGGCAAGCATAACAGATGCCGTCCGTCGAACTCTTGGCCTGCTTCTTCAGGGTCCCGAAGTACTGCACGACCTCGTCGGCGGTCCGGGCGCCACGTCCCGGCACCAGCCGCAGCACCGCGGCGCTGGCCGACAGCAGCGGGAAGGTGCGCCATTCGCCCTGCCGGTCGCGAGCCCGCAAGCCACCCTTGGCGCGATCCTCCGGGCGATAGAAGCTTTCCACGTCGCGGGTGAAGGCGGCCCGCAGGGCCACCACCCGTTCGAGCACCCGGTCGGCCGGCTCGTCGCGGAAGGCGGCAACGAAGTCATCGCCGCCCACATGGCCGAGAAACACGTTGTCGCCGTCCAGAATCTGGCGCATCAGGTCGGCGAACAGCAGGATCGCCCGGTCGCCCTGGCGAAACCCGTAACTGTCGTTGAACGGCTTGAAGTTATCGAAGTCGAAATAAACCAGGGTTCGGTCGGCCGCCTTGTCGTCCAGGCAGTCGGTCAGAAAGTCCTGGATCGAGGCGTTGCCGGGCAGTCGGGTCAGCGGGTTCTGGTCGCGCGCCTGGACCAGGTTCTTTTCGTTGATCACCCGGAGCAGCGCCCCGGTGCTGAGGAACCCGCGATAGATCAAATCCTCCGAAATCAGAATGCCCTCCGGCACCTCGTTCTGGCTGAACGTGGCGAGGATGGATTCCGCCGACGCATTGATGTCGGCGATCGGGCAGGGCGACACGAAATCGCGCAGCGTCTTGCCGAACGCCCGGTTGGCCATCAGGTCGCGACCATAGGTGGAATAGGTGTATTCCTTGAGCTCGGTCTCGCGCAGGATTCCCAGCGGCCGGCCCTCCTCGTCGAGCACCGGACAGAAATTGAAGTTCTTATGGGCGCGGAATACCTCGAACACGTCCTTCATTCGCTCGTTGACGCGCAGAACCGGCGGCGTTTCCATGTGCTCGTCGATGAACAGCCTGTCATTGCGCCGCCCCGGGCGACCGCGCTGTCCGATCTCGGTGAGATGAACAAGCCGGTCCGGGATTTCGTCGGACCGGTCGGTCGGCCGGCACAGCAGGTAGCCCTGCGCCAGATCGCAGCCCAGCTCCTTGCAGACGATCAGTTCCTGCTCGGTCTCGATCGCCTCGGCCACCACCGTGATGCCGAGCGTGTGGGCCATGGTGATGAGTTGCGACAGAAAGCGGCGGCGGCGGCCGTCCTCCAACGTGCCGTCGAACATCGCCCGGTCGATCTTGATGAAATCGGGACGTTGCTCGAACAGCAGGCGCACGCCGCCCGATTCCCGTCCGAAATCGTCCACCGCCACTCCGAATCCCAGGCTTCGGCATTCGGTGGTCGCGCCCAGCAGGGTCTGGCGCAAGGGCAGCGCCGGATGCTCGGCGACCTCGAACACCAGGGTCGCCGGGTCCAGGCCGTGGCGGTCCAGCAGGTCGATGGTCGCCGGCGCCTGACCGACGCAGGCCTCCAGGTTGCGAACGTCGAGATTGTAGAACAGCCGGACCTTGGAATCGTATTTCGCGGCCGCGAACTTGGCGATCGCCCGCTCGCGGAGCGCCAGATCGACTTCCGGCAGACGGCCCCGGTGGTAGGCGTTATCGAAGAATTCGCCGATGCTGGCGGCGCCCGCCGCGCGGTAACGCCGCAGCAACGCCTCGACGCCGAGGCAGGCTCCCGAATGCAGGCTGAACAGGGGTTGAAACGCGAAATCCGTTTCTTCCAGACTCGGACCATCCGGAACCGTCTGATCTAGAAGGACATCACTCACCTTCGCACCCGCCACCGCAACGGATTTACCTTGTTTGTATATAACAAAGTCGGCCGGTTCATCCGTTCCGTCAACCGACGAACCATCCTGTCACCGAAACATCACGCCTCGACTTCCGCGACGGGCGGAGCGCCAATCCGTTGCCCGGGCGGAGTTTTCAAGACATAGTAGCGGCATGGGAAGCAGTGCCGCAACGGACATCGACGGGTCGGGCGGTGGAATGGAATTCACCGATCCGCTTGAACTGCTGGCCGTCGTCAGCAGGGATTTCGCGTCGTCGCTGGACCTGGACGTCGCGATGGCGCGCGGCCTTACCCGCATCGTCCACAACCTTGGCGCGGAGGCCGGATCCCTGTTCCTGGTCGAACCGGACGGGCGCCGCTTGGCGTGCCGGGCCTGCGTCGGTCCGGTCGACATCGCCGGCCTGTACCTCGAACCCGGCCAGGGAATCGTGGGACAGTGCGTCGAGCACAACGCGGGCGAGATCGTGCGCAACGTGGAGGGCGACCCGCGCTTTCACCGCGCGGTCGATCAGGAAACCGGATTCAAGACCCTGTCGGTCATCTGCGCCCCGATGACCGTGCAGGACGCGCCGATCGGCGCCGTGCAGGTTCTCAACAAGCGGGTCGGGGGGCTGTTCGGGTTCCAGGACCTGAACACCCTCAAGGTGCTCGCCCACTCGATGGGCCTGGCGATCCGCAACGCGCGTCTCGCCGCGCAGGTGGTCGAGCAGGAGCGGATGCGCCGCGAACTGGAACTGGCATCGGAGATTCAGCGTTCGCTGCTGCCGAAACCGGGACCCGCCGGGTCCCCGGTGATCGGGCTCAACGTTCCGGCGCGCGAGGTCTCGGGCGATTTCTTCGATTACTTCCCGTTCGACGACGGGCGAATCTACTTCTGCCTCGGCGACGTCTCCGGCAAGGGCATGGACGCGGCGCTGCTGATGGCCAAGGCATCGAGCCTGTTTCGCGCCCTCGGCAAGACCCTGCGCGAACCCGGGCGGCTGCTCGGCCGACTCAACGCCGAGATTTGCGAGACCGCCTCCGGCGGGCGTTTCATCACCATGGTGATCGGCATCTACGACCCGCGCTCCGGGGTGGTGCGAATGGCCAACGCCGGCCACGAGCCGCCACTGCTGTTCCATCGCGACGGCTCGATGGTCGACCTGCCGGCGACGGCGCCGCCGATCGGCATCGCGCGTGGCGTGGTCCCCGGCGATCTGTTTCCGGAGCAGGAATTCGGTCTCGACGGCGGCACCCTCTATGTGTTCACCGACGGGGTGACGGAGGGACGGATGCCGGACGGCTCGATGCTCGACATCAAGGGGGTGACCCGAATTCTCGGGCGCACCGCCCAGGTGCCGACCCTCGCCCTGCTCGAAACCGTTCGCGACATGCTGTGCCGCGACGGCGCGGAGTTGCGCGACGACCTGACCTTGCTGGCGGTCGACGACTCGGGTCCGCGCGCGGCGCGCGGCGACCGCCTGGCGGTCCTGCCGCAACGGCAGGACGGAACCCCGCCGGGCGAGCCGCTGCTGTCGCTCCGCCTGCCGGCCCTGCCGGCCCGATTGAAGCTGATCCGCGCCGCGATCGGCGAGGCGGCGCGGTCCTGCGGATGCAGTCCGAAAGTGGTCCACGACGTGGTGATGGCGGTCGACGAGGCCTGTCAGAACGTGATACGCCATGCCTATCCGGACGGCGCGGCGGGCGATGTCGGCGTCGCCGCGTTCGGCGACGGGTCCAAGCTGATCTTCGACGTGCGGGACTATTCGCCGGTGCCGGTGGACATCGCCAAGATCCAGCCGCGCGACCTGGACGACCTGCGCCCCGGCGGCCTGGGAACCCACTTGATCCGCGAGGTCATGGACGAGGTGGCGTTCCTGCAGCCGGCGCGCGGCGCGGGTAATCTGTTGCGAATGACGAAGATGCTGGGATAGCACGCGAACGGGGTCGGGAGCGGACTGGGATGGAGCACCAAATCACACGGCACGACACGGCCACGGTGGTGGCCTTGCGGGGGGATGTCGACCTGGAGAGTTCGCCCCGCGCCCGCAAGATCCTGCTGGACGCGCTCGACACGGCACCCGCGCTGCTGGTCGACATGTCCGGTGTCTCCTACATCGACAGCTCGGGCATCGCGTCGCTGGTCGAATCGTTTCAGACCGGGCGCGCCAACGGCAAGCGGTTCGTCCTGGTGGCGGTCAGCGAACCGGCTTTGCGGGTGCTGCAACTGGCCCGCCTCGACCGGGTGTTCGACATTCACGGCAGCGTCGACGACGCGCTGGCCGCCGACTGACGACGGAGGTTCGATGGCGGCCGACGGCACCGCGCGCAACACGATCCACGGGCTGCGTCGCCGCGTCGAATCGCTCGGCCGCAAGACGGTCGCCGGAGTCGAGGAGCTGGGCCACGGCGGCACCCTGTTCGGCGAATCCCTGTTCTGGCTGATCATGGGGCCACGCCGCCGGCAGCCGGTGCGGCTGGACGCGGTGGTCGCGCAGATGGTCGAGGTCGGAATCGGCGCGGTGCCGATCGTCGCCGTGCTGACCGCCACCATCGGCGTCATGCTGGCCATCCAGGGAATCTATACCCTGCGCACGTTCGGGGCCGAATCCCAGGTTACCCTCGGCATCGCCTATTCGATGGTGCGCGAGTTCTCGCCGCTGATCACCGGCATCCTGATCGCCGGGCGGTCCGGGTCGGCGCTCGCCGCGCGCATCGGAATCATGAAGATCAACCAGGAAATCGACGCCCTGCGGGTGATGGGCATCGAACCGGTGCGGTTCCTGGTCGTTCCGGCCTTGGTGGCGATGGTGGTGATGCTGCCGGCCCTGACCCTGTTCGGCGATTTGATCGGCCTGCTCGCGGCCGGGATCTACGTGTCGGCCGACCTGGGCATCTCGCTGTCCGCCTATGCCGACAACATCATCAACATCTTGTCGCCGAACGACCTTTGGCATGGATTGGGCAAGAGCGTCATCTTCGCGATCCTCATCACCCTGATCGGGGTGGTCAACGGAGCCGCGGTATCGGGCGGCGCCGAGGGGGTCGGGCGCTACACCACGCGGGCCGTGGTGCATGCCATCTCGGCCATCGTCGTCACCGACATGCTGTTCGCCTTCGTGGTGACCCGGGGATAGCGATGGCCAAGCCGACCGACCTTCTGTCCCGTCCCAAGGTCATTGAGGTGACCGATCTCGTGGCCCATTACGGCGACCGGATGATCCTGCGCGGCGTCACCATGGACGTGCGCGAGGGCGAGATCATGGTCATCATGGGCGGCTCCGGATCCGGCAAGAGCACCCTGCTGCGCCATCTGCTGTCCCTGGAGGCGAAGACCTCGGGCCGCGTCCGCCTGCTCGACCAGGACATCGACGACCTGAGCCCGGTCGCGTTCCAGGAGCTGCGCAAGAAAATGGGCGTCGCCTTCCAGTCCGGGGCGCTGTTCAGCTCGATGACGGTCGGCGAGAACATCATGCTGCCGCTCCACGAGCACACCCGGCTCGACCGCTCGACTATGGAGATCATGGTCCGCATGAAGATGGAGGTGGTCAGCCTCGCGGGGTTCGAGAACCTGATGCCGTCCGAGCTGTCGGGCGGCATGATCAAGCGCGCGGCGGTGGCCCGCGCCATCGTCATGGATCCGCGACTGCTGTTCTTCGACGAACCGTCGGCCGGGCTCGACCCGGTGGTCGCCTCGGCCCTCGACGACCTGATCCTCAAGCTGCGCGACGCCATGGGCATGAGCATCGTGGTGGTCACCCACGAATTGGAAAGCGCGTTCAAGATCGCCGATCGGATCACCGTGCTCGACCACGGCGACATCCTGTTCCTGGGCAGTGTCGAGGAGGTCCGCGACCATCCGAGCGAGCGCATCCAGAACCTCCTGAACCGGCGGACCGAGGAAGAGGTTCTCGATCCCGATGAATACCTCCGCCGCCTCACCGGCATGAACGTCGGAGACGGCGGCGCGCGCGCGGGGAACGTCCCATGAGGAAGCAGAAGGTCAATTACCTGGTCGTCGGCCTGTTCGTGCTGGCCATGCTGGCCGCCCTGGTGGTCTCGCTGGCCGTTCTGACCGGACGCACCGGGGCGACCGACACCTATTACACCATGCTCGGCAACGTGACCGGGATCAAGTACGGGACCCAGGTGCTCTACGAGGGCTATATCGTCGGTCAGGTGGAATCGGTCACCCCGGTCGAGGAGGACGGGCGGATGCGGTTCCGGGTCGAGATGTCGGTGATCGAGAACTGGAAGGTGCCCGACGACAGCTACGTCCGGCCGATGGCCTCCGGCCTGCTGGCCGCCAAGACCCTACAGATCTCGGCCGGCATCAACACCGTGTTCCTGGAACCGGAAAACACCATCCCGAGCACCGAGTCGACCGACATGTTCGCCGTGATGACCGACGTGGCGACGACGGTCAACGATCTCGCCGAGAAGAGACTGAAGCCCCTGATCACGTCGCTCCACGAAACGGTCGGCCTGTTCAACACGGTGTTGCGCGACGAGGGGGCGCCGATGGTGCGCGACTTGCGGTCCGTGGCCGGCCGCCTGAATGCCAGCCTGCCCGGTCTGGTCGACGACATGGAGGTCATCACCGGCAACATCCGGGAAACCAGCCTGCAGGTGCGCGACCTGGCCACCGATGCCGAACGGATGCTCTCCAACGTCGACGACGGCGTGGTCGATTTCCGGCGGATGGCGCGCGACATGGCGGCCCTGTCGCGCGAGTTGCGCGGCACCCGGGGCAAGCTCGACCGGCTGCTCGACGAATCCGGACGCCTGGTCGGCGACAACCGCGCGTCGGTCGACGCGACGGTCGAGGACCTGCGCTACACCATGAGCTCGGTCGCCCGCCACATCGATTCGGTCAACCAGAACCTGGAAGGCACGGCCCGCAACATGTTCGAGTTCAGCCGCCAGATTCGCCAGAACCCGGGTCTGCTGATCGGCGGCGCGGCGCCGGCCGACGAGGCGGCGCGTTAGGCAAGAAAAGGGTGGGGGGAGCATGTATACGAGAACGCGTTGGTCGGCATTGCTCGGGATCGGCTTCCTGCTTGCCGCCTGCACCGCTCCGGAGATCCCGCGCGAGCGATTTTATCGACTGACTCCCCTCGTCGATCCATCGGCGACGCCGCGTTTCGATGGCACCGTCGAGGTGGGGCGGTTCGACGCCGACGGCCTGACCGCCCAGCGGCCGCTGGTCTACACCGAGGCGGCAAGCCCCAATCAGGCCTTTGCCTATCATTACCATTCCTGGGAACAGGTGCCCGGCGTGATGCTCCAGAACCTGATGGTGGAAAGCCTGCGCGCCGCCAAGGCGGGGGATGCGGTGGTGACGCCGGCCTTGCGGGTACGCTCGGACTACGTGGTGGGCGGCCGCATCCTGCGGCTGGAGCGGGCGGTCGGCGACGGACCGTCGAGCGGCGTCCTGCACCTTGAACTGCTGGTGCGGCGGACGTCCGACGACGCCCTGCTGTATCAGGGGATTTACCGCGAGACGGCGACCGCGCGGGAACCGACGGTGGCCGCGACGGTGGCCGCGCTGAACATCGCCCTGGCCCGCATTCTCGACCGCTTCCTGACCGATCTGGCGGCGCGGTGACCCGACCCCGCCGCGCGCCCACCGCCGCCGAACCGCTCCGGCTTCGCATCCAAGGCGTCGGCGGGCGCGGCGACGGGATCGCCGAGGCGGACGGGCGGCGCCTCTATGTCCCGTTCACGGTGCCCGGGGACATCGTGACCGCGCGGCCCGGCGCGCCCCGCGGAGACGGGAGGGTGGCCGATCTGCTCGTGGTCGAGACGCCGGGCCCCGACCGCGTTCCGCCGAGCTGCCGGCATTTCGGTCTCTGCGGAGGGTGCGCGTTCCAGCACTGGGCGTCCGGGGCGGTGGCCGACTGGAAGCGCGACCGGGTGCGCGCGGCGCTGACCCGGCGCGGCCTGGACGTCACTCCACGGCCGACCGTGGAGATCGCCCCGGGCAGCCGCCGGCGGGCCACCCTGGCCATCGCCGGCACCGGTCGTCGGGCGATCGTCGGCTTCAACCGGAGGGGCTCGGCGCATCTCGTCGACCTGATCGAATGCCCGCTCCTGGACCCCGCCCTGGTCGCTCTCGTCGCGTCGCTGCGCGACCTGATCGGCCGACTCGAATCGCCGCCCCGACGCGGCGACGCGAGAACGACCCTGTGCGACGACGGCGTCGACCTGCTGCTTGTCTGGCCGGACGCGCCGGGACGCGCCGACCGCGAGCGCTTGGCCGCCTTCGCCGGGGACGCGCGGCTGGTCCGGCTGGCCTGGGCGGCGTCTCAAGACGCGCCGGCCGAGCCGCTGGCGATCCTCGGGCCGGCCCGGGTCCGTTTCGGCGACTTGCCGCTGGATCTGCCGCCCGGCGCCTTTCTGCAACCGTCCGCGGACGGCGAATCGCGCCTGCGGGCATTGGTTGCGGACTCGCTCGGCGACGCGGCGCGGATCGCCGACCTGTTCGCCGGCTGCGGCACCTTCTCCCTGCCGCTGTCCCGCGCCGCGCGGGTGCACGCGGTGGAGTCCGATGCCGTTGCCATGGCCGCTCTTGCCGCCGCCGCCGGAAGCGCCGGCCTGGGCGGCCGCCTGACCGTCGAGGCGCGCGATCTCGAACGCCGGCCGCTGGCCGGCCGCGAGCTGGCCCGATTCGACGCCGCGCTGTTCGATCCGCCGCGCGCCGGCGCGTCCGCCCAGGCCGCCGCGCTGGCGGCCGACGGACCGCCGACCGTGGTCGCCGTGTCCTGCCACCCGCCCACCTTCGCGCGCGATGCCCGGTTGCTGATCGATGGCGGCTACCGACTCCAAACGGTGACCCCCGTCGATCAGTTTCCCTGGACACCGCACGTGGAGGTGGTTGCCCGGTTCGAGCGCCCGAAGCGGGCCGGCGTGAAAATCCACAAAAACAATGTGCTGTAAAAAAAATAAACCGATTCCAAAAAACGTCTTGACCGACCGGTCCGAAAGTCCTACATTGGACGCATTAAAGGCAGTGATCGCTTTGTATATCGTAACTTTGCTGAAGCTCTCGGTATGCAGGCAGGTGAGTGGCCATTTAGGAGACGGGGATCGGTCCTGCTTCGGCAGCCCCGGAAAAAGCCACTAGACAGATCCAAGCTCGATACGCACATATCTCGTACCCCCCCCCGAAAAGCCCGGCCCCCCATCCGGGCTTTTCACTTTCGGGGGCCCTTGCCGCGTGCGAATTGCCTGCCGTCCGCAATCGGGTATAGTGCGCCCGGACGGGATGCGGGAAGGTGCCGGTGCTAGAGATAGCCAAACAAGTCATTTTCGAGGCGTTCAAATGGGCGCTGCTCGCCGCCACCCTGGTGGTGCCGTTCCACGGCGGCACGGCGGGGGTCGGTTTCTCGGCATGTTGCTGCACTGACCGTCGGCGGGGCGTCGGATGAGAACCTGATCCGATGGCTCCGTTCGTTGCCCTGGTGCTGATCACCGCCATCGGACTCGGCCGTTGGTTGCCGGGACCGGGCTGGGGGGTGCGGAGCCTCGCGGGGTGGGCCCTGCTGCCGCTGATGCTCGACATGCCCGTCCGTCTGTTCGGCCTTCCCCTGCATATGGTGGCCTGGGGCGTGTTCGGTCTGGCCCTCGTCGGATGGGGGCGGGCCGGTGTCGCCGCGTGGCGTGCCCGGCGGATCGATTTCCGGGCGGTCGCGGCGCATCCGCTGCCGGTGCTCGGCGCGGCGGTCGTGGCGCTGGCCGCGGCCGTGGGACCTGGGGGCTACGTGCCCCTCCACTGGGACGAACTGAGCAACTGGCTGGCGGTTCCGCGCCAGATGTTCACCGCCGACGCCGTCTGGCGGGCCGACATGGTGTTCAGCAATCCCGGCTACACCCCCGGCTGGTATCTACAGATCCTCTATCCCAACCTTATGTTCGAAAGTCGCTTCTCGGAACTGCCCGGGCTCGCCGCCCTGGCCGCCGGATGGGTCTGTTTCGGTGCCCTGCTGTGGGACGTTCTGGGCCGGTTCGCGGCCGGGACGGCGGCCCGCTGGGCGTTTCTGTCCCTGGTGCTGCTGGCCGCGCCCACGGCCTGGCTGGGGCCCGACCTGCTGATCGAGCCGCCGCAACGGATGCTCACCGCGGCACCGCTGATCCTGTTGCTCGCCGTGCCGCGCGACGCGGCGGAGGCGCGGCGGCTGGCCCTGGCGACCGGGCTGCTGCTGGCCGGGAGCTACTTCCTGAAGGTGGCGGGGATCGTCCTGTTGGCCGCGCTGCCGCTGTTCGTCTGGCGCTTCGCGCGGCCCGGCGGCATCGCGGCCCTGGTCGGGCTGCTCCTGCCGGTGGCGGCGGTCCATGTCTACTGGACCCTGGCCGGGCCGCCGGGCGTGGCCGGTCAGTGCATGACCAGTCCGCTGGCCATGCTGTTGGCGGACGGCGCCGGCGCCCTGAGCCGTATCGCTCCGGACTACGCGGCGCGCAGCCTGGACGTGCTCGCCGGATGGCTCGCCACTCCGGCCGGGGGGCTCGGAATCCTGGGCATGCTGGGCGCGGCGTGGATCGGCGCGTTGCGGCCGTTGCCGCCGGCGGTTCTGGCCTATCTGGCGGTCTACGGCGCGGCCCTGCTGTGGTCCTACGGCGGCTGCGTGGGCGGATTCGAACAGGCGACCCTGGGGTCGCTGGAGCGCTTCCAGGGATTGGCCCTGGACGCCGCGGCTCTGGCCGGGCTCGCCGCCCTGGCGGCGGTCCTGGCCCGCGCGCTGCCGGTCCGGGCGGAGCGCGGAGGCATCTTGCGGCTGGCCGCCGCCGGATTGGGGCTGGCGCTCGCCGCGCAGATGGTCTGGCGGGGGGTGGAGCGGGCACCCAGCCTCGCCGATCCCTTCGCGCCGGGCCATCCCTATCCCGCCGCCTACGTGGAAAAACGGCTGCCGATCCTGATGGGCCTGGACGACCTGCGGCGGGTGGTGGTTGCGACCCGCACCGCCGACGGCGCGCCGCCGACGGTGGCGGTGATCGCCCAGGAGACCGACGGATTGGAGCGTTTCCTGCTGCGCTATCACGGCCTGGGCCGCGACCGGGGCGGGCCGCTCCGCGACTTCGCGGTTCTGCCCCGCCATAGCTGGACGGCGACGGGCGGCACCTGGTCCGTCGCCGCCGCGCCCGAGGAGATCCGGGCCGACCTGCGCCGCGCCGACATCCTGTGGCCGCGCCGCGTGGACCGCTACATCGGGCCGGTGTTGGCCGATTTCGTCGACAGCGCGGCTTGCAGTTCCTTCGTGCGGGCTTTCCTGCTGTGGCGGTCGGACCCGGGGACGGCCTACCGCTGCGTCTTCAACGAGGGGGTGGTGCGCTATTACGAGACCCGCGCCGCCGGGACCTGATCCGGAGGCGCGGCGGGACGGGTCAGGAGTCGGCCCGCATCTCCTTGTAGGCCCGGATCAGGGCGCCGGTCGACGAATCGTGGTCGCGGCCATCCACCTCGTCCATCAGTTCGGGCAGAATCACCCGGGCCAGCTGCTTGCCCAGCTCGACCCCCCACTGGTCGAACGAGTTGACGCCCCAGACCGCGCCCTGGACGAAAATCTTGTGCTCGTAAAGCGCGACCAGCATGCCCAGGGTATGCGGATCGAACTTGCGCGCCAGGATCGCGTTGGTCGGATTGTTGCCGGGGAACACCTTGTGCGGCAGCAGGGCTTCGAGATCCCTGCCCTTGAATCCCTGTTCCTCCAGTTCGGCCCGCGCCTCGGCCTCCGTCTTGCCGACCATCAGGGCCTCCGGCTGCGCGAGGAAGTTGGACAGCAGAATCGGGTGATGGAAGGGCAGCGGATTGAAGCTCCGGGCGGCGGCGATGAAGTCGCAGGGCACGACATGGGTCCCCTGGTGGATGAGCTGATAGAACGAGTGCTGACCGTTGGTGCCCGGCTCGCCGAACAGCACCGGACCGGTGGCATGATCGACCGGCGCGCCGTCGCGGGTCACCCGCTTGCCGTTGCTCTCCATGTCGGCCTGCTGCAGGTAGGCCGGCAGGCGGTGCAGGTACTGGTCGTAGGGCAGCACCGCGTGGGTTCGGGCGCCGAAGAAATTGGTGTACCAGATGCCCAGCATGCCGAGGACGACCGGCATGTTGGATTCCAGGGGCGCGGTGCGGAAATGCTCGTCCATCGCATGCGCTCCGGACAGCAGGTCGAGGAAGTTGTCCATCCCGATGGCGATCACGATCGGCAGGCCGATGGCCGACCACAGGGAATAGCGTCCTCCGACCCAGTCCCAGAACTCGAACATGTTGGCGGTGTTGATGCCGAACGCGGCGACCGCCTCGGCGTTGGTCGACAGCGCCGCGAAGTGCCGCGCCACCGCCGCCTCGCCCAGGCGGTCGGTCAGCCAGGCGCGGGCCGTCTGGGCGTTGGTCATGGTCTCCTGGGTGGTGAAGGTCTTCGAGGCGACCAGGAACAGGGTGGTCTCCGGATTCAGGTCCTTGAGGGTCTCGGCCAGATGGGTGCCGTCCACGTTGGAGACGAAATGCACCTTCAGGCGTGGATGATGATAGGGCTTGAGTGCCTCGCAGACCATCACCGGCCCGAGGTCGGAGCCGCCGATGCCGATGTTGACGACATCGGTCACCGGCTTGCCGCTGTGCCCGGTCCAGTAGCCCTCGCGCACCGAATCGGCGAATCGCCGCATGTGATCGAGGACCCGACGCACCCCCGACATCACGTCCTCGCCGCCCAGGTAGATCGGCCGGTCGGCCCGGTTGCGCAGCGCGATGTGCAGCACCGCGCGGCCCTCGGTGTTGTTGATGGCCTCGCCGGCGAACATCTTGCTGCGCCAGATTTCCAGTTCCGCCTCGTGGGCCAGTTGCATCAGCAGGTCGCGGGTCTCGACGGTGATCCGGTTCTTCGAGTAATCGAGCAGGAAATCCCCGAGACGCAGGGAAAACGTCTCGAACCGGTTCGGGTCGGCGGCGAACAGGTCGCGCATGTGAACATCGGCCATGGCCTCGGCATGCGCCTGGAGCGCCTTCCAGGCCGGCAACCCAACTAGCGTTTTCATCTCGGTGATCCCCCTTTTATGGCCATCCTCATGGCGCCCGGGCAAACACTAGCAGAGTCGCCCCCGTCCCTCCAACCAGGCAACGCAACAACTCGCCGAATAGGTCATAATGACCTAATTTACCTTGTCGAATAGGTCATAATGACCTATTTTCACGACATGCCTTGGAGGCTCTCGGATAGACCAGCGAGCCGGCCCATTCCGACAAACCGCGTCAGCGGAGGAATTCCTTGGGAGTGGGTCGGCTCCACTGTTTTGGAGCTGAGGATTGGCTCGGCCATTATTCGCCATTCTCGTCGATGGCGGGTTCCTGACGAAAAAACTTTTCGAGAAAAACAAACGGCACGCCTCCACCGACGACGTGGTCGGAGAGTGCGAACGACTGCGAGGCATTTCGGAACTTCGCGATTACGAGTTGTTGCGGATCTACTATTACGATGCTCCGCCCGCCGCGCAATCGGTTCAAAGACCGGTCACCAGGGCAAGATACGATCTGGCGACCACGGATCGATATCGCCGCGGCCAATCCCTCTATGACCAGCTTGCCTTGAAACCCCATTTCGCCCTGCGCATGGGCCAGACCGCCCTCGCGCCGGATTGCTGGAAAATCAAGCCGCGCACGGTGAAGGAATTGATCCGAAATCCACGTCCCCTGATGGACGAGGATTTCGTGCTGGATCTGTCGCAGAAAGGCGTTGACATGCGGATCGGCCTCGACATGGCGCGCCTGTCCCTGGGCGAGAAGGTCCGTTCGATCGTCGTCGTGACGGGGGATTCGGATTTTGTCCCCGCGTTCAAGTTCGCGCGTCGAGAAGGGGTCAAGGTCATCCTCGAACCGATGGGGCACAACGTGCGTCCGGAACTTCGTGAACACGCGGATCTCGTTCTGGCATGATCTCCGGCTGGCTCGACGCCTTTCCCGACCTGGCCGCCCTGCCGACCGCCGAGCGGTCGCGGCTGACCGAGGCGGCGTGCCCGGCCCGCCTGCCGGCCGGGCGGGCGGTGTTCCGCGCCGGCGACGCCTGCACCCGATACTTCCTCGTCCTCGATGGCGCGATCCGGGTTCGGATGACGTCGCCCGGCGGCCGCGAGATCGTGCTCTACCGGGTCGAGCGCGGCCAGACCTGCATCCTGACCACCACCTGCCTGATGGCCGGCCAGCCCTATGGCGCGGCGGCGGAGGCGGAAACCGACGTCGCGGCGATGGTCCTGCCGCGCCCGGCGTTCGACGCGCTGCTCGCCGGGGCGCCCGGGTTTCGGACCTTCGTGTTCGCCGCGTTCGGCGACCGGGTCAACGGCCTCCTGGCGCTGATCGAGGAGGTGGCGTTCGGGCGCGTCGACCGCCGGCTGGCCCAGTTCCTGACCGAGCAGGCCGACGCCGAGGGCGCGCTCGCCCTGACCCATCAGGACATCGCGATGGAACTGGGCTCGGCCCGCGAGGTGATCAGCCGGCAGCTCAAGGAATTCGAGCGGCATGGCTGGGTCGCCCTGGGGCGCGGCCGGGTGATCCTGCGGGCGCCGGACGCCCTGGGAACCCTGGCCCGTCGCGACGGCCCGTGAACTCCCCGGACGCGATCGCTCCGCGCGAACGCATCCGCGCCGTGGCGCGCGATCTCGGATTCGACGCCTGCGGCTTCGCGGCGGCCGAGACGACGCCCGGGGACAAGGCGGCGCTGGCCGGCTTCCTGGCCGCCGGACGGCACATGGACATGGCCTGGATGGCCGAAACGGCCGACCGGCGGGCCGATCCGAAGACGTTATGGCCGGCCGCGCGGAGCGTGATTTCGCTGGCGATGAACTACGGCCCCGATACCGATCCGCCGGTGGCGACCGGGGCCGCGTCCCCCGACCGGGCGGCGATCGCCCTCTACGCGCGGCGCCGCGACTACCACGACGTGGTGAAGAAACGCCTCAAGGCGCTGGCCCGCTGGCTGGTCGCCGAAACCGGCGCCGGGGTCAAGGTGTTCGTGGACACCGCCCCGGTGATGGAGAAGCCGCTGGCCCGCCAGGCCGGACTCGGCTGGATCGGTAAGCACACCAACCTCGTGTCCCGGGACTTCGGGTCCTGGCTGGTCCTGGGCGAGGTGTTCACCACCCTGGCGATACCGCCCGATCGCCCGTCCGCCGACCACTGCGGCTCCTGCACCGCCTGCCGGGACGCCTGTCCGACCGGCGCCCTCGACGTGCCCTACCGGATGGACACCGCGCGCTGCCTCGCCTACCTGACGGTGGAGGCGAAATCGCCGGTTCCGGACTCGTTCGCCGGCGCCATGGGAAACCGGGTGTTCGGTTGCGACGACTGTCTGGCGGCGTGCCCGTGGAACAAGTTCGCGCGCCCGGCCGCCGAGCCGAAACTGGCCGCGCGGCCGGATCTGGCGGACGCGACGCTGGCCGATCTGGCGGCGCTCGACGAGCCGGGATTCCGCCGCCTGTTCGCCGGAACGCCCGTCAAGCGGGTCGGGCACCGGAGGTTCAGCCTCAACGTGCGGCGCGGGCTCGACAATTCGACACCCTCGCCGGAAAAACCCTCCCCCGGGAGTTGAAATTCGCCGCGACGCGGCACAAAATCATGGAAGCGGCCCGGATTTCGTTCGTTGGGGGGAAACGGATCATGTGGTCACTGGTCAACCGGGGCTTTGCGCAACTGTACAGGACCGGCAACCTGGAGGTTGTCGACCCGCGCGGCCGGCGCGCCCTGTACGGCGACGGGACCGGCCAGCCGGTGGTCCTGCGCCTGCATGATCCCGCGTTCTCCTGGCGGTTCCTGTACAGCCCGGGGCTGGCGGTCGGCGAGGCCTACATGGACGGCCGCCTGACCTTCGATGCCGGCGACATCCGGACCTATCTCGACGTTACCCTGGCCAACCTGGGCCTGCACGCCATGGCCGGACCGTTCCAGAAAACGCTGCACATGCTGCGCGTGATGACCCGCCGCCTGGCCCAGCACAACCCGGTCCGCCGCGCGCACCGCAACGTGGCCCATCACTACGACCTGTCGGACACCCTGTACGATCTGTTCCTGGACGCCGACCGACAATACTCCTGCGCCTACTTCCAGACACCGGACGACGACATCGACACCGCCCAGGCGCAAAAGAAGCGCCATCTGGCGGCCAAGCTGCTGCTGTCCCCGGGCCACCGGTTGCTCGACATCGGCAGCGGCTGGGGCGGCCTCGGCCTGTATCTGGCCAGGACCGCCGGGGCCGACGTGACGGGAGTCACCCTCAGCCGCGAGCAGCACCGGGTGTCCAACCGGCGCGCCGAGGCGGCCGGGCTGGCCGACCGGGCGCGGTTTCATCTGCGTGACTACCGGGAAGTCGACGGCCAGTTCGAACGCATCGTGTCGGTCGGCATGTTCGAGCACGTGGGGATCAATCACTACCATGAATACTTCAACAAGCTGCGCGACCTGTTGACCGCCGACGGGGTGGCGGTCCTGCACACGATCGGGCGGGCCGAGGGTCCCGGCACCACCAATCCCTGGATCCGCAAGTACATCTTTCCCGGCGGCTATTCCCCGGCCCTGTCCGAGATGGTCGCCCACGTCGAGCGGGCCGGGCTGTACATTGCCGACATCGAGGTGCTGCGCCTCCATTACGCGATGACCCTGCGCCGCTGGCAGGACGCGTTCGAGCGCAACCGGGACCGGGTGCGCGAGCTCTACGACGAACGGTTCTGCCGGATGTGGGAATTCTATCTGTGCGCCAGCGAGATGGCCTTCCGGCACGGCGGCCACGTGGTGTTCCAGGTCCAGATGTCGAAGCGCCAGGACGCGGTGCCGCTGACCCGCGACTACATCCAGGCGTTCGAGGCCACCCAGCCGCCGGCCCCGACCTTCGCGAGTCCCAAGGAATTTCAGGACTGACACGGATTCCGGATGATCCCTTCGGGGTCCGTGTCGAGTCGCCCCCACGGCGATGCCCCGAGCCCGTCCGGCGCGCGCAAGCCGATCGCGCAGTCAAACCACTTGATCGGGATTTTTTCTAACATAACTCCTATCCATTGACCTTTGAAGAGATCGTGAATACTAATAATATTATTCCTACATCCGCCCGAGCCTTCCAGGTGGCTCGCGCGGCGCCGCGAACCACCCGATGGAAGCGTGATTTGCCAAACCTCCGCAACCTGCTCCGCAACTACCGTGGCCGCCACGCGTTGATCGGTCTGGTGGTTTTCGTCCTGATCGCCTCGGCGGCCCATTTCATTTTCGCCACCGAACGGACCCGATTGGCCCTGAAACTGCGCTCGACGGTCGCCCACAAGACACTCGATCTGACGTCGCGTCTAAAGGCGGAGCTGAACGCGAACGTGTTCCTCGCCAATGGCATGTTCGCCCTCGTCTCGGCGGTGGAAAATCCGAACGACGCGCAAATCAACCGGGCACTGAAAGGCCTGTACAGTTACGGACGCCATGTCCGCAACGTGGGCGTCGCCCCCGGCAACAGGATCACCAACGTCTATCCGGTCGCCGGAAACGAGAAGATCCTCGGATTTTATTATCCCGATTCCGAGAAACAATGGCCGGCCGTCAAGCGGGCCATCGACCTGCGGGCAACCATCCTCGCCGGCCCGGTCCAGCTTCTTCAGGGCGGTTCCGGCCTGATCAGCCGCACGCCGGTGTTTCGGGAGGACGGCGACTATTGGGGAATCCTGAGCCTGGTGCTCGACGCCGACGCCCTGTTCCATGCGGTCGGCCTGACGTCGGGCAACGAGGAATTGCAAATCGCCATTCGCGGACGCGACGGCACGGGGTCCGACGGCGCGGTGTTCCTCGGCGATCCGGCGTTGTTCGAAACCGAGTCGCCGGTCCTCTCCGAGGTGGCCATCCCCGGCGGGACCTGGATGATCGCGACCGCCCCCCGGGACGGATGGCAAGCCGGCCAGGACCATGTCCTGACAC
Organism: Magnetospira sp.; assembly: GCA_028282245.1. Lineage (GTDB taxonomy): Bacteria > Pseudomonadota > Alphaproteobacteria > Rhodospirillales > Magnetospiraceae > JANQGL01. The sequence goes on from JANQIL010000030.1 coordinate 52,366, forward strand.
TGGAAATCCTGTCCGTCGCTCTGGCCGGCCTGCTCGGCCTCGCGACCTATCTCTACCAGCGCGGCCAGCTCCGTCTGGCGAACAACGAACGGCGGCTGCGCACCCTCCTGGAAACCGTCCGCGACGGGGTGGTCGTCATCGACGGCCGTGGCCTCATTCACGAGTTCAATCGCGCCGCCGAGAGGATGTTCGGCTACGAGGCCTCCGAAATGGTCGGCACCTCGGTCAACCGCCTGATGACCGAGGATACCGCCGCGATCCACGACGAGGGTGTCAAGTCGTTCCAAGAAATCGAAGCGCGGCTCATGGCCAGCGGCCGACAGGCGATCGCCCGGCACCGCGACGGCAGCGAGTTTCCGGTCGAGATCATGGTCGGAGACACCAGGCTGGGCGACCGTCAGATGCACGTGGGACTGGTCCGGGACATCACGGAACGCAAGGCGTTCGAGAGCCGGCTGCTCGAACTGGCCAGCATCGACAGCCTCACCGGGGCGCTCAACCGACGCGCGTTCATGGAGGCCGCCGAAAACTACCTGATGCTGGCCCGGCGCCACGGACGCCCTCTCGCCTTCATGATGATCGACGCCGATCACTTCAAGAAGGTCAACGACACCTACGGCCATCACGTGGGGGACGTGGTTCTGGTGCGTCTGGCGTCGACCATCATCGACGACATGCGCGGCACCGATAAGTTCGGCCGTCTGGGCGGCGAGGAGTTCGCGGTGATTCTGCCGGAGACGACGCACGACCAGGCGATCAGCGTCGCCGAACGGTTGCTGGCCACGATCCGCGCGCTCGAAATCGATGCCGGCGACGGCCGCAGCCTGCGGTTCACGGTCAGCATCGGCCTGGCCAGCCTGACGCAACGAGCCGACGGCCTCGACGCGCTCATACAGCAGGCCGACGCCGCGCTCTACGAGGCCAAGGGCACCGGGCGCGACCGGTGGAGCGGCTGATCCCCGCCCCATGCGGCACCACCACGGCACCCGGGCCGCCGCCCGAGCCCGATGCATAAGGCAACCGATCCGGCGGACAACCCGGTTCGCGGAGCCGGGGCATGTTCATGGGCCGCTTGACGTTTCTATTTTTCTAGTTTTATAATTCCTTTGTGATGGAACGGCGACGATGAACGAGGATCGGGCGGCGGGCGCCCTGGCCGCGCTCGGCAACCGGACCCGGCTCCGGCTTTACCGACTGCTGGTGCGGGCCGGTGATGGCGGGCTGAACGTGGGCGACATTCAGTCGCGCGTCCAGGTTCCCGCCTCGACCCTGGCCCATCATTTGGCGTCCCTGACCCGGGCCGGACTGATCGTGCAGGACCGTCAGGGCCGGGAAATCGTGTCGCGGGTGAATTACGGGATGATGCACGACCTCCTGGGTTTCCTGAGCGAGCACTGCTGCGCGGGGATCGAGGCGGACGGGAACACCGACGCCGCGTGATGTTTTTTTTGGTCTTTTCTTCTATTTTTCTAGTGGAGTCGTGATATGGAGGAAGCTCTCCGTGGTCCGCGCGGTTTCCGGGCCCGAATCGGATCGATCGACCGGGCGTGGCTGTCGATCGGCCTGATCCTGCTCGGCATCGCCGTCCTGGCAACCGACCGGTTCGGCCATTTCGTCGTTTTCGCGGCGACGCAATTGCTCGACACCGCGCCGTTCATCCTGTTCGCGGTACTGCTGATCGCCCACCTCAAGGCGGCCGGCGTCGAGAAAACACTGGCCCGCGCGTTCGAGGGCCGCGAAAGCCGGATGATCCTGCTGGCCGCCCTGTTCGGCGGCTTGGCGCCGTTCTGTTCCTGCCAGGTGATTCCCTTCGTCGCCGCCCTGCTGGCCCTCGGAACACCGTTGTCGGCGGTGATGGCGTTCTGGCTGTCGTCGCCGCTGATCGATCCGCCGACCCTGCTGGTCACCGCGGCGGCGCTCGGCTGGCCGTTCGCGGCCGCCAAGGCGGTCGCGGCGGTGGGAATCGGGCTGTTCGGCGGATTCGTCGTCAAGGCCGTCACCGCCGGCGGCGGCCTCGCCAACCCGGCCCGGGACCGGACCGGAACCGGATGCGGTTGCCGCAACCGCGCCGGCCTGTCCGACGGACGACCGGCATGGCGGTTCTGGACCGATCCCGCGCGCCGCGCCGCCTTCGCCAGGGAAACCGGCGGCAACGGTCTGTTCCTGCTCAAGTGGCTGACCCTGGCCTATCTGCTGGAAGGCTTGATGATCGCCTACGTTCCGGCCGGGGCGATCGCCGGCCTGGTCGGCGGCGACGGCGTGCTGTCGGTGGTGACCGGAGCCCTGGTCGGCGGCCCCGCCTACCTCAACTCCTATGCCGCGCCGCCGCTGGTCGCCGGGCTGATGCAGCAGGGCATGGGCGCCGGCGCCGCGATGGCCTTCATCGTCGCCGGGGCGGTCAGTTCGATTCCCGCCATGATCGCCGTGTTCGCGCTGGTCCGCCGCCGGGTATTCGCCGCCTACGTGGGCCTGGGATTCGCGGGCGCCGTGTTGTCCGGCCTGATCTACGGCGCCGTCGCGGGAGTCTGAGGCGTCCGCCGGACACCGGACCGGAACGCGGAACCGGCGTCAGGGTTCCGGTCCACGCGCCGCCGGCGGACGGCACGGCGGTTCCTGCTTGAAACGCACCAAGAGACCGCGCCGACGCCAAGAACATCTGGATATTATGTATCGTTAATATGTCATTTTTTCTAATTGCGTGAGTATGTATATAACAATAATGCGCATATTTTTATTTCTTAATATGTAAAAATACCCTTCTCATCGCCGCCCAACGGTGCCAATCTTGACTCCATGGAATAAGACCACCGGCCGCCCCAACGGCGCGACACGGTTGGTCATGAAGGGAACGCGAGGAACCGCAGGAGTCACCCGATGCCGAGCGCCGCAACGGACACCCGGCCCGTGATCGACGGGCACCGAACCTTCAAGCAGACCGGCCCGTCGGTCGACGATTCCGGGCAATGGCTGGCCGCCGGCTGGCGCGATTTCCGGGCCTCCTTCTTGTTGAGCTTCTCCTATGGCCTGGTGCTTGGCCTGATCTGCCTCGCGCTGTTCCTGGTGCTCGACAGCGCGGAAAGGGCGGCGATGTTCCTGCCGTTGGCGGCCGGCTACCTGATCGTGTCGCCGGCTTTCGCGGTCGGTTTCCACGAGATCAGCCGGCGCCGCGAGGTCGGCGACCCGATGTCGATGGCGCGCATGATCACCTGCTGCGAGGGCCGGATCGGCCAGTTGGCGATGGTCGGGCTGGTGCTGATGGGGTTGTTCCTGGCCTGGATGCTGTCGGCGCTGGTGATTTTCGCCCTGTTTTTCAGTAACGGGGTGCCGTGGGATCTGGTGCCGTTCATCGGCCACGTGCTGACGGCGCCCCAGGCGGCGCCCTTCCTGGCCGTGGGGTCCCTGGTCGGAGGGGTCATCGCGGCCCTGGCCTACGGGGTCAGCGCGCTATCGATTCCGCTGATCCTGGACCGCAACCTGTCCGCCGTCGACGCCATCGCGACCAGCCTGCGCCTGGTCAACCGGCATCGACGGCTGATGAGCGGCTGGGCGGCGATGATCGCCCTGCTGACCATCTGCGGAATCGCCCTGGGATTCGTCGGACTGGCGATCTCGGTGCCGCTGGCCGGACACGCCTCCTGGCACGCCTACAAGGGCCTGATGGCCCTTGAGGAAGCCTAGTGGTTCGATGCCAACGGATGAGTCCCATCCGTTGGCTGAATCGAACCACCAGATCAATAGCTTAGTGGATCGAATCCGTCGCGTGACGGGCCGGGGTCACGTGGAATCGCGCGACG
>JANQIL010000075.1 GCA_028282245.1 Magnetospira sp.
TCGGCGGCCGGCGCACGCCATGGATCATCGGCGGCATGGCGGTCCTCGCCACCGGTGCCATCCTCGCGTCGTTGGCCACGGTCTGGATGGCGACCAACACGGCCGCGGGCATCGCTCTGGCCGTGGTTGCCTTCCTGCTCATCGGCGGCGGCGTCGGCGCCTGCGGAACCTCGTTGCTGGTCCTTCTGGCCCTCTGTGTCGACGATCGTCGACGCGCGGCCGCCGCCACCATCGTCTGGCTGATGATGATCGCCGGCCTCGCCATGACCGCCGGCATCGCCGGCCACCTGCTCGATCCGTTCTCGGCGCAGCGCCTGGTCGCCGTGACGGTCGGCGTCTGTGCCGTCGCCATGGTCCTGACCCTGCTGGCCTTCTGGGGCATCGAGCGGCCGTTCGCGGGGGCGCAGAAGCAGACGGAGGACGACGAGGCGAAGCCGGGGTTCATGGAGGCCCTGCGCCAGGTCTGGTCGGAGCCGCTGTCCCGGCGGTTCGCGGTCTTCGTGTTCGTCTCCATGCTCGCCTACAGCGCCCAGGATCTGATTCTCGAACCCTTCTCGGGTGCCGTGTTCGGCCTGACCCCCGGCGAGTCGACCCAACTGTCCGGCGTGCACCACAGCGGGGTGTTCCTGGGCATGGTCGTCTTCGCGCTGGCGGGAAGCGTCATCGCGGGCGGCCGGTTCGGTTCGTTTCGCGCCTGGGTGATCGGCGGCTGCCTGGCATCCGCCGGCGTCCTGTTCCTGCTCGCCTCGGCGAGTTCCATGAGGACGGTTTTTCCGCTGACGGCAGCCGTCTTCGCCCTTGGGCTGGCCAACGGCGCCTTCGCGGTCGCGGCGATCGGCTCGATGATGGGCCTGGTGCGCAAGGGCCGCGAGCAACGCGAGGGCACGCGCATGGGCCTGTGGGGCGCGGCGCAGGCAATTGCTTTCGGCCTCGGCGGATTCGCCGGTACCGTGGCCGTCGATTCCGTCCGCTATCTTACCGGCTCACCCGAAACCGCCTATGCCTCGGTGTTCGCGGCAGAAGGCGTCCTGTTCATCCTGTCGGCCTATCTGGCAGCGCGGGTCACGTCTCAGGCCAGGGCCTCGGCCCTGGGATTGACCGAGGAAAAGCCCGCCTCGCCACGGGCCATGGCCACGGAGGCCTAATATGGGGCAGACTAGAACCTACGATGCAGTCGTCGTCGGCGGGGGTCCTGCGGGAGCCACGGCCGCAACCGAATTGGCGCGTGACGGTCTTGACGTGCTGCTGCTGGACAGGGCCGGCCGCATCAAACCGTGCGGCGGCGCCGTGCCGCCGCGCCTGATCCGCGATTTCCAGATCCCGCAGAGCCAGATCGTCGCCTACGCCAAATCGGCCCGAATCATCTCGCCGACCGACCGCGAGGTGGACATGCCGATCGACGGGGGATACGTCGGCATGGTCGACCGCGAGCAGTTCGACGAGTGGCTGCGCAACCGCGCCGCAAGTGCCGGGGCCGAACGGCGCACCGGCCATTTCCAACACCTCGACCACGAGCCCGATGGCGGCGTCACGGTTCACTATCGCGAGGGGTCCAGTGCCCATCACGGCGCCATGGAGTCCGTGCGGGCGCGGTGCGTGATCGGCGCCGACGGGGCGCGTTCGCAGGTCGGCCGTCAGACCGTCCCCGGCGCGGACCAGATTCCCTGCGTCTTCGCCTATCACGAAATCATCCGGTCGCCGGAGCCGGACAGCGGTTCCCGTTTCGCCGGGGATCGGTGCGACGTCTATTACCAGGGCCGCGTGTCGCCGGACTTCTACGGGTGGGTTTTCCCGCATGGTGCGACCACCAGCGTGGGTGTGGGATCCGCGATCAAGGGCTTTTCCCTCAAGGACGCGGTCACATCACTGCGCGCCAGCGCCGGCCTGACGGATGTCGAGACGATCCGCCGGGAAGGGGCGCCCATCCCCCTCAAGCCGCTGAAGCGCTGGGACGACGGCCGCAACGTGGTCCTGGCCGGCGATGCCGCCGGCGTGGTCGCGCCGGCATCCGGGGAAGGCATCTACTACGCCATGCTGGGCGGGCAGTTCGCGGCCGAGGCCGCGGCCCAGTTCGTGCGCACCGGCAACGTGAAAGCTCTGGGCGAGGCGCGGCGGCGGTTCATGAAGGAGCACCGGAGCGTCTTCTGGGTTCTCGGGATGTTGCAGAAGTTCTGGTACTCGTCGGACAATCGCCGCGAGCGCTTCGTCACCATCTGCCAGGACCCCGAGGTTCAGCGGCTGACCTGGGAAGCCTACATGAACAAGAGACTGGTGCGCGCCCGGCCGGGGGCGCATCTGCGCATCTTTTTCAAGGACGTGGCGCATCTGTGCGGACTGGTGTCGCCTTGAGCGACGATCCCCCGGGATCTTCGCCCAAACGGACCTACGTCGTCGCCGGGATCGGGGCCCTGGCGGTGGCGTTGGTCGGCGGTATGCTGACCGATCTCGGTCCCTGGTATCACGAGCTCCGGCAGCCGGCATGGAAACCCCCCGATTGGGCATTCGGACCGATCTGGGCGGCCATTCTCACCCTGTGGGCCCTGGCCGCGGCACGCAGCTGGCGGGCGGCGTCGACCCCCCAATTGCAGAAGGACATCGTTGTCGCCTTCACGATCTGCGGGGTCTTGAATATCGCCTGGAGCGCCTTATTTTTCCGTATTGAGAGACCGGACCTGGCTCTGCTGGAAGCCGGGTTGCTGGCCCTGTCGGTCTTGTGTCTGATCACTATGACCTGGCGCCTCGACCGCCGCGCCAGTCTGATGCTGGTTCCCTATCTGATCTGGGTGGGAACCGCCGCTGCGCTGAACTGGAAGGTGGTCGAGCTCAACCGCCCGTTCTGACGCCCGCGCGACAGGGCCCGCGCAACCTCCACCTGAATGGACGCGACAAGAGAGGTTGCTATGCCGACTCGGGTTTACATGGTCCGTCACGGGGCCACGGAGCTGACCGCGGAAGACAGGTTTGCCGGTTCCACCGATGTGACGCTTTCCGCCGAAGGGCGGGGCCAGGTGGCCGCCCTGGCGGTCCGCTTGGAGGGGGAAACCCTGGACGCGGTCTACACCAGTCCGCTGCGCCGCACCGTCGAGACCGCCGAGCTCCTGGCCGCGCCGCACGGCCTTGAGCCGACGATCGAGCCGGGACTGAGCGAAATCGACTACGGCCGCTGGGAAGGGCTGCGCCGGACCGAGGTGCAATCCAGGTTCGGCGAGGAATACGAGCTGTGGCAGGAGGACCCGCTGACGATCGCGCCCCGGAACGGGGAGTCCGGAATCAACGTGCTGAACCGGGCCCTGCCGGTTATCCGCCGAATCGTCGAGGCCCACCGCCATCGCACGGTGGCCATCGTTTCCCACAAGGGAACCAACCGGTTGCTGATCAGTTCCCTGATGGGCTTCGACGTCCGCGGGTACCGCGACCGCCTCGACCAGAGCCCGGCGGGGCTCAGCATTCTCGACTTCATGAGCGAGTCGCGGGCGCGGTTGCGGCTGCTGAACGACGTGTCCCACTACGAAGGCGTCCCGGCGCGGATCCTGACCCAACGGCTGTCGGAATGGTGGGGCCGCCGGGCCACCGAAGACGACGGCAGGACCGGCTGAACCGGCGGCCTTTCGGCGACGGATCGATGAGGCCGCGAATACGCGATCGAGGCAATCATCGGCATGGTCGCGCGATCGGTTGTTGAGGGACGAAGATGGGGCCCCAAATCGAAACCTCGCCACTGTTCGACGGCATCGCCCGATGGCTCATGCAGCAAGGTCTGCAAGACTTGGACCTTGGCGAACTCGTGCGCGGATTGGGGGGAAACGGGGCGCCGCCGCGGCAAAACGGAGGCGCCCTCGGGAGATCCCAGAGACAGGCCGTTAGGCCACCCGGACCTGGTTGATGAAGTCTTCCACCTGTGCCTTAAGCCTCTCCGCCTGGGTTGACAGATCGTTGGCGGCGTCCTGCATGCCCACGGCCGAATTCCCGGTTTCCTCGGCCACCTGAATCGCCGTGCCCATGCTGCTGTTCACCTGCTGGGTACCATGAGCCGCCTGGTCGACGTTCCTGGCAATCTCCTGCGTGGCCGCGCTCTGCTCCTCGACCGCGGACGCCACGGCGGCGGTGATGCCGTTGATGTCGTTGATGATCGTGGTGATGTCGCCGATCGCCTTCACCGCGTCGCTGGTCGCGGTCTGGATTTCCGTGATCTGGGAGGAAATTTCATCCGTCGCCTTGGCGGTCTGGTTGGCCAGGTTCTTGACCTCGGAGGCGACCACGGCGAATCCCTTGCCGGCGTCGCCGGCCCGGGCGGCTTCGATGGTGGCGTTCAGCGCCAGGAGGTTCGTCTGCTCGGCAATGTCGTTGATGAGGTTCACGACCTCGCCGACACGCTGAGCCGCCTCCTGGAGCCCTTGGACCATGTCGTTGGTTCTCTGCGCCTCGTCCACAGCCCGGTTGGCAATGGTTGTCGACTGGGTCACCTGCCCGCCGATCTCCGAAATGGAGGAGGACAGTTCCTCGGCTGCCGAGGCCACGGTTTGGACGTTGGACGCCGCCTGCTGCGAAGCGGAAGAAACGTCGTTGGCCACGGCTTTGGACTGGTCGGCCTGGTAGGCCAGGGAGTCGGCCGAACTCTTGACCTCTGTCGAAGCGCCCGCGACAGCCTGGACGATGGACCCGACGCTCGTCTCGAACCGGTCGGCCAGGTCGTTCATCGACCGCACTTTTTCCTCTTCGGCCATCTTTGCGGCGTGCGCCTGCTCCTCTTCGAGGCGCTTCACCTCGACCGCATTGTCCTTGAACACCTGCACCGCGGACGCCATGTCGCCGATCTCGTCCTTGCGGCCCGTTCCCGGCACGTCGACGGTGAGGTCTCCGCCGGCCAGGCGTTTCATGGCGCCGGTCATGCTGTTGATCGGCCCGGCGATCCCGTTGCCGACGATCCAGGCCAGTGCGAGTCCGATGA
>JANQIL010000132.1 GCA_028282245.1 Magnetospira sp.
GATGATCACCCGAGCGCCGATGTCGACGGCGAAATTCATCAGCAGGCACTCGAACGGCTGCACGTCGATCCGTGCCTTGACGTCCGGGCGGCCGATCTCCGCCAGCTCGGTCTCGATCATCTCGACCCGCTCGGGAAGCGAGAACAGGGGCTGCTTGCCGTCGTTGGCGGCCACCGCGATGGTCAGGCGCTCAAGCACCTTGCCGGCCCGGCAGATGATGTCCATGTGGCCGTTGGTCACCGGGTCGAAGGTGCCGGGATAGACGCCCGTGAGTTCCGTCATGTGTCCTCCGGGTCCGGGGGCCGGTCCGCGTTCAGGGTCTCCTCGGCATCGTCGGCCGCCTCGCCGCGCAGACGCGACACCGAGACGATGCGTTCTCCCTCGGCCACCCGGAACAGGGTGACGCCACGCGTGGTGCGGCCGGAGAAGCTGATTCCGGCGACCGGCACCCGGATCAACTGGCCGCCGTCGGTCACCATCACGATCTGGTCGCCGTCCACCACCGGGAACGACGCCACCACGGCGGTCGGTCGGCGGCCGCGCCGGGTCAGGTCGATGGCCCCGATGCCCTGGCCGCCGCGCCCGGCGGTCCGATACTCGTAGCTCGAACTGCGCTTGCCGAACCCGTCGTCGGTCACCGTCAGCACGAAGTCCTCCCGTTCGGCAAGGACCTGGAATCCCGCGTCAAGGAGCCGCGCCGCGTTCTGTTCGTCGCGCGCCAGATCGTCGGCGCGCCCGCTGTAGTCGGCGCCGCCGGTCAGCCGGCGGCGGGCCGAAACGGCCTGCAGGTAGGCGTCGCGGGTCTCGATGTCGGCCGCCCCGTGATTGAGCACCGACATGCCGATCACCCGGTCGCCGGCGGCCAGCCGGATGCCGCGCACGCCCTTCGAGTCGCGGCCCACGAACACCCGCACGTCGGTGACCGGAAACCGGATGCACTTTCCATGAGCGGCGGTCAGAAGAATGTCCTGGTCCTCGGCGCAGGTGCGCACCCGCACCAGTTGGTCGCCCGCGTCCAGCTTCATGGCGATCTTGCCGTTGGCCATGATGTTGACGAAGTCGGACAGCCGGTTGCGGCGCACGTGGCCGGACTGGGTGGTGAACATCACGAACAGTTCGCTCCAGGTCTCCTCGTCCTCCGGCAACGCCATGGTGGTGGTGATGATCTCGCGGGGCCGCAGCGGCAGCAGGTTGACCAGCGCCTTGCCGCGCGACTGCGGATTGCCGAGCGGCAGCCGATAGACCTTGAGCTTGTAGACCATCCCCTCCGACGAGAAGAACAGCATCGGGGTGTGGGTGTTGACCACGTAGACTTGGCTGACGAAGTCCTCGTCGCGGGTGCTCATGCCGGCGCGGCCCTTGCCGCCGCGTTTCTGGGCCCGGTAGGCGGACAGCGGCACCCGCTTGATGTAGCCGGTGTTGCTGACCGTCACCACCATCTCCTCGCGCTGGATCAGGTCCTCGATGTCCTGATCGAGTTCGCCATCCTCGAGGGTGGTGCGGCGTGGATCGGCGAACTGCTCCTTCATCGTCAGCAGTTCGCCGCGCAGGACCTCGTAGAGTCGCGTCCGCGACCCCAGGATCTCCAGGTACTCGGCGATCTGGCCGCCGATCTTCCGCAGGTCGTCGCCGATCTTGTCGCGCTCCAGGGCGGTCAGCCGGTGCAGGCGGAGATCCAGGATCGCCTTGGCCTGGACGTCCGAAAGCTGGTAATGGCCGTCCTCGACCCGCCGGCCGGGTTCGTCGATGAGGGCGATCAGCGGCGCCACCGTCTCGGCCGGCCAGGCGCGCGCCATCAGTTGATCACGCGCCGTCTGGGGATCGGGCGCGCGGCGGATCAGGACGATGATGTCGTCGATGTTGGCCACCGCCACGGCGAGTCCGGCCAGCACGTGGGCCTTGTCGCGCGCCCGCGCCAGTTCATGAATGGTGCGCCGCCGGATCACGTCCTCGCGGAACGCCACGAAGGCGTCCAGAATCTGGCGCAGGTTGAGCAGCTCCGGCTTGCCGCCGTTGAGGGCCAGCATGTTGACCCCGAAGCTGGTTTGCAACGGCGTGAACTTGTAGAGCTGGTTGAGGACCACGTCGGCCTGGGCGTCGCGCTTGATCTCGATCACCACCCGCACGCCGTCGCGGTCGGACTCGTCGCGCAGGTCGGCGATGCCCTCGATCTTCTTGTCGCGCACGCATTCGGCGATGATCTCGATCATCCGCGCCTTGTTGACCTGATAGGGCACCTCGGAAACGATGATCGCCTCGCGGTCCTTGCGCACGTCCTCGATCCGGGTGCGACCGCGCATCATCACCGAGCCGCGCCCGCTATGGTAGGCGTTGCGGATGCCGCCGCGCCCGAGCACGATGCCGCCGGTCGGGAAATCGGGTCCGGGCAGGTGGGCCTGCATCAGTTCGTCGATGGTGATGTCCGGACGGTCGATGACCGCGCAGCAGGCGTCGATCACCTCGCCCAGGTTGTGCGGCGGGATGTTGGTCGCCATGCCGACCGCGATACCGCCGGCGCCGTTGACCAGCAGATTGGGGAACTGGGCCGGCAGCACCGAGGGCTCGTGGGTGGTCTCGTCGTAGTTGGCGACGAAATCCACCGTGTCCTTGTCGATATCCTCCAGCAGCGCGTGCGCCGCCTTGGCCAGCCGGGCCTCGGTATAGCGCATCGCCGCCGGCGGATCGCCGTCCATGGACCCGAAATTGCCCTGACCGTCGACCAGCGGCAGGCGCATGGAGAAGTCCTGCGCCATGCGCACCATGGCGTCGTAGATCGACTGATCGCTGTGCGGGTGGTACTTGCCCATCACGTCGCCGACGATGCGGGCCGACTTGCGGAACGGCTTATTGTACTCGTAGCCGTTTTCCTTCATGGAGAACAGGATGCGCCTGTGCACCGGCTTCAGGCCATCGCGGACGTTCGGCAGGGCGCGCGACACGATCACGCTCATGGCGTAATCGAGGTAGGAGCGGCGCATCTCCTCCTCGATGGTCACCGGCGCGATGTCGAAGGGCTCCTGAGGGGGGGTCTGCTCGGTCACCGCGGATCGCTTAACCTACTGATGGGAATACGGTTAGGCGCCGAGGGCAGATCGACGCCGGAAACCCGGACACTAGCAGGTTTCGCAGGCGCGAACAACCACATGAACCTCGCATGACATTTGATCCATTCCAGGAGTCGACCGTCGCGGCCCTTTGCGGCATGATTGCACAAGTCGCCGAGACTTTCGCCACCATCCGGACGCCATCGCCATGAGCGCCAAGACCATTGCTCTCGCCCTGCAAGGAGGCGGCTCGCACGGCGCCTTCACCTGGGGCGTGCTCGATAGCCTGCTGGCCGACCAACGGTTGACCATCGAGGGGTTCTCCGGCACCAGTTCGGGCGCCATGAACGCGACCGCGGCGGTACAGGGGCTGATCGCCGGCGGGCGGGCCGGGGCGCGGCAGAGCCTCGACGATTTCTGGCGGCAGATTCATACCCTGTCGTGGCCTTTCGCGCCGCTTATGACCGGCTCGTTCGGGGAGTGGTGGGGCGATCACAACCTGTCGTCGAGGCCCGGCTGGAGCTTCCACGACCTGGCCTGGAACCTGCGGCCGGAACTGTCTCCCTATGAGATCAACCCATTCAACATCAATCCCTTTCGGTCATTCCTGGATGATTTCTTCGATGGTGAGGCACTGCGCCGCGACGACCGCTGGAAACTCTTCCTGGCCGCCACCCACGTGGAGAGCGGCAGTTTGCGGCTGTTCCGCAACAATGAAATCGGGACCGATCACCTGATGGCGTCGGCCTGCCTGCCAAGCCTGTTCCATGCGGTGGAGATCGACGGCACCCATTACTGGGACGGCGGCTACAGTGCCAATCCGGCCATCTTTCCGCTGATCTACGAGTGCAAGGCCAAGGATATCGTGGTGGTGCAACTGACCAAGAGCCGGCGCGCCGGCCTTCCCCGGTCGACCCAGCAAATCCAGCAACGGTTCACCGAGATCACCCTCAATTCCTGCCTGATCCGCGAAATCCGCGCCATCCGCCTGATCACCGACCTGATCGACCGCGGGGTCATCTCCGATCCGAGCATGCGGCGCATCAACCTGCACCTGATCAAGGACGAGGACTTCTTCGACGGCCTGTCCTACAGCAGTTCGTTCAACACCGACATCGGCTTCCTGCGCAAGCTGCGGGCGGCCGGCGCGGCGGCCGGCCAGCGGTGGATCGAATCGGCCTACGACGATCTGGGCACCGATCTGCCATTCCCCGACGACCTGCTGGAGGACTATGTCGGCGGGCACCACGTCGGTCCCGCCATCACGACAGCCGAGTGACGACGGCGAAAAAGCTCCGCCGCGCCGATCCATCCAGTGCCGGAACCGAATACCTATGCGATCCGGCAAGCCTCGTCGAAATCCAACCTCGGGCCGCGCGGGTACAGGGCCGCCGGGTCGCCATGGCCCAGGTTGCACAGGAAGTTGGAACGCACCCGGGTGCCGGCGAAAAACTCCGCGTCGACCTTCGCGTTGTCGAATCCGGATATCGGTCCGCAGTCGAGTCCCAGGGCACGCGCCGCCATGATGAGATAGGCGCCTTGGAGGGTTCCGTTGCGGAACGCCGTGGTCTCGATCAGGGCGTCGTTGCCCACGAACCACGACCGGGCGTCGGTATGTGGAAACAGCCTTGGCAAATGTTCGTAAAACGCCAGGTCGTGGCCGATGATGGCGGTGACCGGGGCGCGTATGGTCTTCTCGACGTTGCCGTCCATCAGGGCCGGACGCAGCTTCTCCTTGGCTTGCGGAGTGGTCACGAAGACGATCCGCGCCGGCAGGCAATTGGCGCTGGTCGGCGCCATCCGCGTCAGGTCCCAAAGCCGCCGCAGCAGGACCGGGTCGACCGGCCGGTCCTGCCATGCGTCGTGGGTGCGGGCATCGAGGAACAGGGTAGCGAGGGCATCGGCGCCGAGTGTCATGGGCAAGTCCCCTGGGTGCGATAATCCTGCCTTGCAAATAGGGTCCGGCCGCCACCGGCACAACCCCTTCGGGTCGACCTCACGACCCGTCGGCGGCCAGGGCCTCCTCGACCGTCAACTCGTTCTGCGCGACCAGCCGGTCGCGACCACGCCGCTTGGCCGCGTAGAGGCACGCGTCGGCGCGCGCCACCAGATTGCCCGGCGCCTCGCCGGGCTCGAACCGTCCGACGCCAATCGAAACCGAAAGCTTGCCCAGCTTCTCGCCGGTCTTGCGGTTGATCAGGGTCTTGCCGGCCACCTTGCGACGGATCGTGTCGCCGACGATCTTGGCCGCCCGAAGCGGCGTCGCCGGCAGGATGATCCCGAACTCCTCGCCGCCGTAACGGGCCGCCGTATCCTGCCCCTTGACGCTGCCGACCAGGACCTGGGCAAGCACCTTGAGAACCTGATCGCCCACCTGATGGCCGTAGGTGTCGTTGAACTTCTTGAAATGGTCGATGTCGATCATCAGCAACGACATCTCGTCGCCGGTCTCCGCCGCCTCGGCGGTCGCCGTCTGCAAGGCGGCATCGAACACCTTGCGGTTGGCGATCCCGGTCAGCGCGTCGGTCTGCGCCTCGTGGCGCATCGCCTCCAGGTCGCCGCGCAGCTTGTCCACTTCCTGCGACGACGCCGAGAGTTGCTGCTCCAGCGTCTCGTTGCGGGCCTCCATCTGGCGGGTCGCGACGAGAATGCCGGACACCGTCTTCTTGAGGTCCTCGCTGCCGGTCGTCTCCTCGATGCGGCTGCTGATCAGGGCCAGGGTGCGTCCATAGTCCGAGGCGCTGCCCCCGGCGTCCTTCAGATAATCGAGGACCCGGTCGATCTGGGCGCCCAGTTCCTGACTGGCCTCGATCACCTCGCCCTGCTCGGCCTGGTTGGGGAAGAACTTGGCGTGGATTTCCGCGTTCCGCTGACCGGTGAACGACTGCTTGTTGCGCAGCAAGATGTCGAGGGTGTGGCGAAGATCGGGATACGTGCCGGCGAAATAATGGTACCAGACGGTGAAATTCTCCGGCGTCGGGGCGACCGAAAGCCGGCTCATCTGATCCATTGCCGCGAGCGCGCTGCTCGCAACCTTGTCAACGCCGCCGTCCTGATCCACCGGAGCATGCCCCCCGCGCTCGCTTCGCCAAGAACCATAACGCCATCGTGGTCGAATCGAAACCCGAATCGTCGCCCGGCGCCGGGGGCGGCGCGCCGCGCGGGCTCGGTTTTCAGGTCCGCGCGGGCGGCGAATGAACTTGGCCCGGAGTTCCTCCGGGGGTTAGACTCGGTGACTGGCGAGACGCCGGATCCGGCGTCTCGAAGACCCCATAACAAGCCAACCTGACGAGGGGAGCCCGGCAATGATCAAAGCGGATATCAAGAAGGCGGAAGGCGAGAAACTGCTGCTGTCCGGCGACGTGACGGGGGCGCGCGAGGCGCTCGAGGAGGCGGTGGCGCAATACCGCGTCGCCGGCGACGTGGTTGGCGAGGCGGACTCCCAGGTGGTGCTTGGCCGGCTCGAACTGGACACCGGATCGAGCGCCGCCGCCGGCACCGCGTTCGAGCACGCGGCCAAAATGTTCCGGATCGCCCGAAGCGCCCAGGGCGAGGCCCTGGCGCTGCTCGAACTGGGCGACCTGGCGCGCGCCGACGGGCGATTCGACGACGCCGATGATCTGTACCGGCGGGCCGGCGCGCTGATGCGCGAGGCCGGCGACAACGGCGGCGCGGCCAAGGTGGACAAGAACATCGGCCATCTGTATCGGCGGCGCGGCAAGGAGGATCAAGCGCTCATCCATTACCGCCGGGCCTGCGACCAATACGAGTTGGCCGGCGAACGCCAGGGACGGGCGGTGGCGCTGAAATACGTCGGCCACGTGGAACGTCGCCTGGGGCGCGCCGACCGCGCCCACGAGGCCTACGACGAGGCGCTCGAAATCTTCCGCCAGAACGGCGACCATCTGGGCGAGGCGGCGGTGCTGACCGGGCTCGGCAAGTTGCAGCGCATCATCGGCAACCTGACCGAGGCGCGCGACACCCTGCGCCAGGCGATCACCATCTGCGGCGAGTTGGGGGACCTGCGCGGCGAGGCTCACGCGATGCTGGCCCTGGCGCGCCTGGAGGCGGCCACCGACCCGAAACGGGCGCGCGGCCATTTCACCCACGCGGCCAGCCTGTTCGACCGCGCCGGGGTGCCGCAGGTGCGCGATCACGCGTTGCGCGAGGCGGAGGAACTCGGCGCCTGAACCGTCGCCGGAGGCGGTGCCGAATGCTGATTCTCGAAGCCCTCGGGCGACCCGGCCTGCACCCGGTCGATCTGACGCTGGCGGCCGGCGAGCGGGCCGTCGTCATGGGACCCTCGGGGGCCGGCAAGAGCCTGCTGTTGCGGGCCATCGCCGATCTCGACCCGAACGACGGCGAGGTGATCCTGGACGGCACCCGGCGGGCCACCCTGCCCGCGCCGCTGTGGCGGCGCCGGGTCGGCTATCTGGCGGCCGAGCCGGGCTGGTGGTCGGACCGCCCGCGCGACCACCTTCCGGACACCCGCGAGACCCACGGGATGTGCGACGCCCTGGCCCTGCCGGCGGCCATCATGGACCGTCCGGTCGCGCGGCTTTCGACCGGCGAGCGACAGCGGCTGGCGCTGATCCGTCTGCTGCTCAACGGGCCGCGCGTCTTGCTGCTCGACGAACCGACCTCGGGCCTCGATCCGGAGTCGACGGCGCGGGTCGAGGCGCTGCTCGACGCCCGCCGCGCGGACGGAGCCATTACCCTGATGGTCAGCCACGACCCGGCGCAGGCGGCGCGCCTGGCGACCCGCCGCCTGACCATCCGCGACGGCCGGCTGGAGACCGCCGCATGACCTATATCGTCCTCGATTACGTGGACATCGCGCTGGCCGCGCTGCTGCTGCTGATCAACGCCGGGCTGTCGATGTCGCTGCACCTGGGAATCGGCCGCCGGCTGCTGATCGCGTCCCTTCGCATGGTCGTCCAGCTGTCCCTGATCGGATTGGTTCTCGAACAACTGTTCGCCCTGGTGTCGCCCTGGGCGACCGGCGGCGCGGCGCTGGTCATGGTGCTGTTCGCCGGGCGCGAGATCGCGGCCCGCCAGACCCACCGGTTCACCGGCTGGTGGACCCACGGCCTGGGTACCGGCAGCATGATGGCGGCCGGCGCCCTGGTGACCCTGCTGGCCTTGTCGACCGCCATCCGCGCCGATCCGTGGTACGACCCGCGCTATGCCCTGCCGCTGTTCGGGATGATCCTCGGCAACGCCATGACCGGGGTGTCGCTGGGCCTTGAGCGGCTGCTCGCCGGGGCGCGCCGCGAACGATCGGCCATCGAGGCCCGCCTGAGCCTCGGCGGCACCCGCTGGGAGGCCTTCCGGCCGGTCCTCCGCGACGCCCTGCGGGCCGGCCTGATGCCGATCGTCAACACCATGTCGGCGACCGGCGTGGTCGCCCTGCCGGGCATGATGACCGGCCAGATCCTGGCCGGAGTTCCGCCCGTCGAGGCGGTCAAGTATCAATTCCTGATCATGTTCCTGATCGCCGGCGCGGTCGGCCTCGGCACCTTCGCGGCAACCCTCGGAGGGGTCCTGCGGCTGACCGACGAGCGACACCGGCTGCGTCTCGACCGGCTGCGCGACGCGGCGCCCGGCGACCGTTGACGGGTCGCGCCCTATCCCATCGCCACGAACAACCCGAGCGCCGCCGCCCAGCCGAGCAGGCAGGCGACCGCGTAGAGATAGAGGGCCCGGCGGATATCGCCGGGACCGGCCCGCGCGGTGCCTTGCGGGTGAATCCACGGATCGTCCACCGTCGCCTCCCGGTAACGGCGCGGCCCGGCCAGCGACAGCCCCAGGGCCCCGGCCATCGCCGCTTCCGGCCAGCCGGCGTTGAGCGACCGGTGCTTGCCGGAGTCCCGCCACATGGCGGCGAGCGCGCGACCCGGCCGGGCGCCCGGCGTGAACAGGGCGGCGGTCGCGAACAGCAGTCCCGACAGGCGCGCCGGCGCGATGTTCAGAAGATCGTCGAGGCGCGCCGCCGCCATCCCGAACGCCTCGTGGCGCAGGGTGCGGTGGCCGATCATGCTGTCCAGGGTGTTGGCGGTCTTGTAGAGCAGCAGGCCCGGCATCCCGAACACCAGATACCAGAAAGCCGGCGCCGCCACCCCGTCGGAGAAGTTCTCGGCGCAGGACTCGATGGCCGCCCGCGCCACCCCATGGGCGTCCAGCCGCGCCGGGTCGCGGCCGACGATGCGCCCCACCTCGGCCCGCGCCGACTCCAGACCGGCGCCGCGAAGCGCCACGCCCACCGCCCGCACCCGGTCGAACAACTCGCGCTGGGCCAAAAGGGAGACCACCAGGAACAGCTCCAGCGCCCAGCCGTGGGGCACGTGGGCCGAAACCCAAACGACCCCGAGGCCGGCCGCCCAGGCCGCCGCCGCGAAGGCGAGGACGGCCAGCAGGCCGCGCAGCCGGCGATCGTTGTCGGAGCGGGATTCCCGGTTCAGGCGCTGGTCGAGGCGCTCGATCGCAACCCCGACCACCACCACCGGATGGGGGATCAGCCTGAACAGCGGCCCCATGCCGCCGAGCAGCGCGTCGAGCGGCAGGGCGAGCACAAGCAGAAGCAGCGGATCGGTGGCCGGCCCGGCCGCCCAGTCGGGGAGCAATGGAAACATCGCCGCACCATGCGGCTCCCGGCGCGCCCAGTCAATGCGATGGCGGTCGCGGGATTTGCCCAACCGGCCACGCAGCGCCTATAGTCACGTATTGGACCCTTTCGGAGCCCGCATGTCCGATCCCGAGGACTATCAGGACCTGGCGCGCCGTTATCTGGACCTGTGGCGACGCCAAATGGCGGGCCAGGTGGCCGACGAGGACGCCGCGCGCTCCATGGGCCACGCCCTCGACCTCATGAACCAGGGCGCCGCCGCCTTCCTGGCGGCCGTCGATTCGTCGCTCAACCCCGGACAGGCCGATGACCGATCCCCGCCCGCCGCGCAGGACCGGACCCCGCCCGCTGCCCCTGCACATCAACACCCTGATCCTGACCTGGCTGACCTCGCGCGGCGGGTTGTCCGGCTTGAACAGCGGGTCGCTGCCCTGGAGGCCGGATCTGGCGGCCGAGGCGGCGAACCTCCGGAGCCGCCTGAGCGGGATTGATCCGGCCCTGTTCGCCCTCGCGGTGGACGCCGAGGCGCGGCGCTGGATGCAGGGCTTCGTGGACGGCGTGCGGGCCTATCGCGACCATCCCTACCGGCGCGACATGGACGAGCCCCCCTGCCTGCGTCAAATCGGCGCGGCGCGCCTGCTCGACCACGGATACGGACGACCGGGGCCGGTGGTGGTGGTGGTGCCGTCGCTGGTCAACCGCGCCTATATCCTCGACCTGATGCCGGACCGCAGCCTGCTGCGCTACCTGGCCGAGCGTGGCCTCCGGCCGCTGCTGATCGACTGGGGCGTGCCGGGCGACGCCGAGCGGCGGTTCGGGCTCGACGATTACATCGCCGGCACCCTGGAGGCGCTTCTCGACGTGGCGATCCGCGAGTCGGCCGGCAAGGTGGCGCTCGCCGGCTATTGCATGGGGGGACTGCTGGCCCTCCCGGCGGCCCTCTGGCACCCCGATCGGGTGGCCGGGTTGGCGCTGCTCGCCACCCCGTGGGACTTCCATCGCGGTCAGGCGGCGCAGCGCCACTATCTGAAGGCGGCGCTGCCGCAGATCGAGGCGCTGGCGCTGACGCTGGGTGAATTGCCGGTCGATGCCCTGCAAACCCTGTTCGCCGGCATCGATCCCTGGGGCATTCCCGCCAAGTTCACCGCCTTCGCCCGCCTCGACCCGGCGACCCGCAGGGCGC
This sequence comes from Magnetospira sp., assembly GCA_028282245.1. Taxonomy (GTDB): domain Bacteria; phylum Pseudomonadota; class Alphaproteobacteria; order Rhodospirillales; family Magnetospiraceae; genus JANQGL01. Next base: position 10,853 of record JANQIL010000132.1, read on the forward strand.
GCCGCTTCGTGGCCCTGGAGGACTGGCTGAACGACGGCGTGCCACTGGTCCCCGAGGTGACCCGCCAGTGCCTGCGGGAGTGGTACCTGGACAACCGCACCGGACGCGGCGACTGGCGGATCGACGGCCGTCCGGTGCGCCCCGAGGAGGTGACGGCGCCGACCCTCGCCATGGTTCCGCGCAACGACCGCATCGTGCCGCCGGACGGCGCCCGGGCACTCGGCGAGGCGATCCCCGGGGCGCGGGTGCGGACGGTCCCGGCCGGCCATATCGGAATGACCGCCGGGGCCCGCGCGGCAACGGTCCTGTATCGCCCGCTGAGCGATTGGCTGCACCGGGTGCTGGCGCGATGAACCGCCCGCTCGCGAGGGGTCCTATCGCCGCTTCGACCATTCGAGCAGAAGCCTATCCGTGGGCGCGAGATCGCGTCCGGCGCCGCGCCGGCCGTTCAGCCCGAAGGTCTCCTCGATACGGCTCAGGGCGGAATCGACGTTCTCCGCCTGCGGGCAGGCGCGGGTGAGAATGCAGGCATAGACGGCGTCGCGCACGGTTTCCGCGTCGTCGGCGTTGCCGGCGATCAGTTCCTCGGTGGTTTGATCGATGATCCGTCGGCAGAGACAGTAGGGTTCGCGGGGCGTGTCGCTGTCGCTGGTCATGGCGCGCGTCTGTCAACGGGGACCATGGGCGGGACGGGACTCCGGTCCGGAGTCGCCCGCCGCGATCGATTGGTCGGCGTCCGGCGCCCAGCCCGCCGGGGCCATCTCGAAGCCGGAGAACCGGAACCCCGGCGCGACCGCGCAGCCGACCAGGGTCCAGGCGCCGAGACTGCGCGCCGACTGCCAGGCGAACGGCGGCACCACGGCCTGCGGTCGTTGGCCGGCCGCGAGATCGGCTCCCAGGCGATGATCGACCACCGCGCCGCCCGGCTCGGCGATTGTCAGCAGGAGCGGCGCTCCGGCATGGTAGGCCCAGATCTCGGTGGCGTCGACCCGGTGCCAGCGCGACACCTCGCCCGCCGACAGAAGGAAATAGATCGACGTGACCGCCGCCCGTTCGCCATCGGGTGATTGGGCGCGGTGGATTTCCCGATAATGGCCGCCCTCGGGGTGTGGCCGCAGATCCAATGCGGCGATCACCGCCTCGGCGGCCACGGGCCCCGTCATGGCGCGGGATGGGCGCTGGCCCGCATCGAGCGGCGCTCGCCAAATGTCTGATACCAGCCCTCCAGATCCGGGCGGCCGGTCGCCCAGCAGACGTTGGGAAATCTCAGGTCCAGGTAACCGAGCGCGCAGGCGACGGCGATCTGGCCGATGGTGACCTCGGTCTCGAACTCGGTGGCCTCGTTCTCCAGGGCATCCAGGGCGTGCTCGATCTTCTCGGTCTGGAACGCCATCGCGTCGCCGGAGCGCAGGGGCTCCGGGCGCAGGCTTTCCAGGCGCTTGCCCACCGCGGCGTCCATGATCCCGTCGCCCAGGGCCTGGCGCCGCAACGCCGTCCAGCGGCTGCCGCCGGCGCGCGGGAACAGCGGGATGCCGTCGTGCAGGCTGTCCAGGTATTCGCAGATGACCGGTGAATCGTAGAGCACCTCGCCGCCGTCCAGGATCATGGCCGGCACCTTGCCCAGGGGATTGACGTCCTCGATCGGAGACTCGGGCACGAAGACCTGGGTGGTCAGGATGGTCATGCGGTCGATCAGGCCGGTTTCGTGCGCGGTGACCACCACCTTGCGGGCATAGGGCGAGGTCGGCGAATAGAAAAGCTGCATCATCGGAAGACATCCTTTCGGCGGCGCAGGTCGGCGAACACCTGGACCGGATCGAGGCCGCGCATCCCGAGGGCCATCTGTAGGGCCGGATCGTCGGCCCGCAGGAAGGGGTTGCAGCGTTTCTCGACGGCCAGCGAACTGGGTACCGTGGAATGGCCGGCGCGGCGCAGCGCGGCGACCTCGTCGGACCGCGCCGCCAGGTCCCGGTTGCGCGGATCGACCGAGCGCGCGAAGGCGGCGTTCGATTCGGTGTATTCGTGCGCGCAGTAGACCTGCGCCGTGTCCGGCAGCCCGCGCAGGCGCAGCAGCGATGTCCACATCTGGGCCGCCGATCCCTCGAACAGCCGCCCGCAGCCGAGGCCGAACAGGGTGTCGCCGCAGAACAGGGCGTCGGCGTCGGCGAACCAATAGGCGACGTGGCCGATCGTATGGCCCGGCACGTCCAGAACGGTGGCGCTCAGCTGGCCGAGCGAGATACCCTCGCCGTGCCGCACCGCGATGTCGAGCCCCGGAATCCGCTCGGCGTCCACCGCCGCGCCGACCACCTTGCAGCGGGTCACCATCTTGAGCTCGGCGTTGCCGCCCACGTGGTCGTGGTGATGATGGGTACACAGGATATAGTCGAGATTCCAGTCCCGCTCGTTGAGCACCGAAAGCACCGGCTGCGCGAGCGCGGGATCGACCGCCGCCGTGACTCCGGTGGCGGTATCGCGGACGAGATGGACGTAGTTGTCGGACAGAACCGGTATTTGAACGATTTCCATTCTGGGCACGGGACCCTCCCTTTGCGCCGAGTGTACCCGGAACGACGACCGGGACAACACACCGATGCGTGAACCGATCGACGGATGTCCGGCGGCCGGTTTTGGTATAGTCTCCCGGGTATGTGGAGCGATGTGGTGGATCTGCGGGATTTCTATGCCGGCGACCTGGGGCGGGTCGCCCGGCGGACGTTGCGCAACCGGCTGCGCCGCATGTGGCCGGACGTGAGCGGCCACGCGATGCTCGGAATCGGCTACACGGCGCCGTTTCTGGGTCTGTTCCGCAGCGAGGCGGACCGGGTGCTGTCGGCCATGCCGGCGCCGCAGGGGGTGCTGCATTGGCCGGCCGACGAGCCCAACCTGACCGCGCTGATCGAGGAGACCGACCTGCCGTTTCCCGACCTGTCCATGGACCTGGTGCTGCTGGCCCATGCCCTGGAGGGATCGGAACGGCTGCGCGACCTGCTGCGCGAGGTGTGGCGGGTGATGGCCGACGGCGGCCGGATGATCATCGTGGTGCCGCACCGGCCAAGCCTGTGGACGCAGACCGAGCGCACCCCGTTCGGCCACGGCCAACCCTATTCGGCGCGCCAGGTGTCGCGCCTGCTGCGCAAATGCCTGTTCACGCCGATCCGCACCGAGCACGCGCTCTACGTGCCGCCGTTCCGCTGGCGCCCGGCCCTGTCCTGGGCGACGGCCTGGGAGAACATCGGCGACCGCTGGTTCCAGGGACTGTCCGGCGTCCTGCTTGTGGAGGCCTCCAAGCAGCTTTACGCCGGCGCGCCCTTGCGCGTCGAGCGATCGGCCGGCGCGGCGGCGGGCTATGGGCTGCTGCCGCGCCCCAACGGCGGAAGCTGGCGTCACCGCGAAATGTCGCCGCATGTCCTTCGTCCTCGCTCCTGGAGCCGGGCCGATCGCGCGCGAACCGAGGCCCCAAGATGATGGTCAACAGGCCCTAAAACAGGATGTCGATCGGCCGGCCGGCGCGCCGTTCCGCATGGCGGGCGGCGAATGCCTCGGCGTCAACGAACTCGAACCAGTCACGCCAGAAGCTTCGGTATTGCGGGAACACCCGCTCGTGGGGGTCCGGACAGGCGGGGTCGACCAGGATCATCGGCCCCTTGGTGACCGGATGTCGGCGGGTGCCGGCGAAGTGCAGGAACCAGGTGTTGTGAAACGCCGTGTTGACGCACTGCCAGACCAGATCCGGATGGCTGCGCATGAGGTGAAGGTTGAACAGAAACGGATAATGACGGACCACCCAGTTGCCCCAAGGGGCGTTGAAGCGCGGGTCCAGGTCGTCGTCGAGTCCACGCACCTGCAATTCGAACGACAGCGGGGTCATCTCGTAGTCGATGTAGTTTTTTTGGTACTTCAGGTAAATTTCGGCCAGGGTCCGGGCGTGGCGGGCCGGATCGAACACCAGCACCCCGGTGTTGATCATGGCGTCGGCCGGGCCATCGAGGCCATGCAGGCGGTAGTAGGCCCGATAGCCGTCGTGCAGCACCGCGGCATCGTTGTGCGGACCCGGCGACAGGGACCGCCGCCGCATCTGCTCCAGCAGGGTGAACGCGGTCGAATGGCCGAACTCGGCGCCGCCGAGCGACGGGCTGGCCGGCGGTGGCTTGACCACGCCGATTCCCGGTCCGTCGTGCGCCGACGCAATGCAGGGCGCCCAGCGATGGTTGATCAGGATGTCGGAGTCCACCCAGACCAGTTTCTCGTAGCCGCTCAAATCCGGATGCATGCCGATCAGCAGCTTCTGCCAGTGGATCGCCTTGGTCTCGAAATCGCAGGTCGGGTCGATCGGCTCGGTGAGGGTCGCGATGTCGTAGCCGTGCCGCTCGGCATAGGGGGTCCAGGTCGGCCGCACGTAACGCTCGAAGGCATCCACGTAGGCGTCGCCGATCAGGAAGGTGACCAGGGCGTGGCGGGCGCGGTGTTCGGCCATCGGACTAGTGTCCCGAATCCGAAGTTCGGAGCATTATTTGGCAGGCGTTTTCGAACTTCGGATTCGATAAGGACACTAGGGAATAATCTGATTCTAGTGTGGTTTTGGAGTCGAAGTTCGCCATGGAATTTGCCCCGAATAATGTCGCGAACTTCGAATCCATCACACTAGCGGATCAGGTCCTTCGCCGTCTCGGTCATTTCGTCGATGGTCTTGAACGCGGTGGCCGATGAGTTGTAGGCGTTCTGGGTCATGATCATGCGGCTGAACTCGTCGGCCAGGTCCACGTTGGACAGCTCCAGGGCGTTCGGCAGGAAGATGGCGAAACCGTTGATGTCGGCCTGGATGAACACCGGGTCGCCGGTCTGGTCGTTGACCTGAAAGACGTTGCCGTTCTCGGGGGTCAGGAGATCCGGATTGACGAAGGTGGCCAGCGCCAGCTTGTAGAGCTCGCGCGAGGTGCCGTTGTCGAACGACCCCCAGACGACCCCGTTCTGATCGAAGCTGATCCCGGTCAGGCGACCGCCGGCGTTGCCGTTGCGGGAATAGGTGAGCGGCACCAGGTCCTCGGAGGCATACTGGGTGCTGTTCGAGAAATCGAATACCGTCGACGAGGTCTCGCCGTTCGGCCAGTCGATCGTGTAGGTGACCGTGGTTCCATCCGGAAGCTGGGCGTTGCCGTCGAACGTGAAAATGGTGCTGGTGGTGGTGACGTTGGAGGTGGCGTCGGTGGACGCCGTGGTCAGCACGCTCGCGGTGTTGTCGGTGGTGGCGCCGCCGTTGCTGGCATTGACCGTGGTCGCGAACGATGCCCCGACCGATGTCGCGGTCAGGGTCAGCTCTCCCGCCCCGCCGGCCGCCGCGGTGACCAGTCCGGATACCGTGGAATCGGCGTTGATCGCCGCGACCAGCGCGTCGCGCACCGCGTTCATGTCGGCCTCGGCGCCGGTGGTCGTGTAGGAGACGGTGGTGCCATCGACGGTCACCGAGTAGACGTCGCCGGCCTCCACCGTGCCGCCGAGAGTCACCGTGTCCACCTTCGGAACCACCGCCGTGGCGAGCGGCGCCACCGAAATTCCGTTGTCGGTGATGCGCGACACGTTGGTTGCCGCCGCGGTGTTGGTCAGCGCGCCGCCGGGAGTATTGGCGGTCAGGGTCAGCGCCCCGGCACCACCGGCCGCCGCGGTGACCAGCCCGGACACCGTGGGATCGGCGTTGATCGCCGCCACCAGGGCGTCGCGCACCGCGTCCATGTCGGCCTCGGCGCCGGTGGTGACATAGGATACCGTGGTGCCGGCGACGGTCACCGAATAGGTGTCGCCGTATTCCACCGTGCCGCCGAGGGTCACCGTGTCCACCTGCGCCACGCCGGGCGCCGCCGCCACGGTGTTGACCAGGATCGCCGTGTTGTCGGCCGTCGCCGGCCCCTCGGTTTCCGACACGCTGGTCGTGAAGGCGGTGCCGACGGCCGGCGCGGTCAGGGTCAGTTCCCCGGTGCCGGTGCCGTCGGCGGCGGTGACCAGGGCGCCGACCACCGGATCGGCGTTGATCGCGGCGACCAGGGCCGTGCGGACGGCGTTCAGATCGGCCTCGGCACCGGTCACCGTGTAGGACACCGCGTTGCCGTCCACGGTCACGGTATAGACGTCTCCCGGTTCCACCGAGCCACGCAGGGTGACCAGATCGACCTGGGCGGTCGGCGGCGTGGTGTAGTTGCCCTGCACGGCCCAGGTGTTCTCGGCGGTCTTGGTGAAATTGAAGGTCACCGTCTGGGTGTTACCGCCGGTGTCGAACACCCCGGCGCTGTAACGAAACGAATCGCCGACCGTGGCGTCGGCCGGCAGGTTGAGGTGCACCGAGGCCTCGGTGGTCGGCTGCGGTCCGTCGTAGAACGCCCAGCCGTCCATGCGCAGGGATTGCAGGCCGCTCGCCGAGGGCGACGGGAACGCGCCGTTTTCGTCGGCCGCCCAGCCCTGGACGAAATATCCGTTCTTGTCGGCCAGATAGCCCTCCATGATGGTAAGCGTGGTGCCGTCCAGTTCGGTCACCGACACCTCGTCGCCGTTGCCCTGGCGGAACGAGCCGTCGCGGCCGTAATAGGTCGTGCCGCTGCCGTCGATCCGGCTGTTGAGGACGAAGAAGCCGGTGCCGTTGATGGCGACGTCCAGGTCGCGGTCGGAGGCGATCATGGCGCCCTGATTGCTGATCCGGTTGATTTCCTTCGGGCGCATCCCGCCCAGATCGCCCTCCTGATTGACCAGGCCGCTGACCAGGGACGCGAATTGGGTGTCGATCCGCTTGTAGCCGCCGGTGTTGACGTTGGCCACGTTGGTGCCGATGTTGTTCATGCTGATCGACTGGGAATACATCCCCATGACGCTCGTTGCGAACAAGCCGTACAGCATGGTTGATCCTCCGGCCGCCCGACGCGCGGGCGGATTGCTGCGAAGACACTTCCGAAGCCTCAGAAGCAAACGCGATGCCAACCGCGAACCCTTTCGGGCCATTGATGATTGGTCGCCGTCGTGTAGAGTTCGCGGGGAAACAATTGCCCGGTCGGCGGCCCGCGACGGCCGCGTCGGCAGAAATTGCCGGGTCCGAACGGCCGGACGAAATCCCTGGCGTCGCCGGACCGCGTCGGGCAGGATTTCGGAACACCATGCGCGAGGCCCATGCAGTGGCGGACATCAAGGTAACCGGGCCGGGTTCGATCCGTGGACCGTCGGCCAGCGAACGAAGGAAGAAATCGGGCGGAGATCGCGGTGCGTTCGCGGATCAACTGCGCGAGGCCTCCGAGACGGGCGAGGCGGCGGCGGCCTACGAGGCGACGCCGGCCGCCACGGTCGACGCCGTGCTGGCCGTCCAGCAGGTCGACGACGCCTCCGCCGAGCGCGGGCGCGGACAGATGCGGCGGCGGGGCGACGCCCTGCTCGACCGGCTTGAGGCGTTGCGCGCGCAGATCCTGGCCGGCCACCTGTCGAAGGACGACCTGGCGCGCCTCGCCCAGATGGTGCGCGAGCAACGGCCACGAACGAACGACCCACGGCTCTCCGACATACTCGACGAGATCGAACTGCGGGTCGAGGTCGAAATCGCCAAATATACTCGTTTTGGTTGATTTTTGACCGTTCCGTCGCGCCGTTCCAACCTCCCGTCGAACAACCTTCCAGCGGGTCCACCGAAAGCAAATGTTTGCTTGCGAGCCGGCCCCGCGACCCGTATATAGGCCCTAAAAATAAGCGAGTAAGAGCTTCGGGAGGTCATTCCGTATGACGATCACGCTGCCTCCGGACTATCGGCCCTCGGACGACGAGGAGTTCATGAATCCGTTGATGCAGGAATATTTCCGCCAGAAGCTCCTGAGGTGGCGTGGCGAGCTTCTGGAAGCGTCGCAGGAGACGCTGGCCAGCCTACAGGAAGGCGGACTTCAGGAACCGGACATCGCCGACCGCGCGACCATCGAGACCGAGCGCTCGTTGGAACTCAGGACACGCGATCGGGCCCGCAAGCTGATCGGCAAGATCGACGAGGCCCTGGAACGGATCGACGACGGTTCGTACGGCTATTGCGAGGAAACCCAAGAACCGATCAACGTCCGCCGCCTGGAGGCGCGGCCGATCGCCGTTTTGAGCATCGAGGCGCAGGAGCGCCACGAGCGGATGGAACGCACCTACCGCGATGATTAGGGCCCGTTGAGAATCATGTCGAGGCCTCGGCGGCAGGCCGATCGCGGGGTCCGGATGATCGCCTTGGATTAGCAACCGTGTCGGTGGCCTGCCCCGGGAGATCTCTCATGGCGGAAGCGGCCCTCAGGAGCACTTCGGTTCAGCGGGTACGGGACGCCTTGCAAGCGGCCGGTATCGAGAACCGGATTCTACGCCTCGGCGCGACCGCCCACAGCGCCCGCGAGGCGGCCGCCGCCATCGGCTGCGAGGTCGGCGCCATTGTCAAGTCGCTGGTCTTCGTGATCGACGAGCAGCCGGTGATGGCCCTGGTGTCGGGCGACCGGCAGTGCCGCGCCGAGGCCCTGCCCGATCTCCTGAACCTTTCGGGCGTGGCGCGCCGCGCGACCGCCGACCGGGTCCGCGCGGCGACCGGATTCGCCATCGGCGGAGTCGCTCCGCTCGGCCACCCGACAGCTCTGCCGACCGTGATCGACGTCGGCATCGGCCGCTTTCGCGACGTCTACGCGGCGGCCGGGCATCCCTCCTGCGTGTTCCGCACGTCGCTCGATGAACTGCGCCGCCTGACCGGCGGCAGGGTATCGGATCGGGTCGGGCGCGGATAACGGCCGGCCGGCCGCGGCCGACGAATTCGATTGCATTTGCCCCCGATGTGTGGTTTTTGAGGCCACCACGCCGTGCGTAGACAACGACTCCTTCGTTGACGGCGTGTTTTCGTGCAACCATCCCGTGGATCGTTGCCCCATCGGTGCCCCATGGCACACCCATCCGGCGGCTGATCTACGCAGGCTTCCTCCCGAAGCGATATCGCTCCGAACCGGCCGATGCGCCGGCGCCGGGCGTTCAACGAAAGATTCCCTTTTGACAACTTTCCAAGACCTCGGCCTCGCCGAGCCCCTCCTTCGCGCCGTCGCGGCCGAGGGATACGTCACCCCCACCCCCATTCAGGCGCGGGCGATTCCGCCCCTGCTGGCCGGTCGCGATCTGCTCGGCACCGCGCAGACCGGCACCGGCAAAACGGCCGCCTTCGTGCTGCCGCTGCTGCACCGGATCGCCGAGCGGCGCCAGCCGCCGGCGCCGCGAGGCTGTTCCGCGCTGATCCTGGTGCCGACCCGCGAACTGGCGGCCCAGGTGGCCGACAGCCTGCGTACCTACGGTCGTTTCGCGCGGGTTTCGTCGGCCGTCGTCATCGGTGGCGCCCGTCCGGGCCCGCAGATCCGCGCCCTCGCTCCGGGAATAGACGCGGTCATCGCCACCCCGGGCCGGCTGCTCGATCACCTGTCCACCGGCGCGGTCCGCCTGGACCGGGTCCGCGCGGTGGTCCTGGACGAAGCCGACCACATGCTCGACCTCGGCTTCATGCCGGCGATCCGCCGCATCATGGCCAAGCTGCCGGCGGCCCGCCAGACGATCCTGCTGTCGGCCACCATGCCGGCTCCGATCCGCGCCCTGGCCGGCGACTTCCTGACCGACCCGGCGGAGATCGCCGTGGCCCCGGCCTCCCGTCCCATCGAACGCATCGCGCAGTCGGTCGTCCATGTGGACAGCGCCGCCAAGCGGGGCGTGCTGGTCGACCTGCTGGGCGACGCGGCGATGGAGCGCGCGATCGTGTTCACCCGCACCAAGCGCGGCGCCGATCGGGTGAACCGGCACCTGGAAACCGCCGGATTGGCCGCCGTCGCCATCCATGGCAACAAGAGCCAGGGACAGCGCGAAAGGGCGCTCGGCGCGTTCCGCGACGGCCGCGCGCGGATTCTCGTGGCGACCGATATCGCGGCGCGCGGCATCGACGTCGACGACGTCTCGCACGTGGTGAACTACGAATTGCCGAATGTTCCGGAGGCCTATGTCCACCGCATCGGACGCACCGCGCGGGCCGGTCGCGACGGTGTTGCCGTCACCCTGTGCGATCCGGAGGAGCGCAAGCTGTTGCGCGACATCGAGCGACTGATCGGCTACCGGATCGGCGCCACCGGCGACGATCCCGGGCGGCGTGTCGAGGCACCGCCCCGGCGGACCGAGGCCGCCAAGCCGGCGGCCGACAAGAGCGGTCGCAAGCGGCGCGCGCGGCCACCCAAGAACAAGCCGTCCGGACGCCCCCGGCGGCGCTCGGGACCGGATGGCCCGGACTCCGGCCTCGCCCGCATGCTCGGCGGTGCCTGAGCACGGCCGGTTCCCGATTGCCTGGGAGCGGCCCGACCAGGCCGGTCTCCAGGCGAGACGGCACCGTTCAGCGCCTTTTCGCGGCCTGGACCATGGTTTCCAGGCCGTTCAGGAACGCCGACCGATCGGCCCGCCCGAACGGCCTCGGCCCACCGGTGACCGCCCCCGCCTCGCGCAGCCCCTGCATCAGGTCGCGGGTGGCCAGCGCCATGCCGATCCCGTGCTCGGTGAACGCCTCGCCGTTCGGCCGGATGGCCAGGGCGCCGCGCTCCAGGCATCGCGCGGCGAGCGGGATGTCGCCGGTCACGCAGACGTCGGCGGCGCGGATATTGTCGGCGATCCAATCGTCGGCCGCGTCGGCCCCCGGGGCGACGATCACCAGTTCGACCAGCGGCTCGCGGCTGGGCCGGATACCGCCGTCGCTGACCAGCCAGGTCTTCAGGCCGTGCCGGGCGGCGACCCGCAGAATCTCCTGCCTGACCGGGCAGGCGTCCGCGTCGACATAGATTTCAACCATCGCAACGGTCCTTGAGCGCGGGGCTGGACATGCCCATCGGCCTCGAATGACACCTTGAGGGCCAAGGGCCACGGACGCGGGCGAGGCGTTATCGCCCGCGGCCACAATCGGCTGGCTCGGTTGATGCGTGATGCAACGAGCATTCGGAATTGCCTGTTCGCCTGCCCCACGCGGCGGGCCGATCACGCCCGGGAGCGCGATCATCGCCGATGGCGGGCGCGGTTTCCAGCCTCCATATCGAGGAGACTCGCATGCGCGCGTCAGTGCAGCGGGCGTTCCAAGGGCGGGTCGATCCGAAAATCGGTGAAACGGACTCGAAATCCCTCGCGTTGCGGCGAGCAGGCCATGGGTCCGACCTCAAGCGATGCCGGCGACGGAAAATCGCAGAGGCGCATCATGTCCCACATGCCGTTTTCGGCCCGACGATGGGCGAACACCGTGTTGCCCTTTCTGGTCAGGCGAACCGATTGAGGCCCGGATAACGAGGGACTGCCGATCACCGACCAGTCGGACGTTTCGCGCGTCACGACGCAACTGAAATTCGTTACGTTATCCGAATACTCGATCCCGAGCTTGATCCACCGCCTTGCGTCCGCGCGCAGCAAAAGACCGGCTTGGTCATAGAGATGTTCGTAGCGACCCTCGAACGTGACGGTCGCCGTGAAGTCGCCCGTCGCCGTCGTCAGCAGGGCGTGTCCGTCGTCGCGGTGAAAGCCGTAAAAGGTCCCCTGCCAGAAATCCGTCCTGTCATCGGTTTCGACGGTCAGCGACTCGTCGTTCAACGACCACGCCGAGGGCTCGTTCAGCCATCGGCCCGCTTGAAGGGACTGAACCCCCATCGGCATTCTCCCGCGATGCTTGTTCCGAGGGGACGCAGCCCCCGGCGATGTTGAAGGGCGCCCTTGGCCGTCGAGGCGGCGCGAGCGCGATGTCGGAATACCAATAACCGATCCGCGCGCTCAGTCCAGGTGCTCGCGCAGGCGCGGCATCAGTTCGACGAAATTGCACGGCCGGTGGCGGGCGTCGAATTGATGGACCAGGATGTCGTCCCAGGCATCCTTGCAGGCGCCGGTCGAGCCGGGCACCGCGAACAGGTAGGTGCCGCCGGCGATCCCGGCGGTGGCCCGCGACTGGATGGTGGAGGTGCGGATCTTCTGAAAGCTGATCCAGCGGAACAGCTCGCCGAACCCCGGGATTTCCTTCTCCCACACCCGGGCGAAGGCCTCGGGCGTCACGTCGCGCCCGGTCAGGCCGGTGCCGCCGGTGGCGATCACCGCGTCGATCTCCGGGTCGTCGATCCAGTCGCGAAGCTGCGACGCCAGACGGTCCACGTCGTCCGGCAGGATGCGGCGCGCGGCGATCCGGTGGCCGGCCGCCGCGATGCGGTCCGCCAGCACCTGACCCGAGGTGTCGGTGTCCGGGGTGCGGCTGTCGGACACCGTCATCACCGCGATGTTGATGGGGACGAAAGCCCGCTCTCCGTCAATTGTCGCCATGTCTGGCCACGCTGCTGATATCACCGTCCAGTCGGATATAGGCCGGCCACTCGTTGGCGGCAATGGCGGCCAGCGACGGCCTCGACTGACCCAGCCGGTGGCGGTAGATCCACAGATTGGTGAGCACCGTTTCCACGAACCGTCGGGTCTCGCGCAGCGGAATCAGTTCCATGAACAGCAGCGGGTCGTCGTTCGGCCGGTGGCGGCGCAGCCACTTGGCGAGGTTGCCGGGGCCGCCGTTCCAGGCGGTCACCAGGCGCAGAACATCGCCATCGATCGCCGGCTCGCGGAGCAGCATTCGGATGTAATCCTGGCCCAGCCGCAGGTTGACGTCCGGGTCGTGCAGGGTCTTTCGCTCGCGGCCGTGCAGGTTGCGGTCGCCGGCCACGAAACTGGCGGTGCGCGGCATGATTTGCAGCAGGCCGCGCGCGCCCATCGGGCTGCGCGCCCGGGCGTCGAACCGCGATTCCTGGCGCATCAGGGCGAACAGCAGGGCGCGGTCGACCGTGAACCCGTCCTTCGGGGACAGGTCGGGAATCGGGTAGTCGAAGGCGATCGGCGCCGACGGGCCGTAAAGGCGATGCGACAGACGAAGAACCGCCTCGGCCAATCCGATCCGGCCGGCCAGAATCAGCGCGGCGCGGCGGGTGGCTTCGTCGCCGCGCGCCGCCAGCAGGTTCAGTTCGCGCGCCGCGTCGTCCGTCCGACCGATCTGCGCCAGGGCGCGCATCCGGCGCCCGGCGGCGCCATCCGCCAGATTCCGGATTCGGTGCTCGACGGCCGCGTCGTCGTTCCACGCGAAGGGCGGCTCGCCGCCCAGCAGACCCAGCGCGATCAGGCCATAGAAGCTGCGCGGGTGTTCCGCCGCGACCTTGAGGAACCGGTTGACCTTGTGCGGGCGGCGTCCGACCAGATGCGTCCGGGCCGCCCAGAAGGCGGCCGCCGAGGCGAGCACCGGCTTGGCGTGGCGGGATTCGGCGGCCCGCTCGAAGTGGCCGGCCGCGCGGTCGATCTGGCCCAGTTTCCAGGCCGCCAGTCCGGCCACCCAGTGGGCTCGCGGAACCCGCTTCCCGGAGCGGGTCGCCGCCTCCGCCCATTCGAGCGCCCATTGGTCGCGACCGTCGCCGAGATAGGTCATGCCGAGGGCCGTCCGCAGGGCGTCGAAGCGGCTGTGCGACAGCAAATCCCGCGCCTCGGCGGTATTCAGCATCCGCTTGGCCGATTTGGTCCAGCCATGGCGCAGGCGATTGCGGACGATCCGCTCGATGGCCTTGGCGCGGGCCTGCTGCTCGTCGCTCAGGCCGCGCCGTCGGGGCAAGGGATCGTCCGACGGGTGGCGTGGCGCCCGATACCCCGGCAGGCCGGGGACCGGCGACGGGCGGCGCGGCCATTTGTAGTTGGCCGGACGGCGCTTGACGGCCAGCCGGTAAATGCGCTCGGCGCGCGGATGGTCCGCGTGGGCTGCCAGCCAGTCCCGCAGTTCCAGGTAGCGGCTTCGGTAGTGGGTCGGGTGCAGGTAACGTTGGGCGCGCACGTGACCGATCAGGATATCGTCGGTCAATGCCCCGATCAGCTTGTCGGCGGCCCGCCATTCGCCCAGCTTCTGGAGAGCGAAAATATCCCGATACCGCTCGGCGTCGGCCCGTGACAGCGCGTCGGGCGGCGGAGCCGCGAGGGCCGCCGCCGTCCAGACGATCCAGACCACAAGGATACCCGACAGCCGCGCCAGAGGGATTCGCCACCGCATCATCAGTCTCAACCCGTTGTCTTCCCGGTTCCTTTTACCCGGCGCGGCGAAAATGACAACGGGTTTGCGTGGTTCGATCACGCGTTTACGCTCACCGCCACGCAAGTCCACAGGATTCCCAGGCCGTGGATGGCGAGGGTGAATTCCATGGCGCGGCGCAAACGGTCGTCGTCGGCGCCGTCGATGGCCGCCGAAACGCGAACCGCGAGGCCGAGCAGAACCGCCGGACCGAGCAGGCTCCAGGTCGGCAGCAGGCCGTTTGCGACGCCGAGCGCGAACGTGGCCAGGGCCGACCCGTGCAGCACCAGATAGAGCCTTCGGGCGGCCCGGCGGCCCCCGATGACGACCCAGGTGCGACGCCCCACGGCGGCGTCGGCGGTGGCGTCGGGCACTTCGTTGATGAGCAGGATGGCGATGACCCAGAAGGTCGTTGGCAACGCCAGAAGCACCGCCTCGACGGTCACGGCGCCGCTCTGCGTCCACGCGGCGCCCACCACCGGGAGAAGGCCGAACGCCAGTCCGACCACGATCTCGCCCAGGCCACGCGCGCTCAGCTTGACCGGCGGCGCCGAATAGGCGACGGCGAGCGCCAGGCCGACCGCTCCGAAGGCGAGCACCGGAGCGCCGAGATGGAATGTCAGAAGCAGACCGGCCGCGCTTCCCACGGCGAGCAGGAAATAGGCCCAGCGGGCCATCTGCCCGACCGACAGGATGCCGTTCTGAATGAACCGGGATCCGCCGGAATAGGGATGGATTCGGCCGTCGTTGAGACCGTCGTTGCCACTCAAGTGATCGTGCACGTCGTTGATCACGTTGCCGCCGGCGGCAACAGCGATCGAGGCCACCAGGGCCAGGGCGAACCCGGTCGCGTCGAACGAGGAGATCCGCAACGCCCCCCATGCGGTCCCGAGCACCACCGGCAACGCGATGGCGCTCAGAAACTTCGGCCGGGTGGCCAGGACATAGCGGCTCAGCAGCCGCCCAAGGCCCTTGCCGCCGAGTGCCTCGACGGACGGTTCTCCGGTCTGTTTCACGGGCGCGGTTCCTCCTTCGGTTCGTTCAGCCGTCGCCGGATGGCCAGCAGGTCGCGCCAGGCCTCCCGCTTGGCGCCCGGCGACCGCAGCAGGTAGGCCGGGTGATAAAGGGCGGTGGCGGCCACCGGATGCGACAGCCCGGCGGTGGCATAGGTCGACCAATGGCCGCGCAGCCGGGTGATGCCCTCGCTGCGGGCGAGCAGGGTCTTGGCCGCCGGACCACCCAGGGCGACCAGAATCTCCGGGGCGACCAGTTCGATCAGGCGCTCCAGGAACGGCAGGCAGGTGGCGATCTCGGTGGTGTTGGGGCTGCGGTTGCCGGGTGGCCGCCAGAACACGGTGTTGGAGATCACCACCCCCGCGCGATCGAGTCCAATGGAGGCCAGCATGCGGTCGAGCAGCATGCCGCTCGGACCCACGAAGGGCAGGCCCCGGCGATCCTCCTCGGCGCCCGGCGCCTCGCCGACCAGCATCACCCGCGCCGCCTCCGGAGTCCCGTCGTAGAACACCGTGTTGGTGGCGGTGCGCTTGAGGGCGCAGCCGTCGAAGGCATCCAGGGCGGCCCGCAATTCGGCCACCGTGCGGGTCTCGCGCGCCAGGTCGCAGGCCGCCTTGACCGCCTCGCCGGTCGGTCGCGGACGGGCGGCGGGGGGCGGCGTGGCGGATCCCGGTGGCGGATCGGGCCGGGTGTCGGGCCGCGACGCGGCCGCGACGCGCGGAGGCGCGGGGGGCGGGTTCGGGTCCTCCGGCGGAATGGCGCGCGTGCGGTCGATGGGCAGCGCCGACAGGCACTCGTCGACTCCGACCGATTCGTACCATCGGAGGAGCGCGATCGTGGCCTCGGCCCGGGCGTTCCGACTCTCCATCGGGCGACGTTAGCACGCCCGGCCAACGCCCCGGAACGGCAATCCGCCCCCTCGCTGTCCAGCGGGCGCGCGCCTGCCGAACGGCGCAAGGCGATGCATGCGGGTTCCGAATGGATGATCCGGACCCGGTATCAGTCGGATGGCGGCACGCGCGTATCGACGAACCGATAGGGGTGGGCCGGATAGACCCCGAGGATCTTGACCTCGTGGGAGAAGAACTCCAATTCCTCCAGGGCCAGGCGCAGGTTGCGGTTCTCCGGATGGCCCTCGACGTCGGAATAGAACTGGGTGGCGTGGAAGAAGCCGTTCAGCATGTAGCTTTCCAGCTTGGTCATGTTGATTCCGTTGGTCGCGAAACCGCC
This sequence comes from Magnetospira sp., assembly GCA_028282245.1. Lineage (GTDB taxonomy): Bacteria > Pseudomonadota > Alphaproteobacteria > Rhodospirillales > Magnetospiraceae > JANQGL01. Next base: position 27,198 of record JANQIL010000132.1, read on the forward strand.
CAGCGCCTTGAACAGGGCGGCCGGCACGTTGCGGACCCGGAACACGAAGGTGGTGATGATCCGCCCCGCCTTGGGGTGCGGAATGATCGGCTCGCGGGCCATCAGCAGAAACCGGGTGGTGTTGTGGTCGGCGTCCTCGATGTCGGCCCTCAGCGACGCCAGTCCGTTCAGCTCGCCGGCCAGCTCGGAGGCGATCACCGCGCGCGTCGGATCTCCGGAGGCGGCGAGTTCGGCCGCCGCGCCGGCGGTGTCGACGCGGACCACGGGGGTCAGGCCCAGTTCGCCGATCAGCCCGCGGCATTGGCCCAGGGCATGGACATGCGAATGCACCTCGACCAGATCCTCGATGCGCGCCCCCGGAACCGCCAGAAGGTGATGGTTCACCCGCTGGAAATGCTCGCCGATGATGTGCAGGCCGGACTCCGGCAGCAGATGGTGGATGTCGGCGACCCGGCCGGCCACCGAGTTCTCGACCGGGATCATGGCCAGCGCGGCCCGTCCGTCGCGCGCCGCCTGGAAGGCATCCTCGAACGAGTGGCAGGGCAGGGTGAGCATTTCCGGCCGCACGTGGCGGCAGGCGAGGTCGGAGTAGGCGCCGGGCGCGCCCTGGAAGGCGATGGTCTTCGACGGATCGGACATCGGGCGGGTTCCTCAGCGGCGGACCAGCAGGGCGCGGGCCCGCTCCAGGTCGGCCGGAGTATCGACACCGAGCGGCACCGTGTCAACGCGCGCCGCCACGATCCGCAGGCCGTTTTCCAGGGCGCGGAGTTGTTCCAGACGCTCGCGTCGTTCAAGCACCCCCGGCGGCAGGCCGACGAACCGTTCCAGCGCCGCCCGGCGATAGGCATACAGGCCGACGTGGTGATACAGGTCGCCGCCGCCCCACGGCACCGGGGCCCGGCTGAAGTACAGCGCCGGAGCCGTCTCCGCGCCCTCGGGGAAGCCGACCACCGCCTTGACCACGTTGGGATCGGCGCGTTCGTCGGGATCGCCGATCGGAACCACCGGGGTGGCGATGTCGGAGGTCGCGTCGCCGGCCAGGGCGGCGACGGTGCGACGCAGGAGTCCCGCGTCGACGGTCGGCAGGTCGCCCTGCAGGTTGACCACCACGTCGTGGCGTCCGTCCGGATCGAGCAGGCTCAGGGCCTCGAACACGCGGTCGGACCCGGACGGATGGTCCGGCGTGGTCAGCACGGCCCTGCCGCCCGCGTCGCGCACGGCGGCGGCGATCTCGGTCTCCGCGCAGGCGACCACGACCGGACCCAGGTCGGCCTCGCGGGCCCGGTCGAGCACGTGGACGATCATCGGCCGCCCGTGGATGTCGGCCAGCGGCTTGCCGGGCAGGCGGGTCGAGGCCATCCGGGCGGGGATGAGAACGATCGGGTTCGCGGGAACGGGCATCGACGACCTCCGGCCGGGACACGGCGCGCGAAACGCCTGCGAACCGGCTCCCGGATCGCCTCTCGGGAACCGTCGGTGTCTTGCAAAAAACCTGGCGACCCCAACGGGATTCGAACCCGTGTTGCCGGCGTGAAAGGCCGGTGTCCTAGGCCTCTAGACGATGGGGTCCCGGAGCCCGGGTTTGTAACCGCGTTCCGGATTCGAATCAAGTCTCTCGACGCGGCCGATCAGCCGGCCGGCGCGGCGTCGTCGATCTGGAACTGCACCGCGTCGCCGTTGCGCCAGCGGTCGCGGCGCAAACGTCCGGCCACGTGCAGCACGGCGCCGCGATGGTTGAGCAGCGTCTGGCCGAGCGCGTCGTCGACGCTGCGAAACGCGATGCCCTGGACGCGTCCTCCCTCCGCCGCCCCGGCGAGCGCACAGCGCACGTGGGCCTCGCCGACCACCGCCGACGAGGTGACGCGCACCCCGGTCAGCACGAACCTGGGCTCGGCGTTGCCGGCCCCGAACGGCGCCGCCCGCTGCACCGCCGCCAGGGTCGCCGCGTGGGCCGCCGCGGCCTTGAGGGCGCCATCGACCGACAGGTCGGGCACCAGGCCGGCATCGGGCAGGCCGTGCTCCAGGCGTCCGGCCAGAAAATCGAGGAATTCGTCGATCCGTTGCGCGGCGACGGTAAACCCGGCCGCCATGGCGTGGCCGCCGCCCTTGATCAGAAGATCGGACTGGTGGGCCGCGATCACCGCCGCGCCGAGGTCGAGACCGGGCAGCGAGCGTCCGGAGCCGACCGCCGTCGCGCCGTCGCGGGCCAGCACGCAGGCCGGCCGGTTGTAGCGCTCGGCCAGCCGGCTGGCCACGATGCCGACCACTCCGGGGTGCCAGCCGTCGCCGACCGCCGCCACCAGGGCCGGCCGCAGACATCGCTCGGAATCGGACTCGACGACGTCGATGGCCTGTTCGAGAACGCGTGCCTCCAGGGCCTGGCGCTCGCCGTTGCAGGCGTCGAGCCGGCGCGCCAGTTCCGCCGCTTCGTCCGGGTCGTCGCAGGCCAGCAGGCGCGCCCCCAGATCGGACTCGCCGACCCGTCCGCCGGCATTGACGCGCGGCCCGAGCAGGAACCCGGCGTGATAGGTGCCGGGCGGTTCGCGCACCCCGGCCACGTCGGCCAGCGCCGCGAGCCCGGGATTGGTCCGCCGCGCCATCACCTTGAGTCCCTGCGCGACCAGGGCGCGGTTGAGACCGACCAGCGGCACCACGTCGCACACCGTTCCGAGGGCCACCAGGTCGAGCAACCGCATCAGGTCCGGCTCGCGGCGCTCGCCGGTGAACCAGCCGGCCGCGCGCAGCCGCCGGTTGACCGCCACCACGCACAGGAAGGTGACCCCGACCGCCGCCAAGTGCCCCAGGCCACGGTCCTCGTCCAGGCGGTTCGGATTGACCACCGCGATCGCCGGCGGCAGGCGGGAGTCCGCCTCGTGATGGTCGAGCACCACCACGTCGAGACCGGCCTCGGCGGCGGCCGCCAGGGCGTCGTGGGCGGTGGCGCCACAGTCCACGGTGACCGTCAGGCGCACCCCGTCGGCGGCCAACCGCCGTAGCGCCGGGCCGTTGGGTCCGTAGCCCTCGGTCAGGCGGTCGGGGACGTAGAGACGGGGCGGCGGGGCGCCGACGGCGTTCAGGAAGCGGCCGAGCAGGGCGGTCGAGGTGGCGCCATCCACGTCGTAGTCGCCGAACACCGCGATCCGCTCGCCGTCGACGATGGCCCGTTCGAGCCGCGCGGCGGCGGCGTCCATGTCGCGCAGGCGCGACGGATCCGGCATCAGATGACGCAGGGTGGGATTGAGGAAATGGGGGGCCTCGTCGAGGCCGATCCCGCGCGCCGCCAGGACCCGCCCGGCCAGTTCGGGCAGGTCGTGACGCTGGGCCAGGGCCAGGGCGATCCGGTCGTCGGCCTCACGCAGCCGCCAGCGCTTGCCGCGCAACGACCGTTCGACGCCGAGGAAGGCCGGTCGGGTCGGGCCGCCGTCCACCGATCAGCCGCCGAGGATCAAGCGGCCGCCCGAGTCCAGGCGATGGCGGGATTCGATGTATCGCACGGTACCGGACGACGAACGCATGACCAGGGAATGGGTGGTGGTCCACCTCGATCCCCGCTGCACGCCGCGCAGCAGGGCGCCCGGCGTCACTCCGGTGATCGCCACCATCACGTCGCCGACCGCCATCTCGGAAAGGTGGTACGCGCGGTCCGGCTCGGCGATCCCGTGATCGATCGCGCGCCGCCGGTCGTCCGGGCCGCGCAGGTGGAGCCGGCCCTGCATCTGTCCTCCGACGCAGGACAGCGCAGCGGCCGCGAGCACGCCCTGCGGCGCTCCGCCGACCCCCATGAACACGTCGACTCCGCTTTGCGGGTCCATGGTCGCCAGGATGCCGCTCACGTCGCCGTCGGAGATCAGCGTGATTCGCGCCCCGGCGTCGCGCACCCGCTCGATAAGGTCGCCGTGGCGCGGCCGGTTGAGAATGCACACCAGCAGATCGCGCACCCGCACCCGCTTGGCCTCGGCCAGGGCGCGCAGGTTGTCTTCCGGCGTCGCGTCCAGATCGATCACGCCGCTCGGCAGGTCCGGACCGACCGCGATCTTGTCCATGTATAGATCGGGCACCGACAGGAATCCGCCCCGGTCGGTCATCACCACCACCGACAGGGCGTTGGCGCCGCCGCGCGCGCAGGCGGTGATGCCCTCGAGCGGACTGAGCGCCACGTCAATCGCCGGCCCGGCGCCGGAGCCCACGGAATCGCCGGCGCAGAGCGCCACGCCGGGATGATCCCCGAACTCGCCGATCACCACCAGGCCGTCGAGGTCGATGCTATGGAGAGCGTCGCACATGGCGGCGGCGGCGGCCGCGTCGGCCGCCTGCTCGTCGCCGCGCCCCATCCAGTCGGCCGCCGCGAGGGCCGCGTTCTCGGTGATCCGGACCGCGTCGAGGGCGAAGTTCCGACCGCCGAACAACGCCGCCATGCCGCTCATCGTGCTACTCCCCATCGGTTCAGAAGGACTCCATCCTTATCATATAGGGCGGCTCGACGACGCTGTCCTGCCGTCCGATCGCGTCCAATGCCGCGACGACCGAGGCCTCGCGGGTTTCGTGCAGGGTCATCACGAGGGGTACCGGCTCGTTGGGCGCGCGACCGCGCTGCAACACCGATTCCATCGACACCTCGTGGGCGCCCAGCGCCGCCGCGATGTCGGCGAACACGCCCGGCCGGTCGACCACCGACAGCCGCGCGTAATAGGCCCCCACGTGCTCGGCCATCGGCCGGGTTGGCAGCCGGGCGAGGTCGCGGGACGGAATCCCGAACGTCGGCGGGCGCGGGCCGCGCGCGATGTCGGCGATATCGGCGACCACCGCCGAAGCGGTCGGCCTCTCGCCGGCGCCGCGTCCCACGTGCATGGTGGTATCCACGAAATCGCCGTGCGCGACCACCGCGTTGAAGACCCCCTCGACGGCGGCGATCGGGGTGTCGCGGGCCACCATGCAGGGATGCACCCGCTGCTCAATCCCGCCCTCGGTGCGGCTGGCGACACCCAGAAGCTTGATGCGGTAGCCCAGTTCGTCGGCGAACCCGATGTCGAGCGCGCTGACCCGGCGGATGCCTTCCACGTGCACGGCCGGGAAGTCGATCTCGCATCCGAACGCCACGCTGGCCAGGATGGCCAGCTTGTGCGCGGTGTCGATGCCGTCAACGTCGAAGCCGGGATCGGCCTCCGCGTAGCCGAGATCCTGGGCCTCGCGCAGCACCTCGGCGAATTCGCGACCGGTCTCGCGCATGGCGGTCAGGATGTAGTTGCAGGTTCCGTTGAGGATCCCGTAGACGCGGGAATAATTGTTGCCGGCCATGCCCTCTCGGATCGCCTTGACGATCGGGATGCCGCCGGCCACCGCCGCCTCGAACGCCAGCACCACTCCGTGCGCCTCGGCCAACCGCGCCAGTTCGGCGCCGTGGTGGGCGATCAGGGCCTTGTTGGCGGTCACCACGTGACGGCCGCGCCGCAGGCTCTCGGCGACCAGGTCGCGGGACACGCCCTCGGCGCCACCGATCAGTTCGACCGTCACGTCCAGATCCTCGTCGAGCAGCGCCATGGCGTCGCCGTGCCAGGCGATGCCGTCCATCGGCAGGCCGGGGACGCGGTTGTTCGACCGCTCGGCGACCGCCGCGAGGGTCACCGGGCGCCCGCAGCGGGCGGCGAGGAGATCGGCGTTTTCGAGCAGCAGACGCACCGTCCCGCCGCCGACCGTTCCCAGACCGGCGATCCCTACGCGCAAGTCCTTGCTCATGAAAATACTCCCTCGATCGAGTCGGATTGGTTGCCTGTTCTCCATCCCATGCTTCGCCCATGCGACACGTGGGTGTCAACCGTCGCCTCGCCGCCGCCATGCCCGGGCGACCCTCGCGGCGGTGGAACGGCGGCGCGCAAACTTATCGTGGACCAACGGAACGTCTTCCGCGTAGAATGCCGGCGCCAGGGCGCGAGGTCCCCTGGCCCCGAAATCTCAGGCACGCCCGGGTGGAGCCCGGCCATTACGTCGGAGGCTTGATCTCCCGGTCGTTCCGACGGCTCCACCACGGCTGCGCGAGAGATTTTGGGCTTGTTCCCTCGTCCCTGGGTCTCTCTCCACAAAAAAAGCGAGGGATATGACAGGATGAGGACGATCTCATGAAAAAGATTCTGATGGTTTCCGCGGTTGCCCTGGCGGTCGGTGGAATGGCCGGTGACGCCCAAGCCTGGGGTTGGGGTCCGTGGGGTGGCGGCGGTCCGTGGAACGGACTCGGCGACGGCTCCGGCGATTTCAACATGAACTTCAGCGGTCGCGGCTCGGGCTACGGCCACGGCAGCCCGTACGGCTATGGCCCCTACGGTTACGGTGGTCCCTATGGGTACGGCGGCCCCTATGGCGGCTATGGCCCCTACGGTTACGGTGCTCCCTATGGGTACGGCGCCCCTTACGGTCACGGCGTGCCTTATGGGTACGGCGCTCCGGTCGCCCCGGCGGCGGCCCCGCAGCAGTAGGCCGCCCACCGTTCCGGCACGAACCAACCGGGCGGATGCCGCGCGCGTCCGCCCGGTTGGCGTTTGGGCTCGCCGTCCCTGGACTCGGATATGTCGGCCGGTCCGAAAATCGCGGACGACCCGAGGACGACAATCCGCTAGTGGATCGGATCCAACGCTTGGTACCCAAGCTTTGGATCGGTCGATCCACTAAGCTATTGATCTGGTGGTTCGATTCAGCCAACGGATGGGACT